>NZ_CP013659.2:300000-600000 GCF_001465795.2 Planococcus rifietoensis | reverse complement strand
CACGGCAATCCTATCGGAAAGAAGCAAACCAACTAACTTATACCCAGCAGCATCTTGCCAACGAGCGCACTTATCTCGCTTGGATCCGCACGGCGATCTCCATCGTCGGTGTCGGCTTCCTTGCGACGAGCCTGCATTTCACGATGGGCGTCGTACGCAATCCCTTTGTCGATTTGTTTACGATCATTCTCGGCATCTTCGCTTGTGTTTTTGGCCTGGTCATCATTTTCACGGCTACGCGCACTTACCGGGAAAAACGCCAGCAGATCATCCAAGAAACCTTCTATTCCTCGAACCTGCGCATCAGCATGATTTCCACGATGCTGTCGATCATGATCATCATGGTCATCATCTATTTCTTTATCATTATGTGAATCATTTGCGCCTTCAGCTCGTTTTCGTGTGTGCCCTTAGATAAAAACAGGCTATTTATCATAGCGCAACCAGAAAAAGCCTAGTGATTTCCTCACGGTTATAGTATTCTGAAATCAATCAATCTGACGAATACCAGCTGTCCCCGCCTGCTAGTTAAGGCAGGACGCCCGAAAGGAATTGACTCATGGCGACTTTACCAAAATGGTTTATCGTATGCCTGGCCACTCTTGGAACTTTGGCTATCAGCGGTGAACAGCCATCTGCCGCTGACTCCGCCGCGCACGAATTCACCGCGCGCGCTGCTCCGCTTGCGGTGATGCCTGAGCGATTGGCGAGGAACCACCGCGTGAGCTTGTCGGCAATCGGTGATGTACTCATCCACGAGCCTCTTTATGAAGATGCTAGAACAGGCAGCGCGTATGACTTTGATTCCATGTTTGCGCCAATCCAGCCCTTTCTCGAATCCTCCGATATCACCGTCGCCAATTCCGAAAGCATTATCGGCGGCAGCGAAATCGGTGTCTCTACCTATCCATCATTCAATAGCCCGTTCGAACTGGGGGATGCCATGAAAAATGCCGGAGTCGATGTTGTCTCCATGGCAAATAATCATACCTTGGACCGCGGCGTCCAGGCAATCGAGAACGCCATCACCCATTGGCGGAATATTGGCATGGTGTCAACCGGTTCTCATCTGTCCGCACAACAGCGTGCCGACATCCCGGTGATCGAGCGCAACGGCATCACTTTATCATTTTTATCCTATACATACGGCACCAACGGAGTTCCAACACCCGACGGTCGGCCGTATTTAGTCAATCGCATCGACCGGGAGTTGATCCAACAGGATTTGGCGTATGCACGAGAGCATTCCGATGTGACGGTATTAAGCCTCCATTTCGGCAATGAATACGAACCGATGCCAACACAAGAACAAACGGAACTCGCCCGCTTTGCCGCGGAAAATGGCGCAGACATCATTCTTGGCCATCACCCTCACGTCCTGCAGCCGCCTGCGTGGATTGACACTGCAGATGGCCGCCGCAGCTTCGCCTTTTACTCACTCGGCAATTTCCTATCTGGGCAAAAAGGCGTCGAACGGCGGATTGGCGGAATTGCCCATGTGAATATCGAAAAACTGGAAACTGCAGAAGGCTCAAGCATTGCTATCACGAATCCAGCCTTCACCCCGACCTTCGTCCAGCACGATGGATTTACGGATTTTGAAGTTTTATTGTTGAAAGACATCAACGACGAATGGAACGCCAATACGAAAGCCCATCTTGCCACTTGGATGACAGAACTGGAATTCCGCGAATAGAGGAGTGAATTGATGATGCAGGACTGGAAAACGGAGGAACGAAAATTATATGCCCCTGCCCCCGAAGCCCATGCCGTACACATTCCGAAACAATTCTATTTCGTCATCGACGGCCGTGGAAGCATCGGGTCCGAAGATTTTCACGAACGCCTTCGCGTGTTGACTGCCCTGTCGGAAGCGGTTCGGGCGATGCCAGGGCACGGCTATTGTCCGCCTGGGTTTGCGGATTACTCCATTTATCCGCCGGAAACGCTCCACCATGCAGAAAACCAGGACGGGCTGCCGGCAACTTTCTCGTTGATGGTCCGCCAGCCGGATTTCATCGATAACGATACGATCGACCGTGCGTTCAATCTGATCCACAAAGAGCGAAAGTTCCCGCTGCTTCCCGAAGTGGCATTTGAGGAGTTCGAAGATGGGCTATCGGTTCAATTGCGCAGCTCCAAAAAGCTTGAACCGGCCGGGGAAGCTTTCAGGAAAATCGATCATTTCCTGTTGGCGAATGCCTTAACGCGCCGAAACTTTCACTACCGCGAGATTTATCCAGGACATGGCCGCGCTTTATTTGATGAAGTGGTGTATCGCGTGTTTGTTAAGGAAGCGCAGTAGTCGCCAGTGATGTCAGGAATTCAGCAAGCAAAGGAAAAGCCGTCCCGAAAAGTGTCTTCGCACTTTTTCTGGACGGCTTTTTCCCATTACATCGGATTTTTCTTATAGTTTTCATCTCGCCGGAAGTTCCCGACCACTTCCATCGTCTCGGTGATGCTGACGAAGGCATTCGGATCGATTTCCCGGATCAAGGGACGGACAAATGCCAGCTCGTAACGGGTGATGACGCTATGCAGCACTTTCACCTTGGCGCCGGTATAAGCGCCTTCCCCGTCCGTAACCGTAATGCCGCGGTACAGGTTCGTCAATAGTTTCTTCTTCACTTCATCGCCTTTTGCCGTCACGACCATCAAGCTAAGCTTGATATGGCGCGTATGGATACGGTCAACGACGATGCCCGTGATATAAATAGATGCCATCGTGTACATCGCAAGCTCCCAGTTGAAGATAAAGCCCGAGATGAACACGACGCCGCTGTTCAAAGTGAATACCATGAAACCAAGCGGGATGTCGCGTTTCATTGTCAGCAACAGGCCGATGACATCAAAACCGCCGGTCGAACCGTAAAAGCGGATGATGATCCCGACTGCAGCGCCTGAAATGACGCCGCCGAAGACCGATGACAACAATGCGTCTTCTGTCACTTGGACAATTGGGATGTAGAGCATGGCAATCGACGTCACAGCTACCGAAAAAATGCTGTTGCCGATAAAAGTCTTGCCGAGCTTCATCCAACCGATGACCAAAATCGGCAAGTTGAGCAAAATCAGCCAAATTCCCGAGTTAATCGGTGTCAGCAAACCAAAGATCATGGCGATGCCGGTAACGCCTCCTGATAAAATTTCATGTGGCAGCAAAAACATATTGAAAGCGATCGCCATAACAATGGAAGCAATAAAAATTGCCCCGAGGCGGTAAAGTTTGTCCATTTTGTATTCTCCGTTCATCTAGTGGTAATGAGCGATGCCCGCATTCCGTTGAAGGCGATGGGGCAAGGCAGCGACTCACATTATAGGGGGTGCCATTATAGAAAAGCAAGTACTTCTGGTTGGATTTACAGTTTCTTTTCATTCACGGAATATTCGTCATTTGAATGGTGTTTCAAAAGCTGCAATTGAATGCTGGAAAAATTAAGATTAAAATAGAACAAGACAGTGCACGGCAAGGAGAGATATTATGGATCCGTTAGACATCATCGACAATATGGACAAAATCATGCCGGTGTTCCAGCCGATCATCAGCGCCGTCAAACACGACGTCATCGGTTACGAACTGCTCGGCCGCTACATAGAACCGGGCGGAACCAAATCACTCGGCGAATTCTTCAACGACCCGGAAGTTCCGGACGAGTATAAAACTGAAGTGGACCAAAGGCTGCTCGAAATGGCACTCGATCAATTGCTGGCTCAGAACAGCGACTGCCTGTTGTTCATCAACCGCAACGCCCGCCAGCTGATGGCAGGAGACGGCGAAGATTTCCTGAAGACCTTGCTTGAGTACCGCAAACGCGGCTTTCCGCTCGAACGCATTGTCCTTGAAATTACCGAACACGATTTCAATGATGACTTTGATACACTCAATCACTTGCTGTTGTATTTCAAAACCTACGGCATCCAGATTGCAGTCGACCATGTGGGCGCAAAAAGTTCGAATATTGACCGCATCCGGCAGTTGCGGCCGCATATCCTGAAAATCGATATGAGCATCAGCCGCCACCATCAGCCCGATGCATTCCAGGACATCATCCATTCGTTATCGATGCTCGCCCATCGCATCGGCGCACGCCTGTTATACGAATATATAGAAGATAACCATCAATTGTATTTCGCTTGGAAACATGGCGGCCATTATTACCAGGGCTATTATCTGGCCCATCCGGACCCGACCCTGCTGACGACGGATTCCTTGTCCATCCACGTGGGCGATAAAGTAAAGGAATTCGTCCACCGCGAAAAAGCGATGGTTGGCGAACGCTTGGCCTATACTGCCCGTTCCGAAGAAAAACTCAAGCGCTTGATGGGCAAATGGCAAAGCCCAGACTTTGCCGACCTGTTCATCCAGGAAGTACTGCCGCATTTCAAAGCGGAAAGTTTCCGCATCTATATCTGCAACGGCGACGGGGAGCAAGTTTCCTCCAACTTTCGGAAAACGGCCGGCATCTGGCAAAGCGAACCGCAGCAAATCGGTTCCCATTGGGCTTTCCGCCCATATTTCCTGGAGAACATGATGCTCATGAAAGCTAGCCACAAGGGACGGCTGTCGGACATCTATGCCGATATCGAAACAGGGGAAATGATCCGCACATTCAGCTATCCGCTATCGGACGAATGCTTCTTGTTCATCGATTTAAGCTACGAATTCATTTCCGAAAATGATTACCTATTGTTTCAATAAATCATGGCCAATAAAGAAACCCGAAGCAGCCAAGGCTGCTTCGGGTTTTGTCATTTCGCTTCCTGTTCAAGCTTATCGATATAATGCTCGAGCTTATGTTTTTGCTCGCCGCTGATTTCTGGCAATTCCGGTTTGATGCCTTCCAATATTTCCACCATTACCCGAGCGATGATCAACCGGGAATACATCTCATCGTCTGCCGGCAATATATACCACGGGGCATGGTCTGTTGAAGTGTGTGTCAGCATGTCCCCGAAGATGTCCTGGTAATCTTCCCAATGTTCGCGTTCTTCGACATCACTGAAGGAAAACTCCCAATTTTTCTCTGGGTTCTTCATGCGTTCAAGCAGGCGCGTGGTTTGTTCTTCTTTGGAAATATTAAAGAAGAACTTCACAAACGGAAAACCGTTTTCAAACATATAACGTTCAAAATCATTGATCTGGCGATAGCGACGGTTCCAAACTTCACCGTCGATCAAGTGATTGGGCAGCGGCTCTTCTTCAAGCAGATTATGGACACGCGTCGCAATCACTTCTTCGTAATGGGAACGGTTCAAAATACCGATTTGCCCGCGTTCCGGCAAAGCTTTGTGCAAGCGCCATAAATAATCGTGCTTCAATTCCTCTTCGGTCGGTTTTCCGATCGTCGTCACTTTCAGCCCTTGGGCGGTCAAGTTCGAGAACAGGTAAGTGATGGCTTCATCTTTTCCAGCCGCGTCCATAGCCTGAAGAGCCACCACGATGCCTTTTTCTTCTTCTGCATGAAGCCGCACATGCCATTTTTTCAGTTCTTCGATCGTTTCCTTCAATTGCTGTTCGATTTGTTCGGATTCGCTTCCTTTATCTTCATGTGTCGGCCAGTCTGCTAAATCCACTTTACGACCAGCCTTCACTTTGTATTGTTGGGTATCCATGAAATCCCTCCTTGAGAAATAGGTGTTTCCCCCCTATACCCGTTTTCAGCATTTGGAATTACAGGGCTTTTTTCTCAATCTATTATTTCAAGCTTTCACACAGTAATTTGACAAAGAGCTACACGCGTCCTGCACGAAAAAAGCTCCTTCTTGACCCATGCAGGGTTTCGAAGGAGCTTTTCCAGTATGGATTATTCGTAGGCAATTGAACCGTCTGCCTTCTGTTCATATCTAATGTCTTCCTGTTCCATAAGAGAAATCAAGATTTCGGCTTTGTCGTCCGCTTTCTCTTTTTGGCGGTCCAGGATCTCATCCAGTCTCTCATGGACTTCTTCGACATGGTTTTTCTGCAAAGTTTTCGTCATTTCACGCGTCAACTCGATTTGGGCAAAATGGTAGGATTCCAATTGTTCAAGACGCGGGTCGTCCGTATCGAGTTCTTTGGACAATTGCTCCAACTTTTCTTCCATCTCATTGATGTGCAATTCCGTGAGCGAGTTGTGGTCATACAAGCGGATAAGTGAATTGCTCACTTCTTTGAGCATTTCTTCGCTCTTCTCGCTCTGGAAAATGTATTGCTGGATTTCATCTTGTTTGGCATCTTCCGTAGAGCGTTCATCACTCCACGGAGCAACATAACTCGCGAAGGAATACACATTCCATAGGATGAACAACAGTAAAATACCGCCACCGGCCTTCAGCCAAAGTTTGCGGCGTTCTGGATCTTTTTTATTAGGTCGAAAATTTGGCGGTTCAGCACCGGTTTCGTTGCTTTTTTCCGCTTCGATTCGATTGGATTCATTATGCGGATTACTGTCTGAAAATTGATTGTAATTAGCCATGTTACCCTCCGGACATCTATTCGTAACACGATTGTAACAAAAAACATTAAAAATAGCATCCGTTTTTTTAAAGAAACCAAGAAATTAAGACAAAATTCGACAAAGCTATGGCATTTTTCGCGTTTTGCTTGGCCAATAGCATACCTCTTCCTCCCCCGGTTTGAAAGGTTAGCCCCGCACTTTTTTCGGGTAAACTACCTAAAAGCATCACCAGCTCATCCAATTTGCTTGTCATTGATCCACCACCCTCTTCCTGATGGCGATCTGAAAGAAAGGCGGTCTTTTTTATGCGCATTTCCTGTATGGGAAGTTTATTGATTTCAATTATCCTCTCGATTGCATTGACCATTTTGCTGAACTTGCTATTTTTCTAGCTGCCGCTGTACTTGCCGGTCCATTGCCGCGAAAGCGTTGCATATATTAGAAATGGAGGAACTCCAGATGACAAGAACATTCGTGATTTTGTTGATCGTGTCGGCGCTGTTGTTCATCGGATTCTATTTTGCCATTACGCTCTATAACCGTTTTGTCGGCGGGCTTGTTTCAACGGGGGTGGAGTTCCGAACAGCAGCCATCATATACGAAATGCTGTCATCCCATTTCCAAAGGTAGACCTCTTCAGCTAGAGAAACCCCATCGCCTAAGCGATGGGGTTTCGTTTATTCACCGGGATTTTGTTGCGTGTTTCCCGCTTCAGATTTGCGGTAATCGAATTGCCATTGCACGCCAAATTTGTCCTCTACGACGCCGTACGCTTCACTCCAATAGCTTTCCTCGAATTCGAAGATCACTTTACCGCTTTCTGCTAGCTTCTTGAAATCGGCTTTCATTTCACCCAACTGCTCCGAACGAATGGACACATGGAAATTACTGCCGAATGTCGCCGGTTTGCCGGGCATCGCGTCCGACAGCAGCAAGTAATTGTCATAGAGCGGAATCGCTGCTTCCAAGATCAATTCCTTTAAATCCTCGTCGAGTTTCGATCCCGGGTTGTCGCCGTAATGGATGACGGAAACATCGGATACCCCAAAGACGCCTTCATAATATGACAACACTTCTTTGCAGTTTCCGTTAAAAATGATTTGTGGATGGATCGCCACTTCTTCGCCCCCTCTTGAACTTTTCGTATCGTCCTCTTTTCCCTTCCATTTCCAGCACTAAACTCGTGCTTTTATTTCCAAGCGGGCAATTTTTTCAAAAACGAATAGACGATCGGCCCTAAAAAGACGGCCGCCAAGAATAGATAAAACGATACCGAAGCGATGAGTACCGTGAAAATTCCGCTCCATAAAGCCGCTACTAAATACAAAAACAATAGCAGCAATGCCCAGACGATGCTGATGCGAAGCGCCGCATTTTTCATCCGGATGCGCCGCAGCGCTGCCAATCCCAATGACAACAGAAAAGCCGGGACCACCATCCACATTAATGTGCTTGTCGCCATATCGCCTCGTACGTCATCGTTCAATAACAGCGTGTCCGAACTGCCAGAAGTCACCATCGTCACCAATAGCCCGACAACAGTAATCAATGCATAAAGCCCCAAGCCAAACAATAGATCCTTGACCAATTCCACAGCTTTCCAGTTTTCCAATGCCTTCCCTCCTCGTTGCTCCCGGAATTTCCCAGCTATCCAGCATCCCGGAAAACAAATCACTATTCCGATTAGTTCGCCGCCATCCCTCGTTTCCCCTGCCAGACTTTCAAATCACCACATGGGCTTTGCCGGTTCCGGTGAGCATGCCCCTTAAAATATTTATAGTTTGATAACTGTTTCCGCTTTGTAGTCATGGCCGGAATACACTAAAATTATTATGCAACTATTGACTACTTAAGGAGTGACGATACATGAACGAAACGATCCGCCAGTTGACCGAGGATGACTTACAGGCTTTGCAGGCCATGGATACGGGCATCGATGATGATTATGTCATCCGGGTATTCGACCGGATTTCCACAGGGCCGAACCGTTTATTCGGTTTGTTCCATGACGGCCGCCTGGCGAGTATCGGCGGCTACACCATTTTTGCAGGGAGCTATGCCATGCTTGGGCGCATGCGGAGCGATGTGCGCTTCCGCGGCCAAAGCCTATCATCCAAGCTGATGGCCCATGTCCGGGATGCGGCACTCGATCATCCGGGCATCCGTTTTGTCGGCGCCAATACACAAGAGTTCAATCTCCCGGCACAGCGCGTCCTGGAAAAAATCGGGCTGTCCCGACAAGCTGAATTGTTTTCCGCCATCGCAACAAATGTGGAAACTTTCGAAAACGGCTCGGCACCTTGGCAAAAAATCGCCAGTGACAAGGAAAAAATGCGCTGGCTCGAAGCAGTTTATATCCGTTCGGGGCGGGTTTTTCCTTACGAATGCTATTACCCATTTCCCGCAAGCCCTGACTTGTTTTCCGGCCAAGCGCTTGCACAATGGGACTTCTATGAAAATCCCGACGGCGACCGGATCGTCATCACCAAACACGATGTGAAGAAATTCGATTACTTGCATACACTTTACCCTTGGGACGATTTATTTGAGCAGCCAGGATTATGGGAAACCTTACATGCACCGCTCGAAAACATTCGACGTGGTTCTGAGGAAGGCGCTTTTGTCTGGATGGACCTGACCCGCAAGCAAACGGCCAAACTCCCGAAAGGCCATCCATTTGAATTGCCATCGCCTTGGTTTTTATACGGCACTGATATCCAGTAAGTGATTCTCCTCCCCTTCTAATGTTTAAGCGCCATTCTTAATAGGAAGACATAGAGTATAGAAGGAAATCAGCCAAGGAGGAGAACATTATGACACAGCAGGAACATCGCCAAGAACAAGTAGCAGAAGATTTGAAGCAGGAAATGCCGGTAAAGGAAGTGAAAAATGGCGTCGAGCTTTCGAACCCGCTCGAAATCGTCCAGCGCATGCTTGAAGTGGCGACGCAGGAACTCGACTTGCCGCAAGGGGTGTACGAAATCCTCAAAAAACCGAAGCGTATCTTGAAAGTGTCGATCCCGGTACGCATGGATGACGGCACGTACCGCGAATTTGAGGGCTATCGCTCGCAGCATTTGGACGTGCTCGGCCCGACAAAAGGCGGTGTCCGGTTCCACCCGGGCGTGACAGAGGACGAAGTCGCAGCCTTATCGATTTGGATGTCGATGAAAGCGGCCATTCTCGGAATCCCATACGGCGGCGGCAAAGGCGGAATCGTCGTCAATCCAAAAGAGCTGTCCGAACGGGAACTCGAGGAATTGTCCCGCGGCTTTATCCGCGAACTCGAACCGATCATGGGGCCTGAAAAAGATATTCCGGCGCCGGATGTCAACACGACGCCTCAGATCATGGGATGGATGATTGATGAATTTTCCCGGCTGAAAGGGAAAAACGTGCCCGGCACGATCACCGGCAAGCCTTTGATTCTTGGAGGATCAGAAGGACGCGTCGAAGCGACCGGACGCGGCGTTGTCTTCACCATCGAAGATGCCGCCAAGAAACTGGGACTTGAACTCGAAGGCATGACCGCAGTCGTTCAAGGCTTCGGAAATGTCGGATCAATCACCGCCAAACTCTTGCACGAGCGCGGCGTGAAGGTACTCGGCATCGTCGACGCTGGCGGCGGCATTTATCATAAAGATGGGCTCCCGATCGAAGAGCTGATCGGCTACGCCCAAACGACCGGTACGGTTGCGGGATACAATGGCTACGAATCGCTCAGCAACGACGATTTATTCGCAGCCGATGTGGACATATTGGTGCCCGCAGCGCTCGAAAACCAGATCACTTCAGTCACCGGCCCGACCATCCGTGCAAAAATCGTGGCAGAAGCAGCGAATGGGCCCACGACACCGGACGGCAACGCCGCGATGGAAAAGAACGGCGTCACCGTCATTCCGGATATTCTGTGCAATGCGGGAGGCGTCACGGTTTCCTATTTCGAATGGGTGCAAAATACGACACATCTGCGCTGGACCGAACAGGAAGTGAATGAACGGCTCCACACCGAAATGGCTGAGGCTTTTGATGATGTTTACGAAATGAAAGAACAAAAAGGCTGCACGATGCGTGAAGCAGCGTATTTGGTCGCTGTTGAACGCATCGCACAAGCGATGGAAGCACGCGGCTGGATTTAGGAGAAGAGGCTGTTCCAAGAGCTCATGAAACAGGGCTCTTGGGGCAGCCCCTTTTTTCTTTTTGCCCGCCGATGTTTCCGAACACCTGTTTACAGGTAGTGAATAGGAAAGGCCCTCACCGCCAGAAAAGGAGCACGACGATGAAAACAATCGATTACTGGGTCTATTTGGCCTTTTCCGCATTTAAATTATTTCTCTTCAGCTTATACACCGATACGCCGTTCAGCTTCGGCTTCTTTTTGATCAGCTTCTCGAGCGCATTGATTCTTTCGAGCTGGACTTTATTGATCGATGCCCGCAAGCGGCGCTGGATTTTACTGTCGCTTTTGGCGCTCCACAGCACCCTGCTAATTTCGGACGTCTGGTATTACCGCTATTTCGGGGATCTGTTATCCGTTCAATTGATTCCCTCGATGACGCAAATGAATGACGTAGGCGGCGGTTTTTTGAGCTTGATCCGCTGGACGGACTTTTTCTTTTTTGCTGACTTCCTATTGTTTCTTGTCTTCATTTTCGCCTTGAAAAAACGCAGCCTAGCGCCAAGACAGACGAAGAACGGCAAACTGGCTGCCGTGATTGCTGCAATCGGGCTGCTAATATTTGCCGCCCCGCTTCTCACGAGCATTGCAAAAGGCGAACGCTGGCTGACGGGAGATGCCACCAGCAATATGCGCGAATACTATGAGCTTGGATTTTGGGGCTACCACGGCTACGATTTCGGAAAAGGCGTCATTTCGGTTTTCCGTGAGCCCGAACCATCGCAACAAGACAAAGCCCTGCTCCAGGAAGCTGCCGCAGAGATCGGCACGAAAAACAGCGGCGAGCAGCCAAACATTATCCTCGTTCAGCTGGAATCGCTTCAGCGCTCTGTCATTGGCCAGGAAATTGGCGGCGAAGAAGTGACACCTTACTTGAACCAACTTGAGGATGAAATGCTGTACTTCCCTTCTTTCCATCATCAGACCCACGAAGGGCGCACATCGGATGCAGAATTCGTCATCAACACGTCGCTCCATCCGCTGCGCACAGGCTCTGTCTATACACGCTTCCCTGACAGCACGTTCGCCCCGCTTCCGGAAGCTTTGCGAAAAGGCGGCTATGATACAGCGGCTATGCATGCTTATGAAGCGAGCTTTTGGAACCGCAATACCGTGTATGAACATATCGGCTTTTCCCGCTTCTTCAGCGAAAAGGATTACCCTGATACGGAAAAAATCGGCATGGCGATCAACGATGAAGATTTCTTCCGGACTTCAGTCGAGCACATCCAAAAATTAGAAGAACCGTATTACGCGTTCATGATCGCCTTGAGCAGCCACATCCCTTTCACGATCCCTGAAGATAAAAAAGAGTTGTCGCTGCCGGGTTATGAAGATGAGCTGGTACAGAATTATTACCATACTGTCCATTATGTCGACGGTGCGGTCGAAGTGCTCGTCGATGAATTGAAACAGCAAGATATGTGGGACGATTCGCTGGTCATTTTCTACGGCGACCACGATAGTGGATTGACCGAAGAAGGGCGCGAAATGGCGACTAAACTTGACGCCAATGGAACAACAGAACAATTCGAATTGTTCCGGGAAGTCCCATTGTGGATCAAGCCGCCCAATCTTCCGGAAGGTGAAACGGTCGAGACGGTCGGCGGCCAAATCGATTTGGCGCCGACCATCCTGGAACTTGCAGGCATCGACCAAGGATTTATGCTCGGCACTTCATTGCTGTCGGACACTGAAAGACTCGTCGTTTTCCGCGACGGCTCGTTCCGAAAAGGCGATGTGTATTTCGCGCCTGACCTGACGTCTACCCCTGGATCAGGTGAATGCTACTCAATCGACAGCGGTGAAAAAATTGACGATGCGGATTGCGAGCCGTATATCGGTGAGGCGCTCGATCAATTGCGCATTTCGGATACCGTGATCGAAGACAATGGGCTGGACTATATCGAACAATGAAAAAGCGTTGGACTCTAGGCTTGAGTCCAACGCTTTTTCATCTCATGACGCTGCCGCCGGAAATCTTCACCGATTCACCGACGATGTTCGGTGCGGCATCCGTTAATAGGAACGCAATCGTTTGGGCGACTTCTTGAGGAGTCGACAGCCGGTTTGAAGGAATCCCTGACCGCGCTTCGTCCATCGCCTGTTCAATAGAAATCCCTTTGTGTTCCGCTTTTCTTTGGATGCTGGCCCTTGCCATTTCCGTATCGACATATCCGGGGCATACCGCATTGACGCGGATGCCGTACTCAATCGCTTCCAAGGCCATCGATTGCGTCCAACCGACCACTGCGAACTTGCTCGCTGCATACGCCGTATTGCCAGCCGTACCGCGCAGCCCCGAAAGTGAAGCGAGATTGACGATATCGCCTCCGCCATCTTTCATCATGCGGCCGTATACCAATTGCGTCAGCAAAAAAGTGGAGGTGTAATTGATGTTCATCAGATGTTCCAAAAATTCCTGGTCCAATTCCTCTACTTGTTTTCCACCCGCTGCTCCGGCTGAATTGACTAAGCCGCCAATAAACCCGAGCCGCGCTTCAGCCGTTTCGACGAGCTGTTTTCGGTCATGAGAGTCCGTCAAATCTGCCGCGTGGACATAAAGCCGGCTGTCATCCATCATGGCCTTCAATTCTGTTTCCAATTGCTTCAATTTCTCTGCATCTCGTCCGGTGACCGTCAGTTTCGCACCCATCTGCGCCACTGTCTTGGCCGTTTCCCAGCCAATGCCGCCAGTCGCACCGGTGACCAAAATATGCTTTTCTGCTAATGCTTGTTCATTAAAAATACCCATGGATATACGCCTCCCTTGTGTGCAGTCATTCCCGTGATCACAGTGTGTTTAAACATGCAAAGCGGCTGACAGCTTAGAAGCGACGTAAAGGCGCCTTATAGTATATACTAATGGGAAGTGCACAAGTGCTGTCATTTTTTTCACTTCCAGCTATTTTTATGGCTGAAGACGAATTTCATCACTATTTGGATTATCCGTTATATGGAGGGAAAAAAATGAACCAAAAAATGAGCGATTTCACCGAAACTTTGCGCCAGACCGATTACGCGCATATTTTATACTTGACTGAACAAACAGATGTTTATATAGAAAATGCTGTCTCTTATGTCCTGGACGGCGTCCGTAATGGCGACCGTGTCCTGTTCGTCGAAAACCCGCGGATTTATCCCCAGATTCAAAAAAAGCTCCAGCAGCTATTGACTGCCGAAGAGCTGGATTTAATCCACTATGTCAACAACTTCGATTTCTACTGGCGCAAAGGGAACTTCCACCCCGAAGCCATTTTGGAATATTTCGAGAGTGTCGTCGGATCCTTTACTTCGGATGGACGTCAGTGCCGGACATGGGGCCATATCGAATGGGGCAGCCAGGAAGATATCGACCAGAAAATTATCGACTATGAAACAGAGATTGACCGCTCCGTCCCACGGCGTAAAGTCGTTTCCGTATGTGCCTACGATGCACGCCGTGTCTCGGACAGTTTGCGCGAACGGCTCATGCATTGCCATGGCTATTTGATGAAAGACCAAAGCATCTCTGCATTATCCTTTTACGACGATAAAAAAGCCCGGAATTAACTATTCCAGGTTTTTTTTATTTTTACCGCAAAGCTCTTTTGGTTCGATGCATATTTCCTGCGTACTGAGGGAATACTGAAACAACTGCCATCATATGGCAATGCTCGTATAGAATGAAGTGGAGGACACAGCCATGAAAAAAGAAATCACAGTCGGCGCAGCCGAGTTGAAATGGGATTTGGAAACCGGGGAAGTGCTATTTGACGGCGGCGATGTCGTCTTTTTCTGGACTTCTGCTATGGAAACCTTTTTCGATACCATCCGGGAAATCAGCGGCACCGAAGCGACCGACCTGGTACTTGAGACCACAGGGTTCAGGCAAGGAATCGTTGTTGGAGAAGGCTTCCGGGAACTGAAGAATATCGATGCCAGCAATGTTGTTGAATGGATTTCCAATACGTATGCCCCGGCCGGCTGGGGCAAGGTGGAAATTGTCGAGATGGACATCGAGCAATACACGTTCACGATGCATATACAGGATGATTGGGAATTTAAAATGAACCAATTGAACCGCAAAGGCACCAAAGGAATTTTTGTTCCTTCTCATTATGCTGGTGTCTTGACGGGATTATTCGGACAGAATTTCTGGTACCGCACCATTCGCTACCAAAACGATGAACAGCCTTATAGCATCGTGGAATATTATCCATCGGACGTCAATGTTCAACAAAATATTCGAGAACTGGCAAGGCGTCAAGAAGGCCAACAAATTCGCCAGCTTGAAGAGATGGTCGATGAAAAGACCGAGATGCTCCGTAAACTGGTGCGTGAACTTTCTTCCCCTGTCATTCCGGTTCTTGAAGGAATCATCGTCGTGCCGATGATCGGAAGCTACGACGAAGACCGGACAGAAGACCTGATCAACAACACATTAAATGAACTGCCAAGACATAAGGCAGAATTTTTGCTGCTCGACCTGACTGGATTGAACCGCCACATTTCGGAGCACACAGCGCAATTAATCGACAAATTGGCAGCAGCCGCACGCCTGCTCGGCACTGAGACAATTCTGGTCGGCGTCTCACCAGAACTTGCCATGATCATTACACGGACCATGCAGGACCTGTCAAAATTCGAAACTTTGCAGAGCCTGCAGCACGGCATTTATTATGCGCTCGGCCGGAGCGGACGTTCCATCAGCCAAAAAAACAAGTGAAACGAGAAGTTGTCTCGTTTCACTTGTTTTTTTCATGCCTTCTGGCAGGCAACGGTTTCAAAAATCGCCCGCCTGTATTCATATAAATCAAAGCCGCTCCGGTAAATCCAAGAAATAGGGCAACACCGATATAAAACATCCAACTTTTCTCAAGCAACATCCCGACAAGCCAAAACAGCATGGTGAATGCCAACACGAATAGCAATTTCCCGATAAAACGAGCCATCGCCGGGCCATCGTATTTCGCTTTTTCTTCTTTCGCCATCGTGTTATAGCCCGCGATTAAAAAGGTTCCTTTGCCTTGCAGCATATAAAGCCCAAGGAGGATCATCATAACCGCCACACCGCCGATGGCCAATGCTCCCGTTTTCATTTCATCCATTCAATCCCCGCCTTGCCGCTTGAATTCCTTCTTCTTATTTTTCATTCGGCAAGGACTCAGAAATTCCTTTTCAGGCATGAGAAAATCCCGCACCCGTCTTCCCTGTGCAGGATTTTCTGTCAACCGATTCCACATTTTCCGTTAATGTGTCCAATTTTTGAATGAGAATACCATCCCGATGATGACAACAGCTATCCCGCCGAAAATGAGCATGGGCAACAGCCCGACAATGTCGGTCATCTCAAGGGCACCTCCTTTTTTCTAATCATACGCCCATATTCATAAAAACGCCACAAAATTGTTTGATTTTTCAGTCACTATCGGTTGCGCTGTCTACTGAATAAAACTAAGATGACAATAAGGGCTGCCAGTATGGCAATCACTGCCATTAAGCTGATTGGGATCCCGAAATTCATCTGTTATTCACCTGCCCTCCTGTGTGGGATAAGAGAATTTAGCATGAATGAATCACCAGCTCCATCAATAATACTCAGCTAGTAAAAAAGCCGCCGGCAAAACCAGCAGCCACCTGTTTATAATTTATCGATAACGGCCCGGTAAACCGGCGCCAAGACTTTGCGCAAAGCAGCAACCGGCGGCACCGGGCTTCTCTGCTGCCATTGGATCCACTCGAGCGCCACCAGGCTCAACACAAGCCAGATGGTACCAGCGATATAGCCTGCGATAACATCACTTGGAAAATGCGCGCCAAGGTAAATCCGGCTGATGCCGATCAGCACGATCAGCACACTGAGCCCGAAAACCGATGCCCATTGCAACCACGGTGCCTGTCTGGTCCGAATAACCAAATAAATAAGAAATCCGTAGAAAATCAGCGAACCCATCGAATGGCCGCTCGGGAAACTATAGCCGACCGCATCGATCGTTTCGTTGATGCTTGGCCGCTCCCGGCTAAAGAAGTGCTTCAACAGCACCGTTAACAGTGAACCGCCGCCGACAGCCACTAAATAAAACAAGACGCCCCATTTGTCGCGCATTTTGACACCCAAGACCCATAAGACGCCAAGCGACATCAATACCAAAAACCAGACAGACCCAAGTTCAGTAATGACGAACATCGCCGTATCCATCCAGCTGCTGCTGATCGTTCCCAGCAATTGAATGATGACTGCATCGAACACAGCCAATTCCTGATCGAGCATTTCATCCGCCAGTTCGGCAAACAGCATGATGAACAATGCCGAAAGCCCAAGACCCACAAGAAGCACAATGAAAGCAAAGCCTGATAATTTCGTTTCTCTATCCATCTAACCGCTCCTATACTTTTACTTACCGTCAGTTTACCCGACTTTGCCGATAAGTATGCCGTGTCCTTTCAGTTCCGTGGTTCAAAGGCCTCTATTTGGGGAATAACTCAAATAGATAGCAATTCCAGCAAGAAAACGCCAAATTCTTGCTCATTGCCCCCACCTGGAAGGATGATCACCATGAAACTACCACTCCGGCTGCTTATGTTAGCTGCCCTCCTGCTCACTTTCACTTCCTGCTCGGAAGCGTTATCGGAAAACCGCGGCCCCGCGGCACCTGATTTTGCATTGCCTGACCTCAACGGCACAGTTCACCACCTCACAGACTACGAAGGCGAAAAAGTCTATCTATTCTTTTGGGCATCCTGGTGCTCGATTTGCCTTTCCGGATTGAACGAACTGGAAGAATTGGCCGAAAGCGATAAAGACTTCACGATCCTCACCATCATCTCCCCCGGAACATACGCGGAACGAAATGCCAATGAGTTCAAAGCCTGGTTCTCGACCATCGACCATGACGGCGATTTCATCGTCCTTCTCGATGATGGAGGAGAGGTATTCGGGCAATTTGAAATGGAGGCCTATCCTAGCTCTGCCTGGATCAACTCCGCTGGGAGAATTACCGAACAACGCACCGGACACGTGACCAATGATGAAATACTCGAATTGATGAATTCGATTCGCTAGAAAGGCGGAACCACTGATGAAACAATATTTTCTACCCCTGCTCTTATTATTGCTGTTAGCGGGCTGTTCAAGCGAAGCAGTTACCGACTCTACTACCGCCTCCTCTTCTTCTTCGGAATCACGCTTTCCCGATAATCCCAACGAAGAGCTGGAATTCGATACCGAAAACCTGGAAGACATTTGGTTTGCCGGTGGCTGTTTCTGGGGCGTTGAAGCCTATATGGCACGCATCTACGGCGTCTATGAAGTGACGTCCGGCTATGCAGGCGGAACGATTGAAGACCCGACTTACGAAGAAGTGCTGACAGGCGATACTGGCTATGCCGAAACTGTCCATTTGCGCTATGACCCGGAACGCGTTTCGCTCGAGGAGCTGCTCGACCGTTATTTCCTGATCATCGACCCGACACTCGTCGACCAGCAAGGCAATGATCGCGGCAACCAATACCGGACCGCAATTTTCTATGACGACCCATCCGCTGTGGCGGCAATCGATGAAGCCATTGCCGATGAGCAGAAAAAATACGATAAGCCGATTGTTACCGAAGTCGAGCCGATGACAAATTATTATCTCGCGGAAAACTACCATCAAGACTACTTGGAGAAAAATCCAGATGGCTATTGCCATGTTGATTTCACAAGCTTAGAAGACCAGGAAGTTCCGCAATTGATCGATCCGGCTGATTATCCGAAACCGGATGAAGAAGAAATCCGTGAGATGCTGACGGATGAACAATACCGCGTCACACAGGAAGACGGAACGGAGACTGCGTTCGATAATGAATACGATGGCTTTTACGAGCCTGGCATCTATGTCGACATTGTCACAGGCGAACCGCTCTTTTCTTCCAAAGATAAATACGATTCCAAGACCGGCTGGCCGAGCTTTACGAAGCCAATCGACCCGGCAGTCGTCACTGAGCACGACGATCTTTCCCTGTTCGGCATGCAGACCGAAATCAGGAGCCGTGCTGGCGATAGCCATTTGGGGCATGTCTTTGAAGACGGGCCTGAAGATGCAGGCGGTTTACGCTATTGCATGAACAGTGCAGCACTGCGTTTTGTGCCGCTCGAAGAGATGGAAACGCAAGGCTACGGATACTTGACGGACAAAGTAACTGAATGAGCACAATCATAAAAGCCGGAAACCCATTTGAATGGGCTTCCGGCTTTTTCGATACACAATTTCGGTTTATTGGCTTTCGGCGCGCTTCACTAAGCGGCGTTCCAAAATGCCTTCGACGATCATGAAATTCTCGTGGCATTTCGGGCGGTACCGGCCTTTAGCAATGCCTTCGATCGTCAAACTGCTGACGCCATATTTCATGCCTAAGTGTTCCGCGGGAAATTCTTCAATATGATAGAAATACAAGATGCTGTAGACGGCCTCATCGCTGAGCCTATTTAACTCGTGTGCTGTTGTCATAGCGTTCGACCTCCCCATCAGGATGCTGCCGGGTGCGCTCGATTTTATATTGTTGATACCCTTTAATAAAGCGCTCATAGCTGGCTGCAAAAGCAGCGCTGATTTTTTTCATCTCGTTGTGGTTTCCCATATTG
Organism: Planococcus rifietoensis; assembly: GCF_001465795.2. Taxonomy (NCBI): domain Bacteria; kingdom Bacillati; phylum Bacillota; class Bacilli; order Caryophanales; family Caryophanaceae; genus Planococcus; species Planococcus rifietoensis. The sequence continues at coordinate 580,781 of NZ_CP013659.2, read as the reverse complement.
AACACTCCCATCAAAAGTATACCGCTCAGTAAGTTTCCACCAAATATTTTTCAATCCGGTTGAATCCCCTGTAGCAATCTCTTCTCACATGGCCCGACAGCAAATCCTCCAAAGACTCAGCGCTGATATGAAAGCGCTGGGCCAACTCTTTAGTTTCATAGCCTTTCACTTTCCACAAGTACAGGATCAGGTAAATGTCTTCATCGCCCAGTTTAATCAGGTCACTCCGACTATCCATTGAAACTACCGCCTTCCACTTGGTTTGGATTGTTTACGCTGGCTGTTCCAGGCAGCCAATCGCTGAACTCAGCCTTGAAACGAATACTTTCGGTGACTCATGGCAACGGATCCGTACCCAAAACCCGTTTTCATGGGGTTCAGCTGTCTGCAGGTAGTCGATCGGCAGCGGCATTGGGTGGGTGACAAGCGCCTGGATAAAAACAGGCAGCTCTTCGTGGCTCATCCAAACATCCACTTGATTGATGGCTGTACCGTCGTTATCGTAGCCGAGAAACCGGATCGTCCCTCCTGCAGTCCCATTGCCGATTCGGGTGCTGCTTTTTACTGATGATTGTGATTCTTGCCAAGCGTTCCCCAACGGCTTAACAAGTTCTCCCCTTTCTTCCATAACGTTCTCTCCCTTTTTTCCGTACTAAAAAAAGCACCGGAACAGACTCCTCTATCCAGAGGAGAATTCTTCCGGCGCTGTGCACAGCACTATAGTCTGTCACATTCAACCAAAGTTTAAGTTTCCAGTTGCACAGAACCGGCAATCCCCGTTCTCTGCCGCATCCGAAAGCAGCCATCCACTTCACTCGATGCACTTGCTTATAAAGCGCTAACCGAAATGGGAATTCATAGTTTGTATAAGATGACGTGATAGTATCAGCCTACAATATTTCACATTTCTTGTAAACCCTAAATTACTGAATATTTAAATTAATATTTTATTATCATCTTTCTGTTTATTATTGATAAAATATACTTTCCTTTAGTCTATGCAAATCAAATGAGCCGCTACTTGCTGGGGAATGAAAAAACTGCGCCGCCCGCTTAAAAACGCAGCAGGCAGCACAGCCATCAAATTAGATCAGCAAATTGAAAAGCAATGAATCGTTATTGATGTCTTTATACGGGAACCCATTTTGCGCCATGCGTTCAACGAGCGGCCCGTAATCTGCCGGGTCTTTCAATTCGATCCCCACCAAGACGGGTCCGTGTTCCCGGTTATTTCGTTTTGTGTACTCGAAGTGGGTGATGTCATCCTGTTCACCAAGCACGTCTCCCATGAACTTCCGGAGAGCACCCGCACGCTGCGGGAAGGTCACGATGAAATAATGCTTCAAGCCTTCATAGATTAAAGATTTTTCTTTGATTTCCTGCATGCGTTCGATATCGTTATTGCCGCCGCTGACGACGCAGACGACATTTTTCCCGCGGATCTCTTCCCGGTAAAAGTCGAGTGCCGCTACCGATAAGGCACCGGCCGGCTCTGCGACGATGGCATTTTCGTTGTACAGCTCAAGGATGGTCGTACATACTTTGCCTTCTGGGACCGGCACGATGTCATCCAGCACTTTTTGGCAGATCGCCATCGATAAATCCCCGACTTGCTTGACCGCCGCCCCGTCGACAAAGGTATCGATCGTATCCAGACGCGTCACTTGTCCTTCCTTAAGGGAAGCTTTCATGCTCGCCGCGCCTTCCGGTTCGACGCCGATCAGTTTCGTTGCAGGAGAAACACCTTTCAAATATGTTCCGACACCAGATGCCAATCCCCCGCCGCCGATTGCGCAGAACATATAATCGACCGGTTCCTGCATATCATTGAGCACTTCGACTGCGACTGTTCCTTGCCCTGCGATCACAGCTTCCGTATTGAATGGATGGACGAAGGTCTTGCCTTCTTCCGAACAGACTTCCATCGCTGCCGCAAAGGCATCATCAAAGCTATCGCCGATTAAGACGACTTCTACATACTCGCCGCCAAAGCGTTTCACTTGAGAGACTTTCTGGCTCGGTGTCGTAAGCGGCATGAAGATCTTTCCTTCGATGCCGAGCGCCTTGCAGGAATATGCAACGCCTTGCGCATGGTTGCCGGCGCTCGCGCAGACGACGCCTTTGGATCGTTCGGATTCGGTCATGCTGCGGATGAAATTATAGGCGCCGCGCAATTTGAACGACCGGACCACTTGCTGGTCTTCGCGCTTCAAAAAGACATTGCAGCCATAGCGTGCCGAAAGAATCTCGTTGCGCTGTAAGGGCGTCCGGATGATGACATCCTTCAGCGCCTGATTGGCGACCATAATATCGGCCACGGTCACCTCTTTAGCAACGACTTCCCTTTCCAGCTCTGTGATGTTTTTTGCCATCTGATTCACCCTCTTCATTTTGATTATTGAATTACTCTAACACATCAGCGGGCTTTGTTGTGTAAAAATTTAGACAATTTGATGATCTTTTCACAAGATTTTCGGTTTTTCTTAAATGAATGCGGTTTCAATTTTCAAATGGGGTAAACTAGATAGAAAAAGAAGCTTGACGCAGCATTTATTTTAATGAAGGGGAGATGATTTTTTGGAAGATGTTCATCATAAAATCGCTATTATCACTGGCGGCAATAGCGGCATCGGATGGGAAGCCGCCAATATGCTTGCCGGCCGGGGCTTCTCGATTCTGCTGGCAGTCCGCGATTTGGTCAAAGGCGAAAACGCCAAACGGGAGATCCTCGATTACCATCCGGAAGCGACGGTTGCCGTTTTGAAGCTCGACTTGGCCGATCTCGCCAGCGTCCGCCATTTTGCGGACAGCTACAAAAAGCATTTCCGTTCACTCGATTTACTGGTCAATAATGCAGGGATCATGATGCCGCCTTACGGAAAAACGAAAGACGGCTTTGAATTGCAGTTCGGCAGCAATTACCTCGGCCATTTTGCGTTGACCGCCCACCTTCTGCCGCTGCTCGCGAAAACTTCAGGCTCGCGCGTCATCACGATCGGCAGCCTCGCCCATAACCGCGGCGCGATCGATTTCGATAATCTTGACGGCTCGAAAGGCTATCGTCCGAAAAAATTCTACAACCAAAGCAAGCTCGCCAATATGCTGTTTGCGATGGAACTCGACCGGCGGCTGAAAAAGCACCACATCCAGACGATCAGCGTCGCCTGCCATCCCGGCGTTTCTGCCACTAATATCTTCAAGATCGGCAAATACGATGCACCGGTGTTGCTGAGGGATTTCGCCAACCGCTTTCTCCAGCCGCCGGACATGGGAGCGCTCGCTACCGTCCACGCCGCAACAGAACCGGATCTCACAGGCGGTGAATACATCGGCCCTGCCGGCAAAGGCCGAAGAAAAGGCTATCCCGCACTGGATACGCCTCACCCGACGGCCGTTGACGAAGCACTTGCCAAAAAACTATGGGACGTGGCCGAGCAGATGACAGGCGTCCGCTTCGACTTTGAAACAACCAAAAATCCAGGCGTTTCTATTGAAGATTAACATGCACGACAATTCTGAAATCTTTTTTTGATGAAAAACCCGATTATTGGTACACTTAGCAGGGAACAGGATTAATGCAGTCAAAATTTCTTAATCTAAGGAGCTGAGACGATGAACACAAAACAATTTGAAGTAATGAAAAACGGCAAGGGCTTTATCGCTGCACTCGACCAAAGCGGTGGCAGCACGCCAAAAGCGTTAAAACTTTATGGTGTTAATGAAGATGCTTACTCCAACGAAGATGAAATGTACGACCTGATCCACGAAATGAGAACGCGCGTCATGACGGCCCCATCATTTTCATCGGATTATGTGCTAGGCGCCATCCTATTTGAACAGACGATGGACCGCGAAGTATACGGCAAATACACAAGTAATTATCTATGGGACGCGAAAGGTGTCGTTCCCTTCCTTAAAATCGATAAAGGCTTGGCAGACGAACAGAACGGCGTTCAATTGATGAAGCCGAACCCGAATTTGAACGAGCTGTTGAAACGTGCGGTTGAACGCAATGTCTTCGGCACGAAGATGCGCTCCGTCATCAAAGAACCGAATGCGGAAGGCATCAAGCAAGTCGTCGACCAGCAATTCGAAGTGGCGAAAGAAGTCATCGCCGCAGGACTTGTGCCGATCATCGAGCCAGAAGTCGACATCAACAGCGCAGACAAAGAACGCATCGAGGCCATGCTGAATGATGAAATCCTCAGCCATCTTGATAAGCTTAGCGACGACGAGTACGTCATGTTGAAATTGACGATCCCGACGCTGGCGAATTTCTATAAAGAATTGATCGACCACCCTCGTGTCGTACGGGTTGTGGCATTGTCCGGCGGATATCCGCGCGAGCAGGCGAACCAGAAGCTTGCTGAAAACAAAGGCTTGATTGCCAGCTTCTCACGCGCCCTGTCAGAAGGTTTGAGCGCTGACCAGTCGGATGAAGAGTTCAACACGATGCTCGAGAAGTCCATCAAAGAAATCTATGAAGCATCCATTACGTGATATAAAAAAAGCGCTCCCTTTGTGGTGCGCTTTTTTTCTTATGGATTAAATCAAGACTTTTAATTTTGTGGAGATGTGTGTGGTGGAGATTACGCTCCAAGGGGCACGCTTGCCGAGGGGCGGGTGTTGAGCCAATGTACCGCAAAGAGCGCGGTACATTTGTCTCGCCAGCCCGCGCGGTCCCTCAGGCGTCGGCCCCTTTCCGCTCCATCTCTAGTTTTAGTGAGGAAGACATGTTTTCTTCCATTGGAATTTGCGTCAATAATTTTATATATCCTTCCAAGATGAAAGGTGAAAGTTATAACATCTTTATAATTGCTATATCTAAATAAGCAACATCCACCAGCGGATGAACATAAGAAAAAGAGATGCTTCATCACTAAAAAAATCCAATAAAATGTAAAAGCCGAACCGCGCTCACGGGCGAGCCGAAGCAATGAGACAAGTGTTCTTCTTGGCTCATTGCGGGAGGCCAGCCCAAAGCGGGAGGCGCCTGCTTCATGATGAAATCACCAATGAACAATCTATCTCACTCTCATGCCTAAATAAGCATCATCCACCAGCGGATTTACATGAGAAAAAGATGCTTCATCACTCAAAAGCATAAACGAGATCTATTAGCCGAACCGCGCACAAGGGCGAGCCGGAGCAATGAGACAAGTGTTTTTCTTGACTCATTGCGGGAGGCATGCCCTAAGCGGGAGGCGGCTGCTTGGTGATGGAGTCATCAATGAAGATATCTGCTCGCATACTTATTTAATTATTTTTACTTGTTTCATTTGCGAACACCTACTAAAAAGGAGGAATTGCATGTTATATTTTCTGGTTCCGATCGCTATTGTGGTGGGCCTTGGCTTTATCGTCGACCGCCGGCGCAGAGCTTCTGCCTATTATGACAAGCTGACCCATCCCGACGCCAAGCCCGGCGATAGTGCCAACTACACGATGGGCGACAATCGCTATACGAGCGGCGGCGAATAAGCGCCAAGCAAAAAAGCCGCAGCATCCCAAATCGGGTGCTGCGGCTTTTCGTTATGGACGATAATTGAGCGTGATGCCTTTGAGGAGATTGCGCATGAGCTGGTCGCCCAGTTCCTTGTAGTTTTTATGGCCTTCTTTCCGGAGAAAGGCGCCGAGTTCGCCTTTGGACACGTTGATCCCGGCCAGCTTCCATAAATCGAGCAAGTCTTCGCTCGTCAATTCCAGCGCGATGCGAAGCTTTTTCAAGACCAGGTTGTTAACGTGCTCACCGCTTACTTCGGGCGGGCCGGAGTCGCCGGGTTTCGGTCCGCGGTTGAAAGTAATCAGCCCGTTTAAGAAGCGCTCCAATTGGTCGTTTGCCAATGGGATATTGGCTTCTGCCCCTTCATCGTCGGGTTCCGGCGTTTTCGTTAAAATCAATGGCACATCGAGAGCATCCACTTTCTCGCCGCCGAGTGCGAAAATTTCTTTTACATCGCTATTTTTCAAGTCCAGCGCATAGCGCAGCCGGATCAAAATATCGTTATTGTCCATATGAAAAATCCTCCTGCCATGTTCTATTCAAATCCTGTTCCATCATAACACAGAGAAATGGCGCCCCGGAGCATCAGGGCGCCATTTTTCAGCGTTCGATAAACGTATGGCGGAACCATGTATATTCGCTGATATGCAGTTCGCGCAATTGGTATTTCAAAATCTTGCCTGAAGCATTGCGCGGCAATTCGTCCGCGAACCTGAATTTTTTCGGCGCTTTATGCTGCGGCAAATGCTCAAGCAAGTATTCGGAGAGCGCGACTTCATCGATCGGCGCCCCGTCTTTCGGGACGATGACGACACCGACGATTTCGCCCCATTCTTCTTCCGGAATGCCGACGGTCGCCGCCTCCTGGACTTGCGGATGGCGATTCAACACTTGTTCGATTTCGATGGAATAGATATTATTTCCTGCTGAAATGATGCGGTCGGATTTACGGTCGACAAGCGTAATATAGCCGTCTTCATCGATCGTCGCAAGATCCCCCGTCAACAGCCAGCCGTCCCGGAACGCTTCTTCGGTTTCTTCCGGCATATTGTAATACGATTTCATGATCGTCTCGCCGCGCATGATGAATTCCCCGACTTGGCCAGGCGCGACGTCATTCATTTCCTCATCGACCACACGCACATGGGTCATGTACATCGATTTGCCGCCCGCTCCTTCTTTATGGGCATGCTCGCTTGGCAGCAAATAGACGCCTCCCGGACCCCCTTCAGTGAGGAAGCACAAATTGTAAAATTGTTCGTGGCCGAAGAATTTCATAGCCCGCGCGACAAGGCCATTGGGCATCGGGTCGGTCCCGTACATGCATTTGCGGATTGTGCCCAGATTATAATTTGCGATCTCAGGTGCTTCCATCAACGCATGGTACATATCCGGCATCCCAAAAAATACGCTACAGCCGTCCTGGTGGATTGCGTCCACTACATCTCTCGTCGCGAATTCACGGAGAATGGTTTGTGGGATGCCGAGCATAACCCCGGTCACGAGAAATAGATTAAGTTGGGAAGGATGGAAAAACGGCGCCGCATGAAGCAAGCGGTCATCGTGGTTGACGCCCGTTCCGAGAATGAACGAAGTGCTGACATTGACGATTCGCTGATGGTCGAAAAGCGCTCCCTTTGGCGGGCCGGTCGTGCCCGACGTATAGAGGATTTCTGCATCGTCTTCCGGCAAGATCTCGACTTTCGGCTCCGAGCGGTCATTGTCCAGTGCTTCGTCCCAACTGAGATGGGCTTCAACTTGCGCTTTCGGATAGACGACCACCTGATGCAGCAGGTCGTCCAATTCCTTCGCTTCGGCCACTAAGCTTTCGAATTCATTATCGCAAAACACATAGACTGCATCGGACTGGCCAAATAGATAGCCGGCTTCCTCTGCATTCAGCCTGTAATTGACCGGAACCACGACGCCGCCTGCTTTCAACGCAGCAAAAAACGCAATCACATATGCATCCGAATTCTTCATGAACAGTGCCACTTTATCGCCTTTTGAGATCCCTTCCCGCACCAAGCCGTTCGCCAAACGATTCACTTCCGCGTTCAATTCTTGATACGTATAGGATTTCCCTTCAAAGTTCAATGCCAGTAAATTGGGTTGCCGCGTTGCATTCATCGTCAATGATGTTGTGATGTTCATTCCCATTCCTCCTTTGTTTGTACATGAATCTCCCCTTCTGCCTGATCGGTAGTTCTTCAATATTATAATATTCTGAAAATATAGTCAATATTCCAATAATTGGAAATGAAAAAGACTCTTTTCAGAGCCCCCAGTGTGTCAATTAATTCATCATCAAATAGATGATATACAGCGGCACCAATCCCATCGCCATGTACTTGGCGACTGTGAATGTGCTCATGCCGAGGCATTTCATCTTTGCAAACAGCGCTTCACGGAAATCATTGAATAATCCGGGCATTACAACGCCCTCCTTCAGGGTATAGTGCTAGTATAGGGCAGCAAGAGGGCCTGAGAACAGCACAATGCATTCGTTTCTGTAACTTTTTATGACCTCTTGCGGTCTACTCTATAGACAAAAAAGGGGGCGAACCCGATGAAGCGAAAGGCCGCAATCGGCTGGCTAATGGCAATCATGGCCGCTTTGATGCTCGCAGCATGCGGCACCGAAAGCGACAATCTGCCGGAAGATCCGGAGTCAGGGGATGAAATCATCGAAGGTGAAGTGACATCGACCATAGAAGAAACCGACAATGGGACTTACCGCTACAGCGTCAAAAACGATACACAAGAAGCTGTGACTTTCAACTTCACGAGCGGGCAGCGTTATGATTTCACATTGACTGATGAACAAGGCAACGAAGTGTTCCGCATGTCGTCTGTCAGCATGTATACCCAGGCACTCGGCGAGGAAATCCTGCGACAAGGCGAAGAGCTTCAATACGAGATCCAAGTTCCGGAAGCCAATCTCGAACCTGGCACCTACACGCTTGAAGTGTGGATGACGCCAACAGAAGGCACGAATTATCCAGCGGAAATTGAGCATACGATCGAATAGAAAACCCGAACCGCCAAGCGCGGTTCGGGTTTTTTCGTCTATTCAATTCCCAACGCTTGCCGGAACTTTTTCAGCCAATAGCTTGCGCAATGACTCCAGCTCGGGCACTGCCTTTTTCGGTATGATCAATGCAGACATGGCGCTATTATACAAATACACATTGACTGCATCCTCCCCACACTTTTCGATGCCTGACCAGCGCACATGCGTTTCCCCATTTTTCGTCACTTCCCGGATTCCTTGTAAATCAATGAACAGTTCATGGGTGCCGAGCAAGCCTTTGTTTTTCCCTTCATTGACCATTTTCCGGCTCATGCGTTTAATGTTCCAGTGGAAATAGGGCGGAAAGAAGATGATCCACAAAGCCGCGAATAGGATGAAAGGGATCATCAGCCCCCATACCGACCAATTAAAAATTGGCCCCATCACGAATGACATCATCAAATAAATGATTGGAATGACAAAGCGCTGGATCGTCAATGAACGCTTGACCGCTTCGGAATGTTTGGCATGATAAAGGTTGAAATCAACAAATTGCTGTTCCGTCAACTCGTACGAAAATTCCTGCATGGCGCCGCTCCTTTTAGCAAGATCAATTAACCATTGCCATTTTCTTCTATTATACGATGGTTCAGTGCAGAATATATTATATTTTTTTGCTACGCTAATACTCTGCAACTGCATTTATGTGAAAGGAGCTTTTTTATGGAACTCACACCTATACCGGATCATTTGAAAGACCATCTCGACATCCTGTTCGTCGGATTCAACCCAAGCATCCGCTCGAGTGAAACTGGCTATCATTACGCCAACCCAAACAACCGCTTTTGGAAAATCCTTTTTGAATCGGGACTGACACCCAGAAAATATGCCCCTGAGGAAAACCATGATTTACTGGAACTCGGCTATGGTTTGACCAATATCGTCGCCCGCCCGACTAAAGCGGCAGCCGACATTACAAAAGAAGAATACAAAGAAGGCGCCGAACAATTGAAACGAAAAATCGAACGCTACCACCCAAAAGCCGTCTGTTTTGTCGGCAAAGGCGTCTACCTCCAGTTTAGCGGCAAAAAATCAGCGCATTGGGGCAAACAGCCGGATCCGGTCATTCCGGGAGTCATCGAATACGTCGCCCCTTCCTCAAGCGGACTCGTGCGCATGAAACAAGCTGAAATTGTGGAAATTTACGAAGGCTTGCAGCAATTGATCGGTAACAGTCATTAATAACTTCTACTAATCCTTCACAAAACAGACACTTACGAAATTCACTTCCTGATTGCTATAGTGTTGGAATGGTTATTGAAACAACGCCTTTCGCCCTGTCTTTTCAATGGGCGCCAATACAGTAGAAACGGGGAACATTCATGCAACAAGACAAACGACTGCCTCATAATGGCAAAGAAGGGCTGCTTTACGGCTCGCTTATAGTGACGATGACTGTGCTGTTGATGACCAGCTACAGCGTCCTGCTTTACACAAACCATTTGACGATGGACACCCTATGGATCATCCTCAAAATCATGCCGGTCATGTGGATTAGCGCGATGGTTCTTGAAGCAGCTGTCTTCGGAAGAATCGCGGAATCATTAACAGCCAAACTGACGAACACTTCGTCTTCTTTCCATCAAAAGATTTTATTGCGCATCGTCTTCACGGTCATCGGCATGTCGGTCGCGATGACCTTTATCGGTGACATGGCCGCCAACGGTTTCCACGGCGAGATCTTTAGCAACTGGCTCGCCAATTGGCCGCGCAATTTCCTCATTGTCCTAATGGCGGAAAGCTTGCTCATCCAACCGCTGGCTCGCCTTGCGATGGTCAAGCTGCACGCCGCACAAGACCGCAAAGCTGCTATTGCGCAATAAGCCAGGTCCCTTATACGCTGCTGATTATCCTTCCTTTATTGCGGGTAAAGAAATAAATGAAGCTATCAGCATAAGGAGGAGATGTACGTGGCAAAAACAGCAATCATCACGGGCGGCGGAAGCGGGCTCGGGCAATCCACCGCACTGCGCTTAGCACAAGAAGGCATCAATATCGCAGTTGTCGACATCAGTGAAAAAGGCGGCAATGAAACGGTAGAGAAAGTGAAAGCACTCGGGCCGGATGCCATCTTTATCCGTGCAGATGTATCAAAAGCACAAGAAGTGAAAAACTACGTCGACAAAACGGTCGAGCATTTCGGCTCGATCGATTATTTCTTCAACAATGCCGGAATTTCCGGAAGCGGCAAACAATTCCTCGACACCGATATAGAAGAAATTGAGCAAATCGTCGGCATCAATATGCTTGGGGCGCTCTATGGCCTGCGCTACGTCGCAGAAGTAATGGTCAAAAACGGCGGCGGGTCAATCGTCAATACCGCATCAAGCGCCGGCGTCATCGGCCAGGAGACCGTTGTCACTTACTCTGCGACCAAGCACGGCATTGTCGGAATGACCAAATCACTGGTCGCCGAATACGCAAAAGACGGCTTGCGCGTCAATGCCGTCGCGCCAGGCCCAACCGAAACGCCAATGGTCAAAGCGTATTTTGACGCCAACCCGAAAATGAAACAAAGCGCAGAAGAAGGCATTCCGCAAAAACGGCTCGGCACTGCAGATGAAGTCGCTGAACTCGTGGCATTCCTGCTGACATCAAAAGCGCAATATATCAACGGTGACGTCATCCGCATTGACGGCGGATTTACCAGTACGAAATAAACAAAAAAGGTTCCAAGGGACAATTCCCTTGGAACCTTTTCTTATGCGCCGATGCCTGCACCGCCGCACACTTTCAATACTTCGCCCGTGACATAGCTCGCAGCCGGTGATGCCAAATAGGCGACCGCTTCGCCGATATCTTCCGGCTGTCCGGGACGCTTGATCGATTGCAGCTCGAGCGGATAATTGACGCCTTTGGTGATGGCGGTCTCAACCGGTCCTGGCGCGACGCTATTGACCGTGATGCCGAACTCGCCGACTTCTTTTGCGACCCATTTCGTGAAGGCAATGATGCCCCCTTTTGACGCGGCATAGGCAGGGCCTGAACGCCCTTGCCGTTCGCCGTCTTCGCCGTAGGAAATGGCGCCGCCCATCATGCCGGAAATCGAGCTGATGTTGATGATGCGCCCGCTCTCTTGGTTGACCATATGCGGATAGATGGCCGCTTGTGTGAACAAGAACGCGCCGCGCAAGTTCGTCTCGATATCGCGGCTCCAATCATCGTCCGTCATATCTTTCAAGCTAAGGCGTGAAACGGTACCGGCGTTATTGACGACAATGTCGATTCCGCCAAATTCCTCTACCGTTTCGTGAATCGCCCGTTCGACTTGCGCCCTGTCGCGGACGTCCACTTGCAGCGCCAACACGCGGATGCCTGGAAACTCCGATTCCAGCTGCTGTTTTGCATCATCGCAATCCAGGATATCCGTCAAAACGATTGAAGCTCCCCGTTTTGCGAGTGCTTTCGCGCAGGCAAAGCCGATGCCGCGTGCGCTTCCGGTGATGAGCGCCACTTGATTGTTTAATGTGTTTTCCATGCAGACTTCTTCCTTTCTATTCAGCCAGTTTCTTCAATTCGATTTCTTTCAATTTATGTTTTTGGATTTTGCCGACGGACGTGCGTGGGAAGTCTTCGACAAACTCGATTGCTGACGGCACTTTGAACTTCGCGAGCTGGCCTTTGCAATAATCAATCACTTCCTGTTCCGTCGCCGTTTGTCCTTGCTTCAGGATGACGAATGCTTTTAATGCTTCGTCATGCATCGCATCCGGTATTCCGATGACAATCGCTTCATAGACGGCGGGATACTCCATGATGACATTTTCCACTTCGCTTGCGGCGACATTCTCACCGGCACGCTTGATCATATCTTTTTGGCGGTCGACAAAATAATAAAAGCCATTTTCCGATTTGCGCGCCTTGTCTCCTGTATGGAGCCAGCCGTTCTGCAAAGTTTGATTGGTCGCTTCCGGGTTATTGAAGTAAGCTTTCATGATCGTCTGGCCGGGAATGCCTTCAAGCAAAATCTCTCCCGGATTCCCGTCCGGCACTTCATTCCCTTCTTCATCAATCAGCTTGATGCGAGAGCCTGCGATCGGTTTGCCGACACTTGTATTGTCCTTAGCGCCTTGCAATGGATTCATCAAAGGCGGCGCAACCGTTTCCGTCATGCCGTAAATCTGGTAAAGTGCAGTGTTATAACGTTGTTCAAACGCCTTTAGTTCTTCGGAAGTTACCGACTGGGCGAAAATGACTGCCCGCAGTTTATTACTCCGCTCATCTTCATCATATGGCTGCGCAAGGATCATGCGGATCGGTGCCGCGAAGAGCGAACCGAGCGTTGCACCTAAACGTTGAATTTGGCGCCCGTAGCGGCTCGCACTGAAGCGTTCGGTGATGGCGACGCTGCCTCCCGCAACCAAACTCGGCATGATCATATAATACTGGCCGTTGCCGTGGAACATCGGCAAGACGACAAGCGCACGGTCTTGTTCAGTAAAGCCAATATGCTCCGCCACAGCATGTCCAGTGTAGATGTAATTGGCGTGCGTAATGAGGCAGCCTTTCGGTTTCGATGTCGTTCCGGAGGTATACAAAATCGCTGCCACGTCTTCCGGCTGGATATCCGATTCCGGCACTTCGCCCGAGAATTCCCCAATCATTTTGTTAACGCTTTCAAATTCACCCGACTCGTCCGTACGTGCCAGGACAATCTGGCGCAGCTTCGGCAGATTCTCTTGGATGGCTGTAAATTTTTCGATATACTCTGGTTCCGTGATGATCATGACCGATTCCGAATGACCGATCAAATAATCCATTTCCGCGGCAGTCGACAGGATATTCGTCGGCACCATAATGGCTCCGAGCTTTGCGAGGGCGAACCAGCAGACGACAAATTCCGCTGAATTCGGCAAATGAAGCGTCACTTTATCACCTTTGCGGATGCCGCGTTCATAAAGCGCGCCGCTGAACTTTTCCACCCGCTCCAAAAATTCGCCGTAACTGTATTCTGTCACTTTTTCCTGATTGTCTTCAAAAACCAGGAAGGGCTGCTCGCTGCGTTTTTTGCACTGGGCGTTTAAGAGATCGATCAATGTCTGTTGCGCTGTCAAAATCATCAACATCCTCTCTCATCTTGTCAATTCCATAGACCGCAGTCTATAATCTATAGACTATAGTCTATTCAATCCAACAGAGCTTTGTCAATTATTTTCAAACAATTCAGTCGAATTATAGAATACACTCCATTACAGATACCTTTGTTATTTGAAATTCTACTGTAGACGATATTCCGCAAAACAGCTGGCTTTCCTGGGGGCTTGCGCTGAACTAATTCGGGCTTACTGCCCGAATGGATTTCAGCACTTCGTCGAAACGAAGTTGGAAAGCCACCTCCGTTTCTGCTCCCCAAGGAGTCTGCGCTGTTTTGCTCCATATCTATTGAATAGTTCAGATGAAACGACTTCATCACTTTCTTTTACTATACCGATATCTCTCATTAGTGTTATATGCTTAAACTAGAAGAAAGGTGGCCATTATGACGAGCAGACAGGAAAAAGCGATTGAAACGAAAAAACGCATCCTCCGCACGGCTCTTGACCTGTTCAGTGAAAAGGGTTTTGACCGGGTATCGGTTGATGAAATCGTCCGGGAAAGCGGAACTTCCAAAGGGGCGTTCTATGGGCATTTCACGTCCAAATACGATATCTTCCTTGAAAAATTCAAGGAGATCGACCAATTCTATCGAGACTTCCAGAAAAGCCTGTCCGACAGTTTGCCGTCAGAGGAGAAGATCCGGAAACTCGCGATTGCACAAATGGAATATTTGCGGGATGAGCTCGGACGGGACGGCATCCGTTCACTCTATGCTTATGCACTTACCCCATCCGTCGATAATTCCCTGTCCGATACAGAACGCCCGCTTTATGCGATTCTCGAACAATTGGTTTCCGAGGGCCAAGAAAAAGGTGAATTGACATCCTCTGTATCATCCGGCCGGCTTGCGCTGCTGTTATCCCGTAGCATGCGCGGAACACTCTATGACTGGGCAATCTTTGACGGCGACTTCGATTTAGCCGGTGAAATCGACGGCTGGCTGGAACTATTGTTCCGCGGCATCCGCAACTAACTAAAAAAACAGGAAGTGAGCGATATGCTCTCTCCCTGTTTTTTTGATTTGTTACCCGACCAGCTTTTGCCCACAATTTGGGCAAAACTTGGCGCCGCTTACTTTCTCGCCGCAATTCGGGCAGAAATTCGGCCCTTGCTGTTCGCCAGCGCTGCCTGAAGAGGCGGTAGAACCGCCGCCCGTTTGACCGCTCGCACTGGATGATTCTTTTTGATCGTCCATCATTTCCTTGGCGATGTTCATCCCCATCATCATGCCGGCCATATCAGACGCGGTATTCGATCCTGATGATTTGCCCATCGCATCGGCAACGGACATCTGCTGGTATTTGGAGACATCACCGACCATGCCGTGCGATGCGTTTTTATTGATCATGTCCTGGATTTCTTTCGGGTAGTTGAAACTCATCACTTGGAAGCCGGTCACTTTCATGCCATCGTCCATGATTTCCATATTCAAATCATCTTGAATGCCCTTGCCAATCTCATGGGAATTCGACTGCAGATTGAACATGTCCTTGCCTTCACGCGTAATCCATTTCATCAATAATTGGTCGAGCCACGCCGTAATGCGCAGCTGGACGTCTTCAACGAGGTAGCTGTCTTTGACACCGGCGACTTTGTCGATCAAATTGACATAATCATTCACTTTAAAATGAAAGGTGCCGTTCGCGCGGATCGGCATGCCGCCTGGAAGCTGCGGTGCAGGAATGTTAATCGGACTTTTCGTGCCCCATTTGACGGTGAATTCCTTCGTATTGACGAACAGCACTTCGACCCGCATGCCGCTATTGAAGCCGAAACGGAAACCTTTCAAAGTCGACAAAAACGGCACGATTTCAGAGACGATATCGTACTCGCCTTCTTTTTCGAAAATCCCTTCCACCTTGCCGTTATTGAGGAAAATTGCGTCCTGGCCTGGCCGAATGATCAACCGGCTGCCTTTCTTGATTTCCTTATTCGTCCATTTCCAAAAAATCATATCATCGCGGAACTCTTCCCATTCCACCACATCTGAAAATTGATTGCCGAAAAATGCCATGTTCTTCATTCCTTCCTTCTTTCGATTGCTTAGAAGCTACGGCCACCGCCGCTGAATGAACGCCCGCCGCCAGTCATGCCGCCGCCTCCACCGAACCCGCCGCCATCCTTATTCTTTGGAATTTTTCTGCGGGTTACGGTTTTATTGCGGAAGCGATCATCCTGGCTGCGCACGCGTGTATGGTCGCGGTCAACATAAGTTCCTGGGGTTGTCGTCACCCTGCCACCGGCGTTATAAAGCATCGATCCGACGATAATGCCTCCTAGCAGCAGCGCGATAGCTAAATGAAACCAGGTTTTCAAAAAAATGCTCTCCGGATTGACACCCGGCCGGTATTCCATGTATTCGCTTGAAGTGACGACTGTTTCTTCGAACGCATCCGCATAATCGCCCGATTGCATCTCAGGAATGATCCGGTCAAGCACGAGATCGACACGCTCTGCATCCAGCGTCCGCTCGGCCGTACCGAAACCTGCAAGGTATACTTCACGGCCGCCGATATCGATCGTCAAGAGCACTGCGTCTTCCCGACCGGTACTTTCGGCGCGCTCGTCATAGAAATCACCCAGGTAAGTTTCGATGGGTTGCTCTTCGGTACTATCGGTCGTCAAAAACAAAAAGTCCACGTTTTGTTCTGCGCCGTATTGCTCTGCCAAGGCTTCGAGTTCCTGCGTTTCTTCGCTGCTAAGCAAGCCGGCTTCGTCGTATATCAAATCACCGGTTTGTGCTGAAACGGACAATCCGCCAATGAAAAACAGCAGCAAAGCCACAATCGGCACCCACGCCCGTTTACATTTAAACTTTTTCACCACAAGACACCCCCTACCGCAAAGGCGATGGCTTTCATGGCCGCAAAACTCGATACGGCGATGCCCGTGAACCACAACGCGACTTTGCCGGCGCTGATCGGCGGCTTGCCGACCACTTTGCCGGTTTGGCCATTCATCGCAAAGGTATGCTCTTTATTGTCGAAATCGTAATACACCATCCACACTGGAAATAAGGTGTAATAGACTTTCTTTTTTTGCGCATCGATCTGCTTGGTCGTGTAGCTGACCGATGAATAGCCCGAAATGGTCGTACTGATATAAGCGTCGATGTACGGGACGATTTTCGATTCGACACGGGAAAACAATTGCTCGTCGTCAAAATCGTATTTTTCGGCTAAGTAGCCTGCCAAATACGGCATGCGGAAATCTTTCAATTCGCTGTAATCATAAGGCTCCAGCTTATCCATCAGCACATCGTCCATTTTTTCGGAAGCATCCGCCGGCACTTTCAAATAGCTCAAATCGATTTCCCGGAACACGTCATAAAAATTCGTTTCCGTATAAATCGTATCGCCGCTTTGATAGGTCCGGACTTGCGTGCCGATTGCCTGGATATGGGCCTCGCCTTCGATATCGTAAAGCCAGAACGGCACATACATGCCGGTCATTTTCTTGATGCGGTCGCCGCTCATAAAGCCGCGCGGGGTCAATCGCCCGCCGCGCGTCCATTTCTTGAACGCTGCGACCGCTTCATCTTTGCTGACGGTAAACGGAATGACTTTGGCCGGTGCGAGATCTCCCGTCAACCGGTCTGCCAATACGACCGGCGCCCCACAGAAGCTGCAGTGGGTCGCGGTCGTTTCCGCTTCAGTCAGGATGATCGCCCCGCAGTTTTCGCAATGGTATTCTTTCGCTTCGCCTTCGTCGAATTTCCGTTCGATGTTCTGTTCCGGAAAGGTCTCGATGCTTTCTTCATGGCCGCAGCTCGGGCAGCTTAAATGGCCCGAGTCGCTGTCGAACGCCATATCGGCTCCGCAATTCGGGCATTTGTAATGGATGACCAAACGAGTTTCCTCCCTTCGTGCTTCAGGATCGCGTCCAGTTGCCGGACATTACTCGTTCTTTCCGATTTGGCTTTTCAGCGCTTCCAGTTCAGCGTCCACATTCGTTCCTGATTTCAAGGACTCCAGTTCCTCGTCGACGTTCGGGCCGTCATCGTATTTCTTCGCCAAGTCCTTGATGCTCGTCTCAGAGCTTTTATTGAGTTCAGCCATCGCTGCTGATTCGTCTAATTGCTGGTTGATTTTCTTCTCCATCGCATCGAATGCCGAGATGCGTTCGCCTGCCCCTCCGACGCTGGACGCAAAATCATTCATGCGTTGCTGTGTCTTCGCGACCGCCGCTTTGCCTTTTAGTTCCTGGCGGCGCGATTCGAGTTCGCCGATATCGCTCTCTAATTTATCGTGCATTTGGCGCATCTGCTGCGTATTCGTTGCTGCAAGTTCGACTGCTGTCTCTTTGTCCGTCACGCGTTCCGACAGTTCAGCTTTGCGCTGGAGGAATTTCCGGGCGTCGTCTTCGTTGTTCGCTTCAAGCGCTTTGACTGCGTAGCGCTGCATATCGTCCATCTCTTTTTTCAACTCATCAAGCTCGCGGCGCTCGCGTTTCTCCGCAGCCATGATCGCGGCCGTCTCGGATTTAACTTTGCCGAGATCGCTATTCAAGTCGCGCAAATACTGGTCGATCATTTTTTCCGGGTCTTCCGCTTTGTCCAGCATCGCATGAATATTGCTTGTCATAATGTCTCTGAAACGTTTTAGGATTTCCATTTTCATTCTCCTCTTCCATTGATTTAGTTGGCTGTGGCACAAGCCTTGTTACCTGTCAGATTACCCTTTGCGCCAAACACTTAACCCTTCCGCCCAAGTTGTTGGCAGAATAGTATGAATACGGAATAGCCACTTGAATGGTTTCATTTGATTTGGCTGGAATGAAAAGAACCATCCTCTGGCGCTAGTGAAAATCACATCTCTTTTGAACTAAAGATATTTCAATTAAAGATTATTTTCGTTTTTAAGTTTACAGAAACTTCGAAAAAGGAAATAGAAGGGAGTAGTTAATCAAAACTCTAGGAGGAACTTTAGTGGGACATTATATTCAAGTTGAAGAAAACGTGAAAATTCATGTAGAAGATATCGGTTCAGGACAGCCAGTGGTATTTCTTCACGGCTGGCCGTTGAACAACAAAGCGTTCGAATACCAGACGAGCCTGCTTGCGAAGAACGGCTTCCGTTATATCGGCGTCGATATGCGCGGCTACGGAAAATCCGATAAGCCGTGGTCAGGATACGACTACGACACAATGGCCAAAGACCTTGAAGCGGTCGTCAATGAACTTCGCCTGGAGCAATTCGTGCTCGCCGGCTTTTCGATGGGCGGCCCGATCGCGATCCGCTATTTAACGAAATTCGGCCAGGACAATGTCGCCAAACTCCTATTGATGGGCGCTGCAGCTCCGATCTTCACGCAGCGTGACGATTTTAATGTCGGCATGAAGCCCGAGGAAGTGGACGACATCATCGCCCAAATCGAAAAAGACCGCCCAGCGTTTCTTGCAGAATTTGCGGACCTGTTTTTCGAACAAAAACATTCACCACAATTCCTGGATTGGTTCCAGTCACTGGCACTTGAAGCCGGCGCACATTCCACGCTGAACTCAGCCGTAGCTTTGCGCGATGAAGACTTGCGCGGCGAGCTGTCATCCATCACAGTACCAACCGCCATCTTCCACGGCAAAAAAGACCAGATTTGCCCTTACGAACTTGGCGAAATCCTGGACAAGGAAATCCCGAATTCTGTACTCGTACCGTTTAAAGACAGCGGACACGGCATCAATGCCGATGAACCGGAGCGTTTCAATAATGAACTCCTAAGCTTCCTGAAAAGTTCAGGCGTCTGATTAAAACAAAATCCAGCGTTCCCATAACCGGGAACGCTGGATTTTTTAATTCACGCGAAATGCCGCCGCGAATGACCGCACGATGCTGATCAAGGTATCGGTCATTTCTTTCGGGGATTTCTCATAGCCTGTCTTGGCCCATTCCAAAATGAGACCTGCAGTGCCATGCGCCATATACAGTTTGAACGGTTTGGAGTTGATGTCGCCCTTGCCGACTCCTTCGAATGTAAATCCTTCATCAAGCATCTCGAAAATTGCTTGCGGCAATTGCCCGTGAAGGCCTGGAATGGTATCTTCCACTAAACATAAATTGAAAAATGAACGATTATCATACACAAAACTGATCAGCTCAAACGAATCCGCATCCATCGCCGAAGTGAGAATATCCGCCCCCTTCTCGTAGCGTTCGGTGCTCGTCCGTTTGATTTGCTGGAACATCTCACTAAGCAGTTCCTCAGTGAGGTCGGGCTTGTCGAGATAATACAGATAGAAAGTCGCCCGGTTGTATTGCGCTCGTTGGACGATATCCGTCACCGACACATGGCTGTATCCTTTTTCATTGATCAATTCGATATATGCTTCTTGCAGGTGGTGTTTGGTCCGTTCCGCCTGCGGAGACAATTTCTCTTTCTTGCTTTTCATCGCCCATCCCCCTAAAACTCGACACTTCTCAAAAATCTGTCGAGTTACTCGACAGATCCTAAAATTTTACTGATTGAGAGCTAGTTTGCAAAGGCTTACAGTAAAAGAGTAGCCTATTTTCAAGTTTAGCATACCCATGAAAAGGAGAGATATTTCCATGATTAATTACCAAGACAAAGTCATCATTATCACCGGCGGAGGGTCCGGTCTTGGCCGCGCCGCTGCCGACTCGATTGCAGCTCAAGGCGGCAAGCTCGTCCTTGTCGACATGAACAAAGAATCACTCGAAGAAAGCCGAAAAGCAATCTTGGCACATTCGACAGATGCTTCAGTTGAAATTGTCGAAGCGAACGTGACCGATGAAGAACAAGTGAAAAACTACGTCCAATTCACGCTCGATACATTCGGCAAAATAGATGGCTTCTTCAATAATGCCGGCATCGAAGGCAAACAGAACTTGACGGAAGAATACGGCTCCGCTGAATTCGAAAAAGTCGTCAGCGTTAACCTAAACGGCGTATTCTATGGCATGAAGCGTGTCTTGAAAGTAATGAAAGAACAAGGCTACGGCTCGATCGTCAATACCGCATCGGTCGGCGGCATCCGCGGCGTCGGCAACCAGTCCGGCTACGCGGCGAGCAAGCACGGCGTCGTTGGCTTGACACGCAACTCAGCCATCGAATATGGCCAGTACGGCGTCAGCATCAACGCGATCGCACCAGGCGCCATCATGACCCCAATGGTTGAAGGCTCCTTGAAGCAAATGGCTGGTGATGATTGGGAAGCAGCCGGCAAAGAATTCGTCAGCGTCAACCCGATGAAACGTTTTGGCAAACCGGAAGAAGTCGGCAACCTCGTCGCCTTCTTGTTATCCGATGCAGCGAAATTCATCAACGCTTCCGTCATCCCGATCGACGGCGGCCAATCCTATAAATATTGATCACACCAACAGCCCGGGATTTCCCGGGTTGTTTTTTTGATTATCTCCAAAAACTTGATTTACGTAAACATGAACTCTTTTATTGCTTTATAAGTGTTTGAGCTGTCTAAGTGTTTGGAGAAGCGTCCGCTCGACTCCTGTGGTAAAGCGAGACGACCGAGACACCGCAAGAAGCGAAGCGGATGAGGAGGCTTGGGCGCGAGCCCACGGAAAGCGAGCGGTAAGCTTCGGAAAACACGATTTTCAGAGTCCCTTGTCAGCTAGACAAACATTAAAATATTTTCATTTCTACTCAAGACGCTTCACATGCATTTCAGAATCAAATCACAGATAATAGGAAAGTATTTAATTACGGGACGGCTTTGGCGTACCTGAATTTAAGGAGTGTTACGATGCAATCAATTAAAGGGAAAACTGCGATCATTACAGGTGGAGGACGCGGCATCGGCCGTGCGACAGCCATCGCTCTTGCTAATGAAGGCGTCAATGTTGGCTTGATCGGCTTGAAACAGGAGAACCTCGACAAAGTGTCCGTCGAACTACAAGATGCGAATGTGAAAGTGGCAACTGCCTCTGCGGACGTTACGGATCTCGCTGCGATTGAACAAGCGATCGAGAAACTCAAAACCGAACTAGGCGATATCGATATCCTCATCAACAACGCAGGCACGGGGAAATTCGGCGGCTTTTTGGAATTGTCACCGGAAGAATGGAAAAACATTGTCGACGTCAATTTGATGGGCGTCTATAACGCAACACGTGCCGTACTTCCAGGCATGATTGAGCAAAGTTCAGGAGACATCATCAATATCTCGTCCACTGCCGGACAAAAAGGCGCACCGGTTACAAGCGCGTACAGCTCTTCTAAATTCGCTGTCATGGGCTTGACCGAATCACTTGCACTTGAAGTGCGCAAGCACAATATCCGTGTCACAGCGATGACGCCGAGCACAGTCGTCACGGACCTGGCCCACGAGTCTAACCTGATCACGGGTGACGCTGAACGCGTCATGCATCCAGAAGATTTGGCCGATTTGATCGTCGCCAGCTTGAAATTACATCCGCGCGTTTTCGTCAAAAGCGCTGGATTATGGTCGACCAACCCGTCCTAAAATAAAATGGAGCTTGAGGGAAATCCCCTCAAGCTCCATTTTTTATTTGTGTTCGCTATCTGGCACGTCACGTTCGTCTTCTTCAGATACATGCTTCGAGTACTCTTTCGCATCTTCCTGCTCGTCCCGGCCTTTTTCTTCGCTGTAATTCGTTGCTTCGTTATCTCCATCCAAGGCTTCTTTTGTTTTATTGACTGCTTTATCGATCGCAGATTCGCGAGCTCCGACTTGCTTTTCAGGTGTGCGTCCAGCTGTTCCTTTTCTAGCCATACAGCAATTCCTCCTTGTCGTGCATTTTGTATACTGTACCCGCTCATCCGGAACTTACACCTGCTTGAATAGAACCCTTGTTATTACTCTGTTAAAACATGCCGCTTTCGTGGTTGCTTCGCACTGTATGGCGGCTCGCATCAGCTTCTGCCGTACTTTGGTTTAAAGTCTTTTCTTTTTTGTCTAAGCTGTATTTCTTTTTGGTCAATTTGTCCACTACATAACTCCCAATAAATAAAGCCCCGAAGAATCCCCAGAAGATCCACATCATCCAATGCATAAAATCCTCCCCTTTCATTTCAGCTCTTACTCATTTTCCCTTTGCCTTATAATACGTTTACAACTGCATAAAGTTTCAAAAATCGGTATTTTCAGTAATTTTATAATCTACTAAACTAATCGTTCAATGGTTGCCGTAAATATCCAAGAGTCTTTAGGAAACTAATGATCACCTTATCTTGTCTCTATTACTACTAATTCCCTATAAAATTGGAGGCAAAACTATGTGGTTTCTATTCGGGCTGATCGCAATCGCAGCCACTTGCGTAAATCTTTATCTGTATGCACTAGGCAAAAATTATAAATTAGCGATGGCCATGGGACTGTCGTTTACCGCTCTTACTCTTGCGGCTGATTACAGCATGGTCGCCGATTGGGTCCAGGCGGAGGATTGGTCTGCGCTATCGGATGTCGTGCCGATCATGTCAACAGCGTTATGGGTGTTGACGATCATTTCGATTTTACTAAATATCATCCCCCTACTTTTAGAATTCAAAAGCACAAAAGAATGACTGGGTTCTACAAAGTTCACAAATCCCCGCGTCCCTGAAAATCTTAAAAACGTCCTGTATATCCTCTGTTTGAAATGGCCTAATGACTAACCGTTCCGTATCCAATCGCATACCGAATCTACTCCTCCTATCACGTTAGGCTCACAGCCGGTGACCTTATTCATTTACCGCCATCCTTCATTCGATAAATAAACTTTTTCTCAATCAGTTCGCAAGCATTCGCTTTAAATATTCGCTGCATTGGAATATTGTTTTGTCCCGTCGCGCCAATGTAATAAGCGGCGCCCAGTTGTTTAAGAAAATGCAACGATAATTTATGAAGGTATTCGCCCAAGCCCTTGCCGCGAAAAGCCGGGACGATCCCGAAATAAAACAACCTTCCTTCATCGACCGTTCCTTGTTCAATTTGGGGCATGGTTACGCCAATCTCTTGGTCTTCATAAAAAATAACGATACAGCTTTTTTGATACTCCGGGCCCAGTTCAGATTGCATCCCTTCAAACTCTTGTTGTGCAGACAGGGACGTGAAAGGAGCGGAAGCATTCAGCGAACCAGCGCTAGCTTCTATCCATGTTTTTAAAAATACATCACTGGTTGTTTCTTGCAATGATTTAACCGAAAACGGCGCCTTTATCTCCACATCTTCAAAAGCAGACAAATCCCGCCCATAAAAAAATTGGGTGTCTTGTTTTTGAAAACTGAATTCTTCAAGCAACTCTATGTAGGGAGCCTGTTCAGCTTGTTGTTCATTAAGGATGATGGATACTGATTGAATTCCTCTTTCCGTAATGTAGTTCTTCAATTCACTCAAAATCTCTTCAAAGTGTTTTACAGAATCAACTTCTCCGATCTCTTCCATCACCAAGTAATTGGGAGTCCCATCTAAAATTTTGGCGTCACGTGTCGTAAACATCTCCACCACCCCTTCCTTCTCCACTTAGTATAATCCATTGAACACCCGAGCAAACAAAAAGAGAAAAGCGTGGCTTAGCACCGCTTTTCTCCTATTGCTTCATTATAGAAGTATCTACAAATCCCATGGCTAAAATAAATGATTCTCTCCCTACGCCATTTTCACGTTTTTCTTATCGAATATCCACTCAACAACTGCCTACCAGATCGATTCCGCCCATTCTGGATAATCGACGAACGGGTTGCGGTTGCCTTGGATGTCTTCGATTTTCTCGTTGCGCTGCTGTTCCCAAGTGCTGACAGGGTCTTGCTCATGCCATTCGAGCAACACGGAGATCTTGCCGTGGTAAGGCGTCGAGCCATTATTCACCAAGTCATTCAGTTCCAAATCTACCGCGTCGCCCGATTCATAGCGGACCGCCATATAAAACAGCATCCGGGCGACATCGCCTTTCACTTCATCCGGCGGCTCCCAGGAAGTCGCTGTTCGCAAGCAGCCGTCGCAACCACTTACGGCACTGCCGCCGTAATCAAAGTCCAAATTGCCGCGCAGCCCGTTCACTTGTACGTCGGTCGGGCGCAAATGATGGATATCCGTTCCCGCTCCCATTGCTGTGCCGAAGCTGCCATGAGACTTCGCCCATGTATGCTCGCGGTTCCAATCGCCGACATTACCGCCGTTCAAAGATTTCGAACGCGACTCGCCCGTATACAATAACAGCACATTGTTCGGATTATTCGGGTCTTCGTCCGTTATTTTCAATGCATCCCATACTTGCGAATAGCTGAGTTGCGTATGGTCATCAATGATTTCATGAAGTTCCGCTTTCAATGCAGATCCTTGCAAACCATCCGCTGTTTCATAATAACCAGATGGCACAGGAGTTGGATCTGGATCTGGAGTTGGCGTTTCATCAATCTCTTCTATCGCATGGCTTCCTAGGTATGTAAATGTATCTGCAGGATAAGCTGTCCATTCAGCTGAAGGATCAAACGCATCATTCACTGCGCTGTCGCCAGTCTGAATATCCGGATTGCGGACCAGTGTGACATCTTTCATGTTTTCAACGCGCGAACCTACTTGGCCGATCGAATCGATAGGAGATCCGGATTTTTCAAGTACCAATGCGTCATCGCCATTAAAATTAACCACACTGTTATTTTGCAAATCTCCCTTGCCTTGAATCGCTGAATCTGCGCCGCTATGATAAATAACTACCGTTTCACCGTTTGCGACAGTCCCGGAAAGCGCCATTTCGCTCTGTGCGTACGTGCTGCCATTTGTGTACAGCGAGACTGAATAAGGGCTCAATTCAACGGAAGCACCGGTCCCGTTATAAATTTCAATCGCTTTATTGAAGCTGCTGCCTTCAATGTATTCAGAAATAAAAAGGTCACTCGCCGGGGCAGCTGCCTGCACCGCTGTTTGCGAAGCCGGCACCCAAAGACTCGCCACCAGGCCCACTGATAATAAAGCCTTTGCCGATTTGTTCCATAAGCTGTTGTCCATCTTATTGTCGTCCTCCTTTTTGTAAAAGCGTTTAACTAGGCAGTGCTGGTTTGCTGGTTTCTCTTCTGTAAATTACTGGTACTTAATTATTCTAATTTACAGTTTTTTCTTCTCGCACATTTAACCTTACAGAACACCCTCTATAGCGTCAATATTATTTAGTAAAAATTACATAAAATTAATAAAAATAAAAAGTTCTGCAGCAATTGGGTTGTTGAGACACACCCACCGCAGCACCCGCTAGTTTGCTGAATGCATTACATTCAAAAATAAAAACCAACTTAAATTAAGTTGGTTTACTGATTCCTGCCTAATTAATTCGGATGATTTTGAGTACGCTTTTTGCTTTGAACATACGTGTAGAGCAAAGCACCTAGCACGAATGGAATTACGGCAATGAATATGCTCGTCGTTTCCGTATAAATCAGAACAGCAGGTGAGAACAATAGAATGATGCTTAGTATTTTTAACACAGAAATCATCAACTTCCCCCTAAAATTACGGATTGGATCATCCTTCTAGCAAGTTTTCTTGTCTTTACTAAATCTGTTCCATCTACCAAAAGAAATTCACTCTTTTAAAATATACTTCTTGAAGGCATTATCCAGATCTACCAAAGCTTATTCGAAAACAGCGTAGAAAAGCTTTGAGTCTCCAAGAAGGGTCAATTCATCTAAACCTTCACGGCTTGCTACATCATTAACTTGAATAGTGGAATCAAAGATTTCTCCATAGAATATAGTGACTTGCATTCCAGATTCAGTTTCAACCTCAAAGCTCCCCGTCGTATAAGGTAAGTCACCAGTGACTTCAAATCTGTGATTTGGAGCGCTTCGGTACCAGCTATAGCCTTCTTCACTTTCTGTGATACTTGCTACGCCTAAAGAGTTATCCTGTGCATACAACACAATTGTCTCGCCGTCATATTCTTCAATGGATACAGTGGACGATTCCCCGATGCCTTCCTCTTGCAACCCGTTTTCAATTGCCTCATCCCTCGTATCGTACCAATCGGACTGATTACAAGCAGTCAATATGAACAATACGCAAATACCAATCATTAGAGTTTTTAAGTTTCTCAAAGAGACCCTCTCTTGTCATCACTATTTTGCTATTGTTTTCGAGTGACATCATTATATACCTCAGAGAATGATGAGTGGCAGTTAAATGAACGTCAAAAGTAAAGTGATGACCACAGCCTGGCCCACTATGATTGAGATGTTCTTTATGTTCATTATTCTTTTCTCTGGAAGCAGCAGCTTATACACAACAGAAAAAATCACAAATAAAATTAGAAAGGTGAACAGCAAAGCTGATAAAAACTCGGTCATTGGATTTCTCCTCCTAGAAATTTGGCATCCTACTAGCCTCATGATAGAAGATAAATATTAAATACTTCACTAGTTTCGAACGTAGCGCCTCTAATGACAAACATTGGGTGCGACGATTTATTTAATGTGCTGCAATAGAAAACTTATGTTCATTAAAATAGAAAGTCAGCTTCACTCCCGTATAACCTTCAGGCCTCATAAAATATTAGGGTCATAGGGTTCCATTAAAGCTGCTGTGACTTCCTTTCTTTTACACTCGATTCTTTTTATTTTACGAAACGTAACAATGGAAAGAACAAAAAGTGATATGAATAGATAGACATTTTCTTGATTGTCTTTGCTCACAATTCCCACAATAACTTACAATCCTCCTTTTTCGAACCGCTCCTCTTTTGGTAAGGAAGCGATAGTTAGATTAATTTGATTTTAATGTAGCATACTCACTCCCTGCCAGAATTTCTTCTGCAGTCAATTCGAGCCATTCCTCAACTGGCATATCAGGGTGCTGCTTTAAAAACTTCTGCATAATGTCATATCCAATTATATGACTAGCAAACGGCGGCACTTCGACAACAGGATTTCCGTAATAAAAATCATTCCAAATTTCGATCTCGGGAGAATCTTTTTCTTCCAAGAACAGTGCTTTGGTTTCTTCTGTAATCTTTTCATCTGCGTTCAATATCCAGTCTTGTTTCGTTTCTGGATAATTCATTCTCGCAAAAGCCTCAGCTTTTCCTTCCATTACTGCAACTTCTAACAATGTGGAAGACATTGAATTATCCGCTGTTCCTCTTTCCATATCGATCATATGAAAGTATTCATGGGCAATGGTGTGTTGCAAGTCTTCTTCATTGAGAATGGAAGTAACAAATAGAACAATTACATCCTGCGCAAGTGCAAATCCTAGAGGATTTAGTTCTTGCGTCTTCCCATGTGTATATGCTGGATTCGCTAGAAAGATATGTACGGTCTTGTCACTACCGGGCAGCATTTCTGCTGATTTCTTTAAAGCATCTTCGATTGCTATGTATAGAGACTCTTCCCGATCCGATAAGGCCTGGAGTTCACTCTGCAACGGAATAATGTCTTTAGGTGGCGTAAAAAACCAGTAATCTGCATACATTGTGCCCTTCACTTCCCCAAAAGCATTCGTTTGGAACGGCTCTGTAACGGCTAGAGCATAAGACTCCTCCAGTGAATTCGGATTTTTCTTGGCTAATTTTATGTAATGATCAAATGATGAATAATACGAAAACAAACCAAACTTTTGGTTCCCTACCTTCATAGTAGATGGTTCAATCGGTTGAACTTGTTTGCTCTTTTCCTCTTGTGCTAACTCTACTTTTGCTTCCGTATCAGTCAAATCATCGGTTTCCACGAGCTCCACTGAGCATGCTGAGGAGAATAATGCTGAACATAATACTATGCCAGCTAGACTTTTCTTCAATATGTTCCACCTCTTCTAAAGCATTTTTTCTACTGTCTGAAGGCATTGAAAGGCTTCAATATTTATTTGCAGTTATCTCTTTACTGGCTATATATTCCTATTGTAGGGTATATGTACAATATTTGGAAACGCATTTTATAGATTGATTAAAAAAGCGCTGTTTACTTCTATCTTATTCACGTTAAAATCAACAGTTAATTATCTTGGATAAGGAGGTTCTTATGGAAAATGTCATTAGAATTATAGCCTCAGGTATTTTAGTGTTTTTACTCTATGTTTTATTTTTTGCAGGTGATCCTAACTCTTATACTACTTCAATAATAATTGCCAGCACTTCTGCTTTTGTTTTGTATTTCATCTCAGTGAAGTATTTTCAGAAATACCATAAGTAGATAAACACGCTGCGATAGTCTGAATGCAACTTATGGCACTCAGAATCCATTTAATTTATCAAATGAAAAGACTGTCGGATTTAACTAATCTGACAGTCTTTCCTGCATTCACTCCCCATACCCTTAACGTCTCACTCATGTCTTCTTTGCTGTTCTAATTTTTTTCAATAAAGCTCGCTTCATTCGTTATCTTCCCAGCCAAGCATAAACATAGCGCTGTTTACGCGACCCAATGACGGTTTGTAGCTCACTATGCATAATGTCGATGGAATCTCCTTCTTCTAACTAGAAGATCTCGGGAATCTCTTTCGAAATCACAATCCCGCCCAGTCGATTGATTCGTTTAGTGTACACAACTCCCTTCTTTAAGTTGTTTCTATGTTTTTTAACTTTTTGAGTAACGACGATCCTCTATTTCATATAATTAAGTGGTATATTGATTGAAAACAATTATAATTGATGCTTTGAATGCGATAGCTTACTAGCACGTCGGGTTAAATGCCTGTGTGATTAAGAGAGGTTAATGTTCAATAAACGGACCAAATTTCTAAAGAACTAACTATAAAAATTACAAAAATCAGTAAGAATGGGGAAGCTTATGACAAAGGAAAAATGGATACTCGCCGTTTTGGGAATCATGGACTTCATCCTTGTCGTCATGCATTATACAGATTATGTTCTACTCTTTTTTAAACCAACAGGATATATCATCCCTTTAGTTTTAAACATTATTGTTCTTAGTGTAATCGCCTTCAAATCAAAACTTTCTAAAGTATGGACATTTGCCACCCTTTTCGTTGGTATACCTATACTATTGTTTCATGGTTTTATCGTTCTATGGCTGGATAACAATTACACTGAAATCGTTAATCCCCATAGCCAGCAATCACTAGTAATCGAATACCGACATGCGACATTAGGGGAAACAACTTATGTTTATGATTTTTTCAAGACAAAGTATGGTTTTCTTGGCAAGCGCCTTGATGATCAATCAATTTCCATAATAGTTTGGGATCATTCGTCAAGTATCGATCCTGAAGGTATTTTAGGTTTGGGTAAAGAGGAATGGATTACTACAAATACCGTTCGTTTCTCTACTTGGGAAGGAATGAAGAATGTGTCTTTAAGTTCGGCCCAACCATCATTTGAAATGGAAGAGAAAAGGTAACTATATTTCAATCGATGCGATTAATTAAGAATAAAGGGTAGCGAGAGCCACTCTTTTTTGTTTGTGCTTTTTCCTATGTTTCAGGGTTAAGGTGAAGGCGGGTTTCAACGTGTAAACAAAAAACGAAACATCATCATGTGCGAAAATGACAATAGTAACGACATTTCTCAATGTTTATACTTGAATTATAAGAAGTATTAATTTAATTCAATCTAAATTAACATTTTCAAAAAATCCAGAAAGGAAAATTATTTAAAATGTTAATCAGTGGATTGCCTCTATCTTTCTACTTGATTGGATTAGGAATAATTCGGTACTCATAATGAAAAAAATTCTAAACAAAAAAACCCTATTCATCTCGCTTTTCACACTGGCTTTACTTGTAATTCTGAGCTTCACTATCTTTTTTATATGGTCTCAAGATACATTTGAAGCAGTAGATGCTGATCAAATCGAAATGGAGGAAGTTATCGAACCCGAGGACGGATGGTATATCTATAGAGCAGAAAATGCAGAAAAAGGGTTAATCCTCTATCCCGGCGCAAAAGTCGAACCTGAAGCATATGGCTATTTGGCTCAAGAATTATCGAAGCAAGATATCACAGTCGCCATCCCTTCAGTTCGATTAAATTTATCAATTTTAGATGTTTCAAAAGCTGATGAAATCATCGAAAGCGACGACAGCATCGAGTGGTATGTTTCGGGCCATTCCATGGGAGGCGCAGCAGCCGCTATGTATGCTGATCAACATTTAGATCGCGTAAACGGACTCATATTGCTTGGGGCATACGCAGCAAGCAATGACTATTTGAGTGAATCCACGTTACCCGTTTTATCCATCAGCGGTTCAGAAGATGGCTTAAGTACGCCTGAAAAAATTAAGGAAAACAGCTCGAACTTGCCGGAAACAACAGATTTCATTGAAATTCCAGGCGGCAACCACGCTTATTTTGGCGTATATGGCAGTCAATCCGGCGACAATGAGGCCCAGATCACAGTTAGTGAACAACAAGAAATCATTGTGGATTTGATTGTTGATTGGTTAGAAAATGATCATTCCTTAGGTCAGAGTGGGTCATGAAAACTTTATAATCCGCATAAAAACAGCACACGGTAAGCCGTGTGCTGTTTTTGAAGTTCACGTTTTATAATCTAAGGCTAGCAACTATTATTAAGTACGCCCATGTAGCAATCTCTAAACTAAGCTTCATTCAATAAGTAGTTTAATAAAAACATATTGCAGCCAAGCTGCGAGCAGATGACTTTGGCATTGTGCCGAAGTCATCTTTTCTAATTTTATTCCTTGCACTTTCATTTTAATTTCTGATATATGGGGGTGATAGTAGAGTAAATCTAAGAGCGAAATCTCTTGATGAAGCAAATAATGTGAGTTTTTGAAGGTAGCTAAAAGCATTCATCTCCATATTCTTCTTTACTCCTCGCTTATCGGAGTTGCTTTGATTAAACTTCCGTCTTTTTCGAAGCTGGTGTACTCGATAATTTCTTTTTGACCCTCAGTGTACTCCCACTCCCCAGAGTCACTCGACGGAGGAGAAATAGATCCTGCGCCACTGGCTGTAAAGTTCTTGGCGATGATATTCCCTAAAATACTACCGCTTCCAGTAAGAAAGAAATTGCTATTTGGTGCCAAAATGAGTTTGTTTCCCATATCTCCATGGCCGGATACTGTAATGGTGCTTCCTGTTCCATAGTGAATCAGATCTCCCATAAGCCCGTTGCTTCCTGTTACGGTCAGATCGGCTCTTTTGACATGAAACGTGGCATTGTATTTTGAGTTACCTCCTAGTGAAGGCGTCGTAGCTCCGGCATAAAACACTTCTACGTTATCCGGGCTTCCATTAACATTCAGATCCCCATTCGAATGGGTCATCTTATCTTTTATCACGATTCTGAGCTTTGAATTTGCCGAATTCTGCAGATGAATAAAACCATTTTTCACATCCCAGTCGTCGACGAATATAGTGCGATTTTGATTTTTAAGATCGAGTGTTAAATTAACTCCACTTTCAATTGACAGTTTTTTGAGATATACATCTTCTGAAAGCGTCCAAGTAGAATTATTGTTTCCTTTTAATGAAAGCACACCATTTGTCACGATGTTACTCCCACTTTGATTATCCGCAGATATCAGCGGAGACATGGTTGGAGCAGAAAAAACGGTAGCCACGTCAGGAAGCTGTGGCAGCTCTTGAACACACTCATTCTCCACTTGGCTCAAATCAACATTTTGAAAGACTTTTCCATTAACCTTCGAACCTCCCTGTGTAATGATGACTTTCCCCGAGGTGTAGACATCTCCATTTATGCCCGAACCTCCTCCAGTAATTCGGACATCACCCACTGAATATAAGTTGCCGTCTATAAAAGCACCGCCGCGTTGAATATAGGTTGTCCCGTTTACATAGATGGGTCCCTTCAAGCTGTTTGTATTATGGTAAAGATCTTCTGTTGTGTAAAGCGAGAAACACGCTTTTAGTTTCGCAATTTTTTCACCGTTGATTTCTTCCACCACGGTTTCTTGATCAACGTTCAATTGAATTTCGAGTAGTTGCGAAAGCACCTTCGTTTGATTTCGGCCAGAAGGAATCGGCACTACTCCGGTCGATTCTACATTGTATACAAGCGGGTCTGTAGAAACTAAGCTGAGAGCCGCTTCGGATACTGGAATATTCCCTTGCTGGGACTCATAGTTTTTGCTGTCTACGAGGTTCAATTCAGGAGTCAATAAGCCTTGCACGTTGTCTTTGTATTCTTGTTCAAAATTAAATTGAGCCTTATCCTGAGGAGAAGAAATCGCTTCAAACTGTTGATGCGTTTTTTTGAAAGCCTGTTCGACCAATAGCTGAATTTCTGCCCGTTTGGCCGTCAATCCAGCTTCTGCAATGTAGAAGCTGGATTGATTCCCGCGCTCGCTTTGTGAAAAACTCATTGTATTTGTAGCCATCGTAATAAGACTTAACCCTAAAACTCCCACCAACATGATTGCCAGGAGGGTGATAAAGAGGGAGTATCCTTTTTCATCTCCTACTTGTTGTCTCATTACAATTCTCCCCCTGTTCGGATAGCGATCGTTGATGTCCACTCTTTTTCATTGCTATCTTCCAATTCCAATTTCATAATTCCTTCTTCAATAGCGATAGTGAAATCATGAACGTTTGAAATGACCACTTGATTGTTTCTTTTCAGCTCGTCTTGTGCTGAATCGAAGCGATAAACAATAGGGTCTTCATTTGGAGGAGAGATCGTAAGAACATTGCTTACTACAGCCACTTGTTGTGGATGTTGTCGAATATCTCTAGTCATCGTGTTAATCAAAAGAGACATTTCCGTCGTGGTCATATTGGTGAGCTGATTTCTCTTATATGTGTTCTGTGACTGGATGATGATACTCATCACAAGAACAGAAACAATTGAGAGTAGCGTAATCGCAGCCAGCAACTCGACTAATGTGATACCTTTTTGATTACTCATGATTTTTACCCCATTCAATAATCGACTCAATTTGTGCGCCTTCACTCGAATCTTCTAAAGACAATACTTCGACCTTCAGTCCGCTGAGCGTTTCATTGAGCACGCTATTGTCTTCGTAATCTGAAAGGGTTAATTGGATAAAGGCTTGCTCTGTAGTCTTTTCATAAATTACCCGACTGCCTTGGTCTAAACTAAGACGATACTCTAAGTCGTCGACTAAAATGGTTTGATGATTGGATTTCAGAGCTTTTTGCGCCGCCTGATAGACCGTCTCTACCTCCGTCTGTGCAACAAGCGTATAGTCTATGATTTCTTTCGATACTTGGGTCGACTTTGCAGCGACCATTAAGAGAGAAAGAAAGGAAGTAAGCAACAGTGTGAGTATGACAATTGATGCAACTACTTCAATTAAAGTAAAACCTTTCTCGTTATCCATCCTTAAATAAACTCCTCTTATAAAACTATTTTCTTACATTTAATTATATCATTTAACATGATTATACTTTTAAAATTTAGGTATTAGGATTCTCATCTTTTTATAATCTGCAACTTATATAAATTCCTTTATTCTTAATACCTATCTAAAAACGACTTGGGATAATTCGATCAGCATAGTGAATAATGTGTTGGAGATCTATTATAAACAAGCACTTTTGATGAAAACAAAAAATAGCCCGATCACACGAATTGTTCTGAAGCTCCAAAAAAAACTGAACGATAATTAGAGTACTTCACAATTCACATAAAAACAGCACACGCTAAGCCGTGTGCTGTTTGTTTTCTATCCTATTATTCTTCCAGTTTTCTTGCAGCAAACTCGTCGTCCATTTTCAGGAAATACTCGCCGCCTTCTTCGATGCCTTTTATGCGAATGATCATGTCCCGGAACATTTTTTCTTCTTCCATCTGTTCTTCAATGAACCAATCCAAAAATGAAAGCGTAGCATGTTCCTGCAGTTCATCGGCCAAGCTTACTAATTTATATATGTTTGCCGTCACTGACTTTTCCTGTGCAAGTGACGCTTCCACGACATCCAGGGCATTTGCATATTGGTTTCTCGGCTCTGTCAACGCCTGGAGTACAGGTTGTTCATCCATCGTCACCAAGTATTGATAGAATTTCATCGCGTGGACATGTTCTTCTCTTGATTGGATCAAATAGAAGTTGGCAAAGCCGTGATATCCTTTTCCTGAAAAGTATGACGCCATCGCTGTGTACGCATGTGCTGCTTGAATTTCGTTATTGAATTGAGCGTTTAACGCTTCTGTCAAATTTGTTGGTAACATATTGAACTCCTCCTCTATCTTGTTTAGCGTCATTATAGCACGTGCGTTTATTAATCAATAAATGACATACTGCTTCTGCTGCCCCTTTATCAATAATGTTGGCAAGAAAAAGGGGAGCACGTTCTCACTCGGAATGCTTTATGGCTATTTATTTTTCAAAAATATTTTTAATTTTCTAAAAATATGTTTAAAAGTCAAATAATTGGAAATTATAGTAAAGACTCATTTAAGAAGGAGGGGAGGCACATGTTTGATTCGAATTTGGAATTAGGGATTGTGTTGTTTCTGTTTATTTTCGCCTTGGTTGTTTCTTTCATGCTTGTATCACAAAAAAGAAAAAATTAGGAGGCAAGTTAACTATGTCGATTAAATCTTTTGAGAAAGTCTTCATGTTAGTAGCAGTGGCCATTCTTTTGGTTTCATCAGCATTCAGTTCTGTAGGCGCTGCTCAAGCTGAAGGCCCGATGTTTGAAAAAGGGACCTCGAATGTTAGTCAAAAGGAATTTAATCAAATCAGAAATACCTTGAAAAAAACGGATGAATACCAAGTTTATAAAAAGATCAGTAAAATCAATGCCATCTCGACTGATAACATCATCATCAACACAGTCCCAGGTCCTAAAGGCGATATCGCATATGTCGAATTTATCTTCGATGAGCTTGCCAAACAAAGCGAGAATCTTGCTTATGTGCAATTCACGTATGATGTGGCAAACCGTGATGTCATCACAGACCAAGCCCTCTTTGCTAAACAAATGGATGGCGACAACATCAATATCCAGGCAGTCTTTAACCTAGACGGAAAACAAACTGAAGTTTACAACGTAACGGTCGATAATGAAGGAGGCCTGTTGGATCAAGATGGTTTAGAAGTAAGCCATGAAGATTTTGTGGCCAATGCCGAAAAGAACATTAAAGGCGCTAGTCAAAATGCCAGTGAAAATGGCAACGAGTTTGTTGCGTATGCTTCTTTTTGTGAATATGCAGTAGGTGCTCTTTGCGGAACGGGCGGCGGTGTGGCGTGTTACGCTCTTGCTGGCGCATTAGGAATCACAACAGGCCTTGGCGGTCTTGGCCTTGCTGCGATATGTGCGCTTGTAGGAAGTGTTGGCTGCACAGCCGCTACTGATCAAATCTGCAATTAATGACTTGAATACTTCATTTATTCAAAGCAAAAAAGAGCAGCGACGTCGCTACTCTTTTTTTTTTGATAGAAAATCTAAATTGCCGTTTTTCTCAAGTGAAGAAATGTTATTGTTCTTGTTCGTTGCTTTCATAATCAATGATGACCTTGTTGCAAGATTCACACAGAAAAGCATCGACATGGTTGATGGAAAAACGGCTTTGTTCCGATAACAACACAGAACCTTTAGTCAGGCTCGGTTCAGCACTCAGTTTGGATACTTTTGGCACCCATGCGAGTCTTGTGCCACTCTGGATAAATCCTTTTTTCATTTCCGATTGGCAAAATGGACATGTCAGGCCATTGTGATTTTCCATAGTTCCCCTCCTTAAGGTTATACAAAAAATACCTACTCTCCATACTATTGTTCAATTACCCTTTTTGTTTACCAATATGCCCAACTCACAAAAGCTCTTAAGCCCCCTTCTCTCCTTTCTACTTAAGCTCCAAACAATTTCATTCCCCTCTCCTAAACTCAAAACAAAAGTGCTACACTGAAACTAAGTAAATAATCATGCAGGGAAAAGGTGCTGATTCGTCAGCGTAACAGGGAATCCGGTGAAAATCCGGAGCTGTTTCCGCAACTGTAAGTGCGTATGAAATAAGAGATGCCACTGGGGAGACCCGGGAAGGCCTTAGAGTAAATCGATGCACAAGCCAGGAGACCTACCTTTTTCTGAACGTATTTTTGCTCTTCGGAAGATAAGAGGATCTACGGCAACTTTTTCCTATGGACAGCTTTGTGCTGGATATTCGCAATCGTGCCACTCTCTTCGTTGAGAGTGGCTTTTTTTGTCTCTTTTAGAAAGCGATACGTCTGCTGATATTTACGGACACTATTTTGGAGGTGAACAGATGAAAAAAGACATGCGCTATTTGTGCTACCCATTCATGAGGGAAAGCGCTTCAACGGTCGATTTCGAGATTCGCACCGATTCCTTGACGACGCGAATCGGCGAAGCCATCGCGGTCAACGATGTCCCTCAAATCATCGATGATTTGCGCTACCTGCAGCCGATGGTCTACCACTTGAACGGCTCGGTGCGCGGGAAACTCGCCATTACCGAACAAGACCTTGCCGATCTCAGTGGCTTGTACGATCGATACGTAGCGGAAGTGAAGGAAGAAATCGACCAGTTCGTCCTGCCGCAAGGAACGCACGGTGCCTGTATTCTCCACGTATGCCGCAGCGAAGCGAAAAAGTCCGTCCGCGCCTTGCACCATGTGACGATTGAACGTGAAGTGCCGGAGCATTTGATGGACTACGCCAACCTGCTCGCCAATGTCTTTTTCGTGATGGCCGTCTACGCCAATAAACAGCATGGCGCCCGGGAAATCCCGTTCGTCAGCAAGTCCTATCCAACAAAACGCATGAAGAAAAAGGAGACTCACTCGTGAAAATCAAATCATTTCTCTTACTCAGCATTCCACTCGCTTTAACACTCGGCGCTTGCCAAGATAATACTGCCGAAGCACCGGCAACAGAAGAAACACCTGAAGAAACCTCAACTGAAACTGCAAGCGACGCACCGTACACGGTTACCGATGATCGCGGCGAAGAACTCGAATTCGAACAAGCGCCTGAAACGATCGTATCGCTCATTCCGAGCAACACCGAAATCGTCTTCGCACTCGATGCCGGAGATCAATTGGTCGGTGTTACTGACTATGACAACTACCCGGAAGCGGCGCAGGACATTGAGCGCGTCAGTGATTCCGTGGAATTCAATGCCGAGAAAATCATCCAGCTCGACCCGGATGTCGTTTTGGCTTATTCAACCGGCGAGGCACCGCCTGCCCTTTCCCAACTTGAAGATGCCGACATTCCGGTATTCGTTATCGAATCGGCCACTTCATTCGACGAAGTATACGGCGATATCGAACAAATCGCCTCTGTTCTTGCCAAGGAAGAAAAAGGTGCTGAAGTGATCGAAGGCATCCAAACGCAAATCAAAGATGTCCAAGAACGCCTTGCAGCGGTCGAAGAGCAAAAAGAAGTATACGTGGAAATCAGCCCGTCTCCAGAAATCTACACAACCGGCAAATCGACATTCATGCAGGAAATCCTTGATCACGCCCAAGTAACCAATGCCTTTGAAGATCTTGAAGGATGGCCGAGTATCTCTGAAGAAGAAGTCATCACCCGCGACCCGGAAGTCATCTTGACGACCGTATCTTACGTGGAAGATGCCGTCGGTGATATCGAAGCCCGCGACAGCTGGTCTGCCGTAGAGGCAATCGAAAACGACGAAGTGCACTTCATCGATTCCGACATCACTTCCCGCCCTGGACCCCGCATCGGTGAAGCGGTGCAGTTGGTTGCGGAAACGGTCTATCCAGAATTGATGGAATAAGTTTATTCATAAATTGCCAATCCCATTTCCCGAAATGACTAGCCTATTCATAAACTTTCAAAAGCGCAGCAGCTCAAATCGGTTGCGCTTTTTTTAATTGTTTTTAGATCCTCTAGAGCGTGGTTTCGCTAAAGAATCACCTAGCGTCTACCTGCCTCAAAAACACTATAGATGGAGAGCCAAATCAATAGAGCTTGGTTCACTAGCGCTTATCTCCTCCTCTACCTTTCATCATTGTAATATCGCTAAACGACAATTATTTATTGATAAACGATAAATAAATCGCTATACTTTAATTATTAACAAGCAAAGAGGTGTGTTTTATGAAACGGGAGACTTTGTTTTTGAAAGTGGTGCTGTTCCTCATGGCGCTGCCGGTCATCGCGTTATGCATCTTCGTGGTGCTGCCGCTTTCGAGCATCATCCAGGACGGCCCGGACCAGCTGGCATTTCTGCAGTACGTCTTTATCTTCATGCTCTACGCAACCGCGGTCGCTTATTTCCTGGCGCTGTACCAGACGTTTAAATTATTGAGTTTCATCGATGACAACACCGCCTTTTCTGTGCGCTCAGTGAAGGCGATCAAAAACATCAAGCTCTGTGCCCTTGCGATCACGGGCATCTATTTTCTCGCGATGCCGCTGTTTTACATGATCGCAGAAATCGACGATGCGCCAGGCCTCATCTTGATGGGAGCTGGCATCGGCTTTGCTGCCTTTGTCGTCGCCGTTTTTGCAGCGGTTTTGCAGAAGCTGCTGACGCACGCCATCGACATCAAATCAGAAAATGATCTTACGGTCTGAGGTGATCTAATGCCAATCATCATAAATCTCGACGTCATGCTTGCTAAGCGCAAAATGAGCATGACCGAGCTATCCGAAAAAGTCGGCGTCACCATGCCCAATTTGTCCATCCTGAAAAACGGCAAAGCGAAAGCGATCCGCTTCTCCACACTCGAAGCCATCTGCAAAGTGCTCGACTGCCAGCCTGGAGACGTATTGGAATACCGGGAGGAAGAGTAATCCAAACTTCCTTCACTTCTTGGAAACAGTAAATTTCATAGCATCTCGCTCATTCTTCGAACACAAAGGAGGAAAAGATCTTGCTGACAAAACTGGTCGCTGCATTTAATTTAGCAATGTCATTAGGCGCATTTTATATGGGCATTTCCATGCTGCCGGTTATGGGGGTGTTCGTGGAGTTCCCGCCCGAGTGGGTCGGCGTCATGCCTTTTACTAGTTGGTCCGCTTTAGCTATTTATGGAATGCTTGTCTTCGGAATCGGAAACGCTGTAGCAACGGTTTGTGGATTCACTAGGCAAGCGCGGACATGTTTCGTCGCTACTATTAGTTTAGGAATCCTGTTATCGCTAAGCGCGGCGCTGCCGATTGTATTGCTGGGTGACTGGTATTTGCCGCTCGTCTTCTTTTTCTTCCTCAGTTTCATCCAAATAGGACTCGGCTTGTACGGCGTTTTTAAAAAGTTCAGAACCGGTTCCCAGGCTAGCAAGGGCATCCTTAACCAGTAGAAATATAGAAAAAGGGCTGTCGCCAAGTCATCTTCATGATCTTGGCGACAGCCCTTTTGGCTTGCTTACTATTCACTTTACAGGAGATTTTTCAATATACGTCAAGGTTTTCCCACTCACCCCAAGCAACACCGTCAAAAGAGGCGATAGCAAGCAGAAGAATGCAAACGGCAAATACTCCAATGTCGAAACACCCAACACCGAGGCGATGAAAATCCCGCAAACACTCCACGGCACGAGCGGATTGACGACCGTCCCGGCATCTTCCATGACGCGGCTCAAGTTCTTTCCGGCCAATCCGACTTGTTTATACGGTTCCTGGAATGCCTGACCGGTCAGCAGGATCGATAAGTATTGTTCCCCGACGAGGATGTTCGTGCCGATCGCCGTCAAGGCGGATGCGACGATGACAGAAGACACTTTTTTCAGCAGGCTTTCGATTTTCGCCAGCAAACTTTGTATGATGCCGAGTTTGAATAGCAATCCGCCCATGCTGAGGGCGAGCAGCACTAAAGCGATGGTGAAGAACATGCTTTCCATGCCGCCGCGTGAAAGCAGCGCATCGATTTCGTCAATGCCGGTCGATGATTCGTAGCCGCCGAACAGGATGCCAAGCATCGACGAGGCTTGCAGGCTCTGGTGGAACAAGGAAACAACAAGCGCTACCGCTGAACTAGCAGCCAAAGTCAAAACCGCAGGTACTTTGAATACCGTCAAGGCAATTAAGACGACGAGCGGCGCCATGGCGTACCAATGGATCAACCCCGTCTCAAGCAAGCCTTCCTTGAACAAGGCGATATCTTCTGTATGGTCCAAGGTAACTGATGGCGATAGCACACCGAAGAAAATCAGCGTCAGAATAAAAGCAGGAATCGTCGTCCATCCCATGTTGCGGATGTGCTCGAAGAGATCCACGCCGACAATGGAAGCAGCCAAGTTGGTTGTATCCGATAACGGCGACATCTTGTCCCCGAAAAAAGCGCCCGAGACAATCGCGCCTGCCGTGATCGCCAGCGACAAATCCAGCGCTCCGGCGATGCCGATCAACGCCACACCTACTGTTGCCACCGTCGTCAAGGAACTGCCGATGGACAGCCCGATGATCGCCGTCACCACAAAGACCACCGCAAAGAAAAACACAGGCGTCACCAAGCTGAACCCGGCATAGATCAAGGTCGGGATCGTCCCGCTCATCATCCAGCTGCTAATGAGGATGCCGATGAAGAAGAACAAGAACACGGCGCCCATTCCTGCGCCCGCACCTTCGATCAAGCCCCGCTCCAGTTCGCGGTACGATAATTTTTTAGCCAATCCGTAGCACATCAGCAACAAGATCGCCAGTAAGATCGGCACATGCGGAGCCGCTTCAAATCCGATGATGCTGACGCTGATGATCGCGACGACCAGTGCGACGAGTGCCGCCGCTTCTTTTGTACCCGGTGATAAAATCGCTTTAATATGAAACATGTCCAGTTCCTCCTGTATTGTGAAAATAAAAAAAGAAAACCTATCATCCCTAAAAAAGGGACGAAGGTTTTCTCCGCGTTACCACCCTAGTTGATGTTCCACTCCAGAACATCCACTCAATTGACCGTTGAAATTACAGATGGCGTAATTCATCCCGATTGCTGCCTGGACTTCCACCCTCCGTCCAGTCTCTTTGTGCTGCGCGCAATGAGCCTACTCATTCATCATTCAACATATTCGTCGTTACTTTTTGCAATTGCTTTAAATCTTAGCATCTCCCCCAAATAAGTCAAGAACGAATTCTTCACCGGAAAAAAGCACGCTCTCCTGCTTAATGGCTTTGCAGGGAGCGTGCTTTGGGGTCAAGTTTAGTTTTTCTTGTCGTCATTTCTTTTTGCTTCTTGACCGCTTGCATCATTCATCTTGAATTCTTCTGAGACCTCATCAATGACGCCTTTTGTCGAACTTTTAAATTCCTTCAAAGTCTGCCCTGCCGCTTTTCCTAGCTGTGGCAGTTTGGCTGGACCGAAGACGATCAAGGCAATGATCAAGATCAAAACCAATCCTGGGATTCCTATATTCGGCATGCTGGTCCTCCCCCTTTCGCTGGCGTCATGCTTTCTGTTCCAATTTGTTTTTCGCCGAGCGCTTCATCGTGATGGCTGAAATGATGATGCTGATTTCAAATAGCGCAAACAGCGGCACAATGATCAGCACATCCGATAGAAAGTCAGGCGGTGAAATCAACACCCCGACCACCACCAAAACGAAGTAAGCGATTTTGCGCATTTTCCGCAGCGATTGCGGCGTGACGATGCCAAGCTTCGTCAAAAACATAACGATAAGCGGCATCTCGAAGACCAGTCCGACCGGAATGACCAAATTGAATAGGAAGGTGAAATATTGGCTCATCCCATAGGTTTCCGTAGCCCCGATCGACTGATTGATATCCGACATGAAGTTCAGCATCATCGGGAACATGATGAAATAGCTGAAGCTCACCCCGAGCAGAAACAATAAGAACGATGCCGGGATATAAACATAGGTCCCTTTTTCCTCCGTCTCCGATAAAGCAGGTTTGACGAATAGCCAGGTTTGATGCAGCGCCACCGGCAATGTCAACAACACCGCCAAGACCAATGCACATTTAAAATAAATCATGATGCCATCGGTAAAGCCGAAAACGTTCCAATCGACATTCACCGCTGTCGGCTGCAACTTGATGAAATTCAAGATGTGCGCAGCGCTCGCAAATCCTGCGGCGAGTGATGCGATAAACGCCAGCACGGTGATGATCAGCCGTTTCCTAAGATCCGTTAAATGTTCGATAAGCGTGAATTCCTGTTCCATTTCCTGTACCACCTAGTAAAGACGAAGCAAAAGCATTGAACGGCCCGCTCTAAAGCTCAAGCTTTCGGCTTCAGTCCTTTTTCGTTTCTTTTGTATCATTGGTTTTGTCAGTCGCATCGTCATCGCTCATCAATTCTTTCGTTGAGCTTTTGAACTCTTTCAAGGTTTCTCCGACAGCCCGCCCAAGTTGCGGAAGCTTCGCCGGCCCAAAAACGATCAACGCGATCACTAAAATCAAAATCAGTCCTGGGACTCCGATATTCGGCATTTTCTCTCCTCCTGTCTGTAGTTCTTGCCTGCCATCGTGCTTGTATGTGCACGCATCTTTTGCTGTTCAGCCTATATGGAAGGTTCTCCAATTTTGGCTGCCGGCTAAAGGCTGCGTGAAAAAATATAGATTGACTCGGCTTTCCAAAAGTCATTATACTCTTAATTAATGATTTGTAAATCATATATTTACGGTTATCAATAATTTTGTAGGCAGGTGAAATAAACATGACGAAATACAATGATGAGGAATTGAGAATGATCAATCAAGTCCTTCTCGGCATCTTCATCGCACTGGACTTCAGTTATTTCCTCTCCCTCTTCTATAGCCCCTTTCCTTGGTTTGCACTAGCTGGAACTGGACTAGGACTGGCAATGATCGTGTTCTTTTGGAGCGGAACGAAATACTGGCTGTTCATTTTTGCTTTATTATTCAGCACTGCCTTGTTTTCATTAAGCAATAATTTCCACGCTATCTTTTCTTGATGGCAGCGCCGCTCTTTTTCGGAGCGGTCTTTTTTATTCATCAATATAACCATTAGGTTATGTAAATATGTGAAAACAAGTATTATTTTTTTCGTGTCCCTAAGCGTATAATCATTCATTGTGCAAGTTTTACGACTGTATAAACCGGCTTCTGAAGGCGGGATTTTTCTCTCATCACCCCGTGCTTTCTAGAGCCGGCAGTTTCTCATTGATGCTCATTCAACACGATACAGGAGGTTTTACCATGGCAGAAGACGCTAAATCCCCGGCGAAAAAAGGATCGACACGGCGCGAGTTTCTGAGGAATTCGGGACTCACGGTAGGCGGTGTCGTATTGGGCGGCGCGCTCGGCAGCCTGCTCGGCGGCAAAGAACAAGTCGCTACACACGATGTCGCCCCTGCCCCGCAGCTGACGGTCAACCCGGCAGAAGCGCTTCAATTCTTCACTCCCGATCAATACCGATTGACCCAAGCCGCAGCCGAACGCATTTATCCGAAAGACGATCACGGCCCCGGCGCGATGGAATTGAACGCGGCCATCTACATAGACCATCAGCTCGCAAGCCCGTGGGGAATCAATTCCAAAGAATACATGGCTGCGCCTTTCTTTGAAGCCGAAGAAACACAAGGCAGCCAAATCCGCATCCTGCGCAAAGATTTATTCCTTCTTGGCTTGAAAGCACTCGATGCCTATAGCCAGAAACAATACGATAATCCATTCATCGACCTCGAACCGGAACAGCAGGATCAGGTCTTGACGGATTTCAGCGACGGCAAGGTACCGGATATTTCAGGCGTCAAATCGCCGCTGTTCTTCAGCTTGCTGCGCACCTTGACGATCGAAGGCGTCTATGCCGACCCGTTATATGGCGGCAATAAAAATATGGAGGGCTGGGCGATGCGTAAATACCCAGGCTCCCGCATGGCGTACGTCAAAGAAATTCAACAGGACGAATTTGTGGAATTGCCGCCTCAAGGCTTGAACAGCCATATGGGGCATTGAGGAAAGAAAG
Organism: Planococcus rifietoensis; assembly: GCF_001465795.2. Lineage (NCBI taxonomy): Bacteria > Bacillati > Bacillota > Bacilli > Caryophanales > Caryophanaceae > Planococcus > Planococcus rifietoensis. Next base: position 536,423 of record NZ_CP013659.2, on the reverse strand, counting down.
GATGAATGAACATGGCTACAAAATTGCCTAAAGTACCCGTCGTCGTTGTCGGCATGGGCTGGGCTGGCGGGATTGTCTCGGCAGAATTGACAAAAGCCGGTATCCCGGTCGTCGGCCTCGAACGCGGGAAAGACCGCAAGACGAGCGATTATTTGATGGCGCACGACGAGCTGCGCTATCAGCACCGCGAAGAATTGATGCAGGATCTATCGAAAGAAACGATCACGCATCGCAATAACGAAAAGATGCGTGCCTTGCCGATGCGTGATTACGGCACCTTCATCGTCGGCGACGGCGTGGGCGGCGCCGGGTCGCATTGGAACGGCCAAACTTACCGCTTCTTGCCGTATGACTTCGAAATCAAATCGATGACCGATGAAAAATATGGCCCCGGCAAACTCGGCGCAGATTACCCGATCCAGGATTGGGGACTGACTTATGATGAGATGGAGCCGTATTACGATACGTTCGAAAAGATGGCGGGGATTTCCGGTGAGACAGTCGAATCCTACGGCAAACGCTCAAATCCTTATCCGACCGGCCCGATGCTTAAAACGCCCATCATGAAAATGTTTGAAGAAGCGACGAAAAATCTCGGCTATACACCATACGTCTTGCCGTCCGCCAATTTATCGGAAGCGTACGAAAACCCGGATGGCATTTCACGCGGCGCCTGCCAGTACTGCGCGTTTTGCGAGAACTTCGGCTGTGAGTACGGCGCGAAAGCAGACCCTGCCGTGACCGTCATCCCCGTCGCCAAAGATACCGGGCAATTGGATTTACGCACCCATTCCAATGTCACCGAAATCTTGAACGACGGGACAAAAGCGACCGGCGTCCTCTACATCGACATGATCACCGGCGAAGAATTTGAACAGCCAGCAGAAGTTGTCGTTGTGACCAGCTACGTCTTCAATAACGTCCGCTTGTTGTTGAACTCAGGCCTCGGCAAACCGTATGACTCGAAATCCAACACTGGCGTGATCGGTAAAAACTATGCTTATCAAGTCAGCTCGGCTTCTTCGATGATGTTTTTCGAAGACCAGGAATTCAATTTATACGGCGGCGCCGGTGCTTTGGGAATCGAAATCCCGGAATACGTAGGCGACAATTTCGACCATTCAGACTTGAAGTTCATCCACGGTGCAGGCATCCGCGTCACGCAGTATGGCAACCGGCCGATTGCCAATAATGTCGTTCCAAAAGGCACGCCAGCATGGGGCGCGGAGTTCAAGAGCCAATCGATCAAATACAGCAATAGCTTCTTCCCGGTCAAATCGCAAGGTGCCAGCATGCCTTACCGCTACAATTACCTGGATTTGGATCCGACCTATAAAGATGCTTACGGCAAACCTTTGCTACGCATGACCTTTGATTACACAGAACACGACCGTGAACTAGTGAAGTATATTTCGCAAAAAACGCATGAAATTGCAGAAGAAATCGGTGCGGATATCATTGATACAAACGACACCCAAAACGATTTCAACGTCAATAAAGACACCAATACGCACAATACAGGCGGCGTCATCATGGGGACAGACCCTGAAACCTCTGCCGTTAATACGTATTTGCAGATGTGGGACGCTGACAACGTCTTCGTCGTTGGCGCTTCCGCTTTCCCGCACAATAGCTCCTTCAACCCGACCGGAACGCTCGGCGCGCTTTCCTACCGTGCATCGGAAGGCATCCAGCGCTACTTGGATGAAGGCGGCTCACTCGTATAAGCTTGGACCGTGGTTCTTCGGAACTACGGTTTTTTTGGTTTACACGCTTCCATCAAACGCTTCGGCTTTCTTGAATCGATTTGCGGAATGGCTTCGGGGTAGGCTAAACTGACAGATAGAACACGCCTCCAGCGAAAGGAGCCCGCCCCATGGATTTATTGCAAATGCGCTATTTCCAGGAAGTAGCCAAGCACCAGCATTTAACGAAAGCTGCACAAGCTTTGAACGTTTCACAACCCGCCCTCAGCAAAACCATTTCCAAGCTCGAACAGCGCCTGGGCTATAAACTATTCAACCGCTCCGGCCGGAAAATCCAATTGAACCCGCTTGGCGAGGCCTATTTACAAGTCGTCGATAATGTTTTTCGGGAAATCCAAAAAGGCGAAAAGGAATTGGCGTTTTTGGCGGAAAAGCAAAACAATCTCGTCTCTGTCGCCGTGACCATCCCAACCATCTTGCCTGAACTGCTCGCCGGGTTTCTAGATGTCTATCCGAATGCGCGCTTCCGCCAATACCAGGCATTTGCGGAGCGTTTGAAAAACCAACTTGAAAGCGGCGAAATCGATGTCGCCATTTCCACCTTTCCGATTGAAGGAGAAGATTTGGAATGGCGCCCGATCATCGAAGAAGAAATTTTTCTCGCCGTCCCGTCCAGCCATCCACTTGCCGATCGCGAAGACATCGCATTGATCGAAGTAAAAAATGATCCTTTTATCGTCATGCCCCCGGGCTACGGGTTCCGGGACATGACCGAGCAATTTTGCGGAGAAGCCGGTTTCTATCCTGACTTCGCGTTTGAAGGAGATGAAACGGGTGTCACGTATGAGCTGGTCTCCAAAGGGCTCGGCGTCGCTTTCAGCCCGTCCCTCATCCGAAGCAAGCGCCTTTCGACTCTGCCAGTGAAAGAATTGAGAATCTCTCAGCCCGTCTGTACACGCACCGTCGGATTGGTGTGGCATAAAGACCGTCATCAAACCGACGCCGTCCAGGAATTCATCCGCTATGCCACTGGCTTTTTAGAACAGGTAAAAGCACAAGCATCGTCATGACGGACGCATAAAAAAAGCTCAAGGCGTCGTGTGCCTTGAGCTTTTTTGGTGTCATGATTTAAGCATCCGCTTGAGAATCCGGATCTGCCCCCGGTGGCTTGTTTCATCTTCCACAACATGAAACCAGAGATAATACTTATTGTAGATAACTCCGTTAAAGTACTGCCCTTCTTCGTACAACCAGCTATCGTCGACACTTTCCAATAGCGATAGCGTACGGTCCCGGACCTTTTTAAATTCATCCAGGTAATAATCAAGTGAATGGCCGCGAATTTCATTTCTTGCCCTGTCCCCCAGTTCAAGCGGGACAATCCATTGCTCCAGTTCTCGCTCCGTCAAGTCACGGTTTTCGAATGCGATGACCTGGTAGACAAATTCAATCGCCGCCACGTGCATCAATAGCGCCCCGATCGAATTCGAATGTCCGTCAGCCAAATAATCAAGCTCTTCCGTCGACAAACCTTCCACATCCGCCAATGTAACCGCGCGCGTATACTCGAGCATCGAGACAAGTTCACCGACTTTCGGCGAGAATCCTGTTTGCTCTTTGATCCGGTAGTCCATCCTGCCGCCCCCTTTTATATAGAACAGACATTAATAATAGCATAGGGATTTTTCAAGTAATGAACTTATTCCAATTATTGAAGCAAGACATCCATCTTATCTAACCAGATAACCCGGTCCGCAACCGTCGCGGGTTTCGGGTGGCGCGGGAAACCATTATCAGCTGCCACCCATGCTTTCGCATGTGCATACGACTTTTCTGGGCTGCCCTCTTGGAACAAGCCGAACTGTGCAGCGAGCCTTTTGGCGACAGTCGACGAGCCCCAGGCAAAAATGAGATGATCTGCGGACGCCAGTAAAGCTTGACGCTCTTGCGCATTATCTTCTTGAAATAGCGAGTGGGACATTCCCATTCTATTGAACTGGTTTTCAATGATGTTGAAGTTCCCGATGTTCCCTTCGCAAATATCCGATAAATTGATGAGCGTGACCAAATTCCATTCTTGCCGCTCCATCAAATTCATCAACTGGTATTGCGTCGGATTCGGTTTGGTGGGGATCCACTGCGCGTCCTGCGGGCTCTTTAAAGTTTCGCCAGCTTGCGCACAATTGGATGGGTTGATCATGACGATCACCGCATCTGCTCGAGTGGTAAAAACGCCATTTCGCCTGATGCGTGCTTCACGGCGCATGAGAATCTTTTCGTTCTCTATTTCGACATGATAAAACTTTGCCTCGACCGAAAAGATTTGCTTCAAGTGTTCAGCTGGAATCAGCGACACGTAATCACTCCTTATGATTATTAGTAGTACCAGTCTATCAAAGACATTTTCGTTGTACAAAAAAGCTCCCAGGCCATATCCGGCATGGGAGCTTGCTGTTCTTTATACTTTCGCGTCAACTTTGACCATGCCGTAAGACGTGATGGCGTTCCACATCGTTTCCGGGATGTCGAGTTTGCCGACCAGTTCTTGCGGGATAGTTTCGTTGATGTCTGCTTCGTTTCCTTGCTTCACTTTCTCGGTCCATTCCGGATCGACCAGTGCTTGGCGGCCCATGACGACGATGTCCGCACCTTCTTCAAGCGCAGCTACCACATGTTCAGGCTGGGTGACGCCGCCGACTACAACAAATGCGACGCGGCCATCGATTTGTTTCGACAGGATTTGAACGATGCTGTCCCCATCTTCCATGCCGCGCGGCGCTTTTTTGAACTCCATCAGCGATACGTGGATATAATGGATGCCGCCTTCGATCAAACGCTCGACTAATTGTTGCGTTTCTTTGATCGTGTAGCCAACGGAATCGGCATTGTTTTCTTCCGGTGACAAACGGTAGCCGATGATGAAGCTGTCGTCTGCATGTTTCGCAGCCACTTGTTTCACTTCATCCAAGACCGCCAAACCGAATTTCAAGCGGTTCTCTAAGCTGCCGCCCCACTCGTCTTCACGCTGGTTGTAAGTAGCTGAGACGAATTGCTGGATTAAATACGTGTTGGCGCCGTGGATTTCCACACCGTCAAATCCGGCTTCGATCGCACGGCGAGTCGTTTCACCGAAATCGCGGATGATGTCGATGATTTCTTCTCCCGTCAACGCGCGCGGTGTCGGCTTGTCCGCAGATTCCGCGATGGCGCTCGGTGCGACCGTTTCGCCCGCTCGGATCAAATCCGGCTGGCCTTGGCGACCGCCGTGCTGCATTTGCAGGATGGCTTTGCTGCCTTGTGATTTCATTTCAGTCGCGAGTTGCTTTAAGCGCGGCATGACGTCGTCTTTAAATGCGACGAATTGATTTGGGAAGGCGATGCCGTTTTCGGAAACTGCGATGCAGGCAGAGACGAACAGGCTGCCGAGTCCTGCACGGCGCTGGTAATACGAAAGTTCGCCATCTGAGACAGTGCCGTCTGGATTTCCTGAATAGGTCGTCATTGGTGCGACGCCTAAACGGTCAGATAGGACAACGCCGTTTGGCAACGTGATTTCTTCGAATAATGGTTTATAGTGCGGGTTCATTTAATTACCTCTTCCCTTGAATTAAAGTTAGTTATATTAAAATATCATAGCCTTAGGACAACTACAACAATACGAGCTTGGCGAGCTGGAAATTTTACTTCCTTTCTTTGGGAGTGGTACGCTCTTCTATGCAAACTTATTCCAAGGAGGAATTCATATGACACCAAACACATACAAAGAAATCCAATTGGCGAACCGCCCAGAAGGCACGCCGACTGACAGCGACTTTAATTTTGTCGAAAAAAATATCCCGACAATCGGTACGGATGAATTATTGCTGAAAACTTTATACCTTTCCGTTGACCCGTATATGCGCGGACGCATGAAAGACCAGAAATCCTATGTGGCACCGTTCGAATTGAACAAAGCCATTACCGGCGGCGTGCTGGCTGAAGTCATCGAGTCGAATTCCGATGATTTTAAACAAGGCGATATCGTCACTGGCACATTGGACTGGGCACAGTATAATGTCGCGGATGCGAAATCAGTGCAGAAGGTTGATCCATCCATTGCACCGATTACGACTCGTCTCGGGATACTCGGCTTGACTGGCCTCACAGCCTACTTCGGCCTGCTCGATATCGGCAAGCCGCAACAAGGCGAAACGGTGGTCGTCTCAGGCGCAGCAGGAGCTGTCGGTTCAGTCGTCGGGCAGATCGCCAAATTGAAAGGCGCACACGTCGTCGGCATCGCCGGTTCACAGGATAAGATCGACTACCTGATCAACGAACTTGGATTCGATGAAGCCGTAAACTATAAAGACGATAACTTCAAAGAAGCATTCAAAAAAACCGTCCCGAACGGCGTTGACGTCTATTTTGATAATGTCGGCGGCGAGGTATCGGACGCGGTCATTTTTGAAATCAACCGCAACGCACGCGTCGTGTTGTGCGGCGCCATCTCTGCTTACAACAACCCAGAAGGAGATATCGGCCCGCGCATTCAGTGGAAATTCATCACGACGAGCTCGATGATGAAAGGCTTCACGCTCGGCGATTACGCGCATGATTTCAAAACAGGCGCACAAGATCTCGGCAAATGGCTGCAAGAAGGCAAACTGAAATACGAAGAAACGATTGTAGAAGGCTTCGAGAAAACACCGGAAGCATTCCTTGGTCTATTCGAAGGCAGCAACCTCGGCAAGCAATTGGTGAAAGTCGCTGACCCTGAGTTCGCTAAACTGTAAATCTCACTTTCTTCTATAGAAACACAAAAGCTGAAGCGGGAACCTGAATGGGTTCCTGCTTCAGCTTTTTATGTTTCGTTCCAGCCGGACGTTTTCGGGCCCACAGGATGTGGGTCATGCAGCTGGCGCGACAGGACGTCGCGCTGCCAGCTGCCAGGGCACAGTCGCTGACGCTAAAAACCTCCTGCTCAACTCTCACAAAGTTCGAGCTTCGCAAACGAATGACTTCGTTCATTCGCTTGCAGGATCTTCGGCTCGTGTCGCTCCTTCGCTTCGCTGCGTCACTGTTCCCGCAGGAGTCGCCGGCTTCCACTTCACTGATATAAGCAGAGATTCATATCTCATACTTGAAGAATTCTTTTGTACTACGAACCCTTCTTTTCAAGTAAAGGTTCCAAACTTTTCATATCATACCGTTTTCTTTTCAGCGACTTCTCCTGAATAGGCGGCATGGTAGATTGCGTAAATATCTTCTCTCTCAAGCGGCATCGGGCTTCTCGCCAAGATTCTTGTTTGCTTGATGCCATCGTCCGCCAAGCTGTCCAAGGCGTCTTCCCCAATATCGAAGCCTTTCAGCGACACGGGAATATTCACGTCGGCGACGAGTTTTTTCAACTCCTCGACGCATGTATAGGAAGCTTGTTGGTCATCCATTTGTGTGACGTCGACACCCATCGCTTCGACAATGTCCTTCATTCTCTTCTCACAGCTCGGGCGGATATAGCCCATGACATACGGAAGCAAAACAGCATTGGATTCACCGTGCGAGATATGGAACTGACCGCCAAGCGGATACGCCAAGGCGTGTACACCGGCAACGCCAGCGTTGAAAAAGGCCAATCCTGCCAAATAACTGCCGTAGCTCATATTCGTGCGCGCTTCTTTGTTTTCCCCGTCTTCTACTGCCGTGCGGATCGACCCGCTGATCAAGCGGATCGCCTGCAACGCCAGGCCATCTGTTACCGGGTTGGCGTTTTTCGACACATACGCCTCCACCGCATGCGTCAACGCGTCGATGCCTGTTGCAGCTGTCACTTTCGGCGGCAAGGAAACCGTCAATTCCGGGTCGACAATCGCCACGTCCGGCAATAAATAATCATGAGTGACTACGTCTTTTGAGGATTCCAGCGACAATACGGCAATATTGGTCACTTCGGAACCCGTTCCAGACGTCGTCGGAATCAATATTTTCGGGATGCCTTTATCCGTCAAGGAACGCTTGCCCGTCAAGTTCAAATAGTCGGCCACTTTCCCTTCATGGGTCGCCAGGACACCTGCTAATTTTGCCAGGTCCAAGGCACTGCCGCCGCCCAGGCCGATGACTAAATCGAATTTATTTTCTTTCGTATAAGCAACCAATTTTTCACCGACTTCAAGCGGCGGCTCCGGCACGACTTCTGTGTAGATGCTCGTCTTCCACCCTTTTGCTTCGAGCGGTTCGACGATTTTTTGCGTCATCCCGAGCTCTTCCAGAAATGGGTCGGTGACGATGAGGATATTGCTCGCGTTCAGGCGTTCCGCTTCGCTCGTTAATTGCTCCAATGCCCCCCAGCCGGTATAGCTGATCGGCATGAATGTGATTTTGCTCGACACATCATCCACTCCTTTTTATAGTTCTTTATGATTGATTCCAGATGACCAACTTCATTTCAGTCATTTCTTCAATTGCGTATTTAAGTCCTTCTTTCCCGTTGCCGCTTTCTTTCACACCGCCATAAGGCATCTGGTCGACACGGAATGTCGGAATATCGTTGATCAATACGCCGCCGACCTGCAGCTTTTTCGATGCGTGGAAAGCTGTCTTGATATCATTCGTAAAAATCCCGGCTTGAAGTCCGAAATCCGAGTTGTTGATTTCGTTAATGCCTTGCTCAACCGATTGGATGGCGTTGACGATGACGACTGGCGCAAACACTTCCTGGCACGACACTTTTGAATCTGTTGCGACATTCGACAGGATAGTCGGTTGGAACACTTCATCTTCAACTGTCCCTCCAGCGATTAGCGTGGCCCCTTCATCAACCGATTCCTTGACCCACTGCACAGCCCGCTCTTGCTCTTGTTTGGAAATCATCGCTGAAAGATCGGTCTTCGCATCCAGTGGATCTCCGATCACCAATTGACTGGCCGCCGTTTTGAAACGGGACAAAAACTCATCCACTAAGCTGTCCATAATGTAAATCCGCTGCAAGGAGATGCACACTTGCCCTTGGTTCGAAAAGGCACCGGCAATCGCCTTCTCCACAACCACGTCCAAGTCGACTCCTTCATCGACGATCATCCCTGCATTTGACCCCAGTTCCAAGGCAACTTTCTTCAGTCCTGCCTTGTCCCGGATGCCTTTGCCGACAGCCGGGCTACCTGTAAAGGTCACCATTTTCACTTGGTCGCTCTCGACCAATACATCGCCGACTGTTCTGCCGCTGCCCGTGACCAAGTTGAACGCGCCCTTCGGCAAATCGGTCTGATCGAGAAGTTCAGCCAGGAAAAATGCCGAAAGCGGAGTTTGGGACGCCGGCTTCAACACGACCGTATTGCCGGCTGCTATCGCCGGCCCGACTTTATGGGCGACCAGATTCTGCGGAAAGTTGAACGGCGTAATCGCTACCACGACGCCCAAAGGTTCGCGCATCGTATAGGCTAAGCGATTGCTGCCGCCTTTTGCTGCGTCCATCGGGATCATTTCCCCAGACAGCCGTTTCGCTTCTTCAGCCGCGAATTTATACGTTTCAATTGTCCGCTCAATTTCCCCTAAGGCAAATTTCAAAGGTTTGGCGGATTCTTGGGCGATGATTTTCGCTGCTTGCTCTTTATGTTCAATGAACAGCGCAACCAATTGCTCAAGGATCGCCGCACGCTCATAGGCAGTCAATGCTTCCATGGCCTCCTGTGCATTAGACGCAGCTTCGATGGCTGCCTCCACATCGGATACGGAAGCTTTCGGAATTTCACCGATTTTTTCATTGGAGTACGGAGAGAACAACTCTGCATAGTCTTTCGTTTCTTGCCATTGACCGCTTACATAAAGTTTCTTTTTCATACATGACATCCTTTCATCTCTTAAACGTTTTCATTCGCTTCTGGCGCCAGGTCTTTCGTGAATGTCTCATCCGATTCGTTCTTGAAGAAGTCTTTGCCGTAAATCAATAAGCACAATGCGATACCGACTGGGAATGCCCATGCCGCGCCTTTGATGACCAATACGGCCCCAATGATGCCAGCAATTCCCAAATCGCTTTGGCTTCTGGCTTCCAAGATACCGACTTTTACGCTGACATACCCTTGGATCAAAAGCGTCAAGGCGAGCGCAATTCCGAGAATCGGCTCAACCAAGCTGACGATTGGCAATAACAATAAGCCGGTATTCGTTCCCCAACGGAAGGAACCTGCGCCCCCGATGAAAGAATCCATCGCTTTTCTGCCATCTTTATAACGCTGAACGACGACGACTTGCATGGCTGCCCATAATGGACCTGCCATTGTGACGTCTGGTCCGAGTACGCTCATTGCTGAGTTTCTTGCGCCAAAAATCAAGTGCGCACGATTCGGGTTGTAGTCGAGCTTTTCGTCTGGACGCGATAAATCTGCCTCTTTTACCAAGGCTTTCGTCTGCAATACATCGCCGAACAGGACGATATAAGCGGCTAGTACGGTTGGAATGCCAGTGACAAACAGCATTAGTGGCGGGAAGCCCAAACCGAACATTGTATAGTTTGTCCATAAGCCCATAAAGTCAGGCGAGATGAGTCCCCACTCGATCGTCGGCCATGGCGCTTCGCCAAACAGCGGCGCAATGACGATGGCTATAATGATAATCGGGAAAATCCCGAGCTTCCCGACCAGCCCCCAAATCGGATGCGTCGTTTTGAGTTTGTTGAAATGCTTTGAAAACAGTAAATAGAAACCGATTCCGACAGCGATTGAAATCGTCCATGGGAAAGTTTCAAACCGCCCGCCTACTTCGAAAATCGACACGACGGCGGCAAACCCGGCACCGAGAATGATTCCGGCCCTGATGGCAGAAGGAATACTGGATACCACTTTAGCCGCTAAACCGGTTGAACCGAGAAGAATCGCCAAGACCCCTAAAGTCATCTGAAAAGCGATTAATGCGTGCACCCTCTCTGTCCCTTCTGGAAATTGCATGCAATACAACATGATCAGCGGAATCGCTGGTGTAATCCATCCCGGTACGGCTGGATCCCCAAGTAAATGGTGCAACAAATAAAAAACTCCGTTTAGCAATACAATCGCCAAAGCGACTTCAAATGGCATGCCGAGCAGTTCAATCAATAATGGAATTGCTGCTAAATCAACTGCACACATTAACAAGCCTTGCACATAATCCGGCCATTCAAATCGGTAATGAATAAAAGGCAAGCGAATTTTAAACGGCCCAGCTGGAATAAATGGTGATTCTTCTCCATACTCACGCTCTTTCCACTTCATATACATCCCCCTGTTTCTGATTGATATTAATACCCCTTTGATACCAGGATGGATTTTTACTCATCCTGCCATGAAAATGAAAGCGCCATCATTAATTAACTAGAAAAAAATGGTTACGTAACCATTTTTGCGTTAAAAAAAGGGCTCATACCCTCCTTCTTTCAATTGTTGTCTTTCTTTCGAATAGTCTAACAGTTTTTGTGATTTGAATACAAGGTTTATTTTTTTGTTGAATCATGTCAATCAGCGTTTCGATGGCTAATTGCCCCAAGTTCGCCGGCGAAGAAATGCCCACCGTTGTTAAATTGATGGAGGCATGCTGGCCGATCTCGACGTTATCGATGCCGATAATGCTAATGTCTTCCGGGACGCGATAGCCTGCTGAAATATAGAAATCCATCATTTGGATAGCGATAGCATCTGTTGCTGCATGAATTGCCGTCGGCTTTTCCTCGAGCATTTCCATTTTCAAAAAAGTTTCACGCAGTTGTTCTTTGCTCGTGTCGGTGAGGAAAATCCGCTCTTGCTCCACCGCGATTCTGTTCTTTTGGAATGCTCTTAAAAAGCCGTCGTAGCGTCCTTTGAATGTGCTGATTTCCAGCGGCCCGCCTACCCAGCAAATCGCTTCGTGTCCAAGCGAAAGCAAATAATCCGCAGCCAAAAAACCGGCCTGTTCGTTATCCATTTCCACAAAATTTTTGTTGCTCTCATGCTTTCTGTTGTATGTAATGAAGGGAATTCCCGATTTCTCCAGTTTTTCGAAAATGGGGTCGTCCAATAAAATCGAAGACAGGATAATGCCATCCACTTTGTTTTCAAATATGGAATGATACGTATCGGTAATATTTTCATTTTTGGAGAAATGAACGTTGATTTTAAAGCCATTTTCGTTGGCGTAATTAACGATTGAAGTCGTCGTTTCCACGAAAAAAGGATTGTATAAAGGACCTGAAATCAACGCGATCGTATCGGTTTTTTGTTGAACAAGCGACCGCGCATTAGCGTCTGGAATGTAATTCAACGCGTCGATGGCAGCCATCACCTTTTTGTAAGTAGGCCCTTTCACTCGATCGGGAGTATTCAAAACACGTGAAACTGTAGTTTGTGAAACACCTGCATATTTTGCCACATCTTTTGATGAAACCATCTCAAATCCCCCGGCTTTCATGTATCTAAAATTCTGCGCAGATACCAGATCTGCGGGTTTTTGCGTTGTCGTTATATCCAGAAAAGAAACTATCTTCCATGGAAATTTTACACGAAAACCGGCATCGGTTAAAGCGCGAGATGAACGGGCAGCCTCTTTGAATCCATCAACCGGCGATGAAAAACCCGCTGCCCATCTCCAGGACAGCGGGTTTTCTTCCTATAGCATCTTCGCTAAAGCCATCTTCGCTTCACTCGCCGTTTTCTCGTCCACTTGGATACGGTTGAGGACGCGGCCTTCCACCAGTTCTTCCAAGATCCATGTAAAATGCGGCAAATCGATACGATTCATCGTCAGGCATGGGCACATAAAAGGATTCAAGGAAACAATGTCGCGGTCCGGGAAATCCTTGATGAGCCGGTTGACGAGGTTCATTTCCGTACCGATCGCCCATTTGGAGCCTGGGTCGGATGCTTCGATCATATCGATGATGTATTTTGTGGAGCCCGCAAAATCAGAGGCGCTGACGACTTCATAGGTGCATTCCGGATGCACGAGGATGTTGCGGTCCGGTTCTTTGAAGCGCAAATTGTCGACGTGTTTCGGCAAGAAGTTCATATGCACCGAGCAATGCCCTTTCCAGAGAATTACTTGCACGTCTTCTACCGCACAACCGAGTTCGAGTTTTTGCTTGATCGGGTCCCACACCGCCATGTGCTCGAGCGGAATGCCAAGCTTCACGGCAGTATTGCGCCCTAAATGCTGATCGGGCAAGAACAGCATGCGCTGTTTTTGGGACAAAGCCCACTCGACCATTTCTTCAGCATTCGAGGAAGTCACCGTCGCGCCTCCGTTCCGGCCGACAAACGCTTTGATCGCCGCTGTTGAATTGACGTAAGTAAGCGGAACGATCGTGTCGCCATACAATTTCTGAAGCTCTTGCCAAGCGCGTTCGGTTTGGTCGATATTGGCCATATCCGCCATCGAACAACCCGCCCGCATATCCGGCAAAATGACCGCTTGGTGCGGCTCGGTCAAGATGTCTGCGGTCTCTGCCATGAAATGGACGCCGCAAAACAGGATATAATCCGCTGTCTGCCTACCAGCGATTTGCGACAATTGCAGCGAGTCGCCGGTCACATCGGCATAATGGATCACTTCGTCTTTCTGGTAATGATGGCCGAGGATATACAATCGTTCTCCGAGAACTGCACGTGCACGTTTTGCGCGTTCATGCAATTCATCTGTTGATGCTGTTAAATAGCTTTTTGGCATGGCATCTGCCATTTGAAGTTCTTCAAGCAATGAAGTCATGAAATTACTGCCTCCTTCGGGGATATGGAAAGATTCATGCTGATATCAAGGTTCGAAACACTATGCGTCAAAGCACCGATGGAAATGACGTCGACACCGGTATCACGGTAATCGGAAAGCTTTTCGAGGTCAATGCCGCCGGACGCTTCCGTGCGGATCGTATCTGGCACCAGCTGCACCCAGCGCCGGATCGTTTCCGGGGTCTGGTTGTCAAACATGATCGTGTCGGGACGTGCGTCAATCGCTTCCATCAATTGCTGCTCTGTCTCAACTTCCACTTCGATCATCGTCATGTGGCCGAGCGAATCGCGTACTTTTTTCACCGCTTCGGTAATCGATCCGGCCGCTGCGATGTGGTTATCTTTTAGCATGACCGCATCGTACAAGCCGTTTCGGTGGTTGAAACCACCGCCCGCGCGGACCGCGTATTTCTCGAACATTCGCAACCCTGGCGTCGTTTTGCGGGTATCGACGATGCGCGTATGGCCAGAGTCCAATGCCTCCACGCATTTCGCCGTTAATGTCGCAACGCCGCTCATGCGCTGGACCAAGTTCAACAGCACCCGCTCTCCCGCCAGGAGCGAAGCGATGGGTCCCGTGATTTTCACGATCGCCTCTCCCGCTTCTACACGGTCGCCGTCTTGTTTCAATAATTCCACTTCGACCGACGCGTCGAGCAGGCGATAGCCCCATTCATAGCAATCGAGACCTGCCACGACGCCGCTTTGTTTCATGCGTACGAGCGCTGCGCCTGTATCCGTTCGATCGAACAATACAGAGGAGACATCGCGGTCTCCAATATCTTCGAGTAGAAATTGTGTTAATGCTTGTTCTGCTTTTAAGCGATTCATCATATGGTCTCCTTGATCTTCGTATTTCGTGTAATTAAATGGACGCCGCTTTTTGAAATGCCGATGACTTTTCCGTCCCATTCGGCTTTCGGTTCAGGCGCATCGACCCGGTAATGGCCGCCCCTGCTTTCTTCCCGCAATAAGGCTGCAGTTGCGATAAGGCTGCAGGAGGTTTCCCGGTGGATCTGTGCGATGACTTCATCCTTATAATCCTCGAGCGCTTGCACTTTTAAGGGATGTGCTTGTAAAAACTTCTGCAGTGCGCACGGTTCTCTTAAAATCCCTGCCGTTTCTGTCATGTTTCGTTTCAGCTGATTTTCATCAACGCCGTGAAAATATGTACATGGCAGTTCATGATCTGCTTGCACTGATTTTATCTTTTCGGATGGCTGCGGCTCTTGGTTGATCCGCTCCGCAAGCCGCCTAGCGAATACCAAGCCTTCCAGCAATGAATTGCTCGCCAGGCGGTTGGCGCCGTGGACACCGGTCGACGCGACTTCCCCGACAGCATAAAGCCCAGGAATGGACGTCTGGCCGCAACTATCCGTCCTGACACCGCCCATATGAAAATGGGCGCCCGGACGGACTGGCAGTAACTCTTTCGTTGGATCGATTCCATGGTTCCAGCAATTGTCATAAATCGATGGAAAGCGCTGTTGGAAATCAGCCACATGCCTGGCGTCGAGAAAGACCGGCCCTTTGGTTTGCCAATGCCGTTCGATCGCCCTTGCAACAATATCGCGCGGTGCGAGTTCCTTGAGCGGATGGATGCCGTCCATGACACGCTTGCCATTTCCAGCCACCAATACAGCGCCTTCACCGCGCACAGCTTCTGAGATGAGCCCGCACGACTTGCCTTCTAGCGTCAGGACAGTCGGATGAAACTGGACGAATTCGAGATCTTCCAGTACGGCGCCTGCGTGATAGGCCAGTGACAATCCGTCGCCTGTCGCAACGGATGAGTTGGACGTTTCGTTGTACAATTGCCCGATGCCGCCTGTCGCGAGGACGACGTGGCGTGCTTGAATGACTGAACGTTGTCCGGACCGATCCGAAACGACGACGCCAGTGCAGTGGCCGTTCTTCATCTTTAATGCCAAGGCTTGATGAAAAGCGAAACGCATGATTTTTCCGGACGTTTCTTCCATTAGATAGTGGATGAGCATCTTGCCGGTCTGGTCGCCTCCTGCATGGACGATTCGGCGCTGGCTGTGTGCGCCTTCCATGCCGAGCGCTGGCAGCCCGCGTTCATCCCCGTCGAATGGCAGCCCTTGCTTCAGCAAATTCTTCATGAGCTCCGATCCTTCATTGACCAAAATTTCTACGCGCCCAGCGTCGGCGTGATGTGCCGAGGCGAGCAAAGTGTCCGTGGCATGGGATTCGGGACGGTCATCAAAACTCAGGCTTGCGGCGATTCCACCTTGCGCAAGGCTTGTATTTCCTGTCCCGTCATGTTCTTTCGTGACGACTGCGATGGAATAATTGTCTGGTAGCGAACGCGCAAGCATGAGCCCGGCGACGCCTCCCCCGATGATGCAAACATCGAACAAACTTTACACCTTCTTTACAAGTGTCTTGACACTATTAATGACATAAAGATACAGTGATTACAAGAAGAAACTCGGCTAGGGAAAGAAGTTGATGGAAAATGACGATTTACTTGGATTCGGCGGCGACCGCCCCGATGAGAAAAGAAGCGATCGACGCTTACGTGGAAGCGGCTAACAATGCATTCGGCAATACGCAAAGCTTGCACGATGCAGGATCTCTCGCAGCAGACTATCTCGCATCGTGCAAGAAATTATGGGGACAATTCCTGAACGTGCGACAAGATGGCATTTATTTCACCGGCAACGCATCAGAAGCGAACCAGCTCGCCATACGCTCTTTATTGAAAGGACGTCCCGAGCATTGCCGGTCGATCGTGTCGACGCAACTCGAACATGCTTCCGTCTTATCTGTGTTTCATGAACTCGAACAGGAAGGCTATGACATTACCTATGTTCCCGTCGATGAATTTGGGCGCATCGATTTGGATGCTTACGAACAATTGGTCAACGCGCAAACGGCGCTCGTCGTCATGCAGCTCGTCAACTCAGAGATGGGCGCCGTACAGCCGGTCGAACAATGTGCGAAGATCGCCCAGCAATTCGGCGTGCCGCTTCACTCGGATATCGTCCAGGGCTTCGGAAAGCTGCCAGTCGACATCGGATCATGGGGCGTCGCTTCTGCTGTTTGTTCAGCGCATAAAATCGGCGGCCCCAAAGGTGTCGGCATCGCCTACCTCGACCCGGCCATTCACTGGGAATCGGTGTACGAAGGAACGACGCATCAAGGCGGTTTCCGCGCCGGGACAATCGATGTTCCGGGAATCGTCTCCGCGTCCATCGCCGCAAAACACGCCGTCATGGAACAACCCGCGAACTATGAGCACGCACGCAAGCTTCAGGACTATTTGATTGAACATTTACCCGAAGGCATCATCGCGACGGGCGACATAAAATCGAAATCCCCGTTCATTCATGGACTTGTTTTGCCGCATGTTGAAGGGCAGTGGATGATGCTCGCCTGCAACCGCGCACAGATTGCCATTTCCACAGGCACCGCCTGCAAAATCGGCTACGGTGAAGCGATGTCTGCGATGCTTGCGATGGGAACGGAAAGCGACGCCGCAAAAAAATTCGTCCGGGTTTCCTTCCATAAAGAAACCACCAACGACGAGATTGACCACTTTATCCAATTAGTTGGACAATCACTGTCTGAATTCTTTCCACACTCTTGAAAGCCGCTATTCATGCGGCTTCTTTTTTATGCCTGAAATTTTTCTGACAACTTTGTTGACAAACAAAAGTTTACGTTATATGGTTATACACATAAGTATATAGCCATATTACCTAATCACCCAAGGAGGTGTTTTCATGGTCAACCCAACTGATTCAGCGAAACCTTTATTTTTGCAGATCCGCGAATTGATCGAAGACCAAATCGTCAACGATCAATTAAAAGAAGGCGACCAAGCTCCATCGACGAATCAATTGGTCAATTTCTACAAAATCAATCACGCAACCGTCTCCAAAGGCATCACCCAGCTTGTCGACGAAGGCATACTATTTAAAAAGCGAGGGATTGGCATGTTTGTAGCAGAAGGCGCAAAGAAAACTTTAGTCCAGCAGCGGAAAAAGGCATTTGTCGATAATTACGTCACCGGGCTCGTGCAGGAAGCGGAAAAACTCGGCATTACGGAACAAGAAATCATCGAATTGATCAAATCCACGAAAGGGCGTGATGCATGATGGCAGCCTCAGTCCAACTCAATCACGTAACATTGAAATTCAAAAAGTTTGAAGCCTTGAAAGACGTGTCACTGACATTGGAAGCAGGCAAGATCCATGGCCTCATCGGCCGAAACGGCGCCGGCAAAACCTCATTGCTGTCGTTGATTGCCGCTTTCCGCGAACCCACTGCTGGCGAAGTATTTGTCGACGGCTCCACGGTGTTCGAGAATCCAGAGAAGATGGAGCAAGTGGCGTTCGTCTATGACAAGGACTATAAAGAAGAAACCGAGAAAGCGAAGAAGTTAATCGCACTTGCCTCCCATTACCGTCCTCATTTTGACATGGACTATGCCGAACAATTGACCAAGCGTTTCAAACTGCCGGTCAATAAACCCGTCAATAAACTATCGAAAGGCATGCAATCGGCGATGAACGTCGTAATCGGGCTTGCCAGCCGCGCACCGCTGACGATTTTTGATGAAGCTTATCTCGGCATGGATGCACCGGCACGCGAAATCTTTTACAAGGAATTGCTGAATGATCAAGCAGAGCATCCGCGTACATTCATCCTCTCTACCCATTTGGTATCGGAAATGGATTATTTATTCGACCATGTCATCATCATCGACCAAGGCAGACTATTGTTGAACGAACCCTATGAAACCGTTTCTTCACACGGTGCGGCGATTACGGGATCTGCCGAACAAGTCGATGCATTCACGTCTGATATGAAACGTTTGAATGAACAACAGCTGGGCGGTACCAAATCCGTCATGGTCTATGGGGAACTCGACGAACAGCAAAGAACAGAAGCGCATAGCCGCAAGCTTGAAATCGGACCTGTCTCACTTCAGGATCTGTTCATCCATTTAACTGAGGAGGAAGTTCAATGAAATCTGAACGCCATTCAAAAGTAGCTGCCCATGTCTTTTACCAGCAATTCAAATGGAGCCTATGGTTTTTCTCGATTCTCTTTGCGATTCATATTGTGCGAATCTTTTTCCTGAATTCTGGCATGGAAGCAGTTGAAGGATTCTTCGTCTTCGCTTATCAACCCGTCAATATTTTCATGCTCGTCTGCGGCATTATGATTGTCTATGTCTTTATGGGACAACATATCCATCAAGGCATCAGCCGAAAAGAATGGTATAAAGGAACGGCGCTTTCCGCTATCGGTCTGGCTTTGGTCATCACTCTTGTAACATTGCTCATCAATGGTATCCAGTATGCCCTCCAGCAATTCATCAGCTTGCCGGTCGGACTCGATAACGCCATTGCTTTCGGAGCATTTGAAGGATCACTCAGTTCAATTGCAGGGTTTTTCTTTAATGCTCTGACGTTTTACATGATTGGCTGGATGATCGGCATCGGCTATTACCGGTTTGGCTGGCTTCTCGGCTTTGGCTTTATCGCACTCGCTCTTGTCGGGTTCAGCCTCAACGATTTTTTCTGGGAAGGCAATGCCTACAGCACCCTTCTCGCTTCGTGGATCCCGCAGTTTACTCCCAACACCAGTTTCGTTGTAGCACTTACCGGCTCGCTCCTATTGATAGCTGCATTGTTCGTTTTCATGGTATCGATGACCAAACGCGTCACAATCAAAATGTAAAATCTACCGAAGCCTTGCCCATTCATCCGGCAAGGCTTTTTGCATGCCCGGTTGATGGAACTGCACCCTCTACGTCTTGCCCGCTATGGTATGATGTCTACAGAAATTATCCACAAGGAGCCTGCTACATGTTTCTACAAAAGACAGTCAAGAAGCGCAGCTGGAACGATGAACCGGGCCGTGCGCTTTCATTAAAAACTAAAATGGTCGCCTTGATTGCACTGTTGATCGCAGCGGTTCTCTTGGTGATCGGCTTGTTTTCGAATTATTTTGTGCGCACTGTGACCGAAGACCAGCTCGGGGAACAAGCGCTCAGTGTCGCAGAAGCCATCGCCCTTAACCCCGATATCATCGAAGCATTCGATGCACCAGACCCGGCAGCCGTCATCCAGCCGCTCGTCACCCCCGTTCAGCAAGCAACCGAAGCGGAATTCATCGTGGTGGGGAACCGCGAAGAAATCCGCTATTCCCATCCCAATCCCGAACAGATCGGCGGGCGGATGGTCGGCGAAGACAACGAACGGGCTCTTAATGAAGGCCAATCCTATGTCTCGAAAGCAGCCGGCACACTCGGTGATTCGCTGCGCGCGAAAGTGCCCATCTATTCCGACGGGCAAATTATCGGCGTCGTCTCAGTCGGCTTTCTTTCGACCGACGTCCAGAGCTTGATCGGCGATTATACGCAGGAAGTCTGGCTTATGCTGCTCATCATCGGCGCTGTCGCTTTCCTAATGGCAATCGCCATTGCTTCGTATATCAAGCGTAAACTTCACGGCCTTGAGCCCGAAGAAATTGCCCATCTGCTATTCCAAAAAGAAACCATTCTGCAATCGACCCACGAAGGCATCATCGCCGTTAATCGCCTGGGCCACATCACTTTGCTCAATCACCAAGCCAAGCAATTATTGTTCGGAAATGAGAAAGACGAACAGTCATTGATTGGCCAACCGGTCACCGAAGTGCTGCCTTCTTCCGATCTGCCTGAAATTTTGGCGAGTGGCACGAGCCATTTCGACCAGGAACGGCTTTACGGCGAGCATCCCGTCTATGTCAACTCAAGCCCGATTCATTTCGAAGGGGCATTGGTCGGGGCGGTTTCGACTTTCCGCTACAAAACGGAAATCGACCAGCTGGCGAAAGAACTTGCCCAAGTAAAACAATACGCCAATGCGCTGCGCGCCCAAACTCACGAATTTTCGAATAAACTGTACACGATTTCCGGATTGCTCCATTTGGATAAAAGAAAAGACGCCCTTGAATTCATCCGGACCGAACATCATATCCAGCTCGAATGGTCGCGACAGTTGATCGGCAAAGTGAAAGACCCGCTCATCAGCGGCTTGTTGCTCGGCAAGATCCATCAAGCACGTGAACAGCAAGTGCAGCTGACAATCGGCGAGGATAGTAGCCTCCAGCAAGCTGTAGCTGAACCGCAGCGACAAGCCCTCTTGACCGCCATCGGCAACTTGCTCGATAATGCCTTTGAAGCCGTCAAGCAACAGCCAATATCAGAGCGGCTCATCTCCCTGACATTTACCGATATCGGAGATGACATCATTTTTGAAATCGATGATTCCGGTCCCGGGATCTCCCCGGCCATTGCGAGCGGCATCTTTAATGAAGGCACATCATCGAAAAGTACTGCTGGCCGTGGCTTCGGCTTGAGTACGACGAATCGCCTCGCCAAAGCGGCTGGCGGCGAAGTGCTGATCGAAGAAAGTGAACTCGGAGGCGCTTGTTTTGTACTGACTTTACCGAAAGAAGGAATACACCCATGAACGCACCACTTCACGTATTGATTATCGAAGACGATTTCCGCGTGGCCGACATCAACGCCGAACTCACCGGGCAAGTCGCTGGGTATGCAGCTGCCTCGATTGCCAAATCAGGAGACGAAGCCATGGCCTATTTAGAGAAGGCAGCGCCGCTTCCGGATCTGATCCTGCTCGATGTCTTCATCCCCGACCGCTCGGGGCTGGAACTGTTTTGGGAAATCCGCACTAAGTATCCTCAAATCGCCATCATCATGGTGACTGCCGCCAATGAAATTGAAACGATTGCAACAACCGTTCGCGGCGGCATATTCGATTATTTATTGAAACCTGTCGACTTCGGGCGGTTTGCGCAAGCCTTGGAACGCTTCCGTGATCAGCGGTTGTTGCTCACTGAGCCGCGAGACTGGCAGCAAAGCGAGCTCGACCGCCTGTTCGGCGTGACCGCTGCACAAATGGCCCAAACAGAAGACAATGGCGAAGAGCTTCCGAAAGGCATCGATCAATTGACTTTGGACGGCGTCCGCGACTTTTTGAACGCTTCTCCACCTGAAGGGGCCAACGCCATGGAAGCCGGCAAAGCAGTCGGCATCAGCCGCTCCACCGCAAGGCGCTACCTGGAGCATCTGGTCGCAAGCGGTGATGCGAAAGCGCAATTGAATTACGGGGGAATCGGCCGTCCTGAACGGCGTTACGTCCCGTGGACAAAATGAACAAAACCCCCAAAACGCTCTTTAGTCGCCTTAAGTGAATAATCTTATTTTTCAAATCCCTCTGTGATAAGTTGTTATTTATAACTTGAACCGGGGGATTTATTTTTTGCGCCAATATGTATGCGTTTACAAAATAATCCTCCGCGCTATTTTGCACCCAGGGGGAATCCAGTATGTTAAGCATTATTGCCTTATTTACGATCATCATCATTGTGGCACTTCTTATCAGCAATAAAATCACTCCAATCGTCGCACTTGTGCTTGTGCCGATTGTGGCTGCCTTTGTCGCAGGATTCAGCTTCGCGGAAATCGGCGACTTCTTCAATAGCGGCGTCGAATCGGTCATCAGTGTTGTCATCATGTTCATCTTCGCGATTCTCTTCTTCGGCATCATGCAAGATGTCGGTTTGTTCGACCCATTGATCAATAAAATGATCGCTGTCTCGAAAGGAAACGTCATCGCTGTCGCTGTCGGCACCGTCGTCATCGCCGCGGTTGCCCAACTTGATGGATCGGGCGCATCCACTTTCCTGATCACCATTCCAGCACTGCTTCCGCTCTATAAGCGCTTGAAAATGAACCCTTACCTCCTGCTATTGCTGGTCGGTACTTCGGCGAGCATCATGAACATGCTGCCGTGGGCTGGACCGCTCGGCCGCACCGCTGCAGTGCTCGGCATGGACGTAACCGAATTATGGCGCCCGCTGATCAAAGTCCAAGTGATCGGGCTCATCCTGTTGATCGCCCTGGCTGTCTTGCTCGCAATGCGTGAAAAGCGACTCATCGCAAGACGCGGTGATTTCAATAAGGAAATCTTCGAAGAAGCTGACCCGCTCGATGTGACGGCTCAAGACGAAAAGTCACAAAAAGCCGCCGCCCTTCGCCGGCCGAAGCTCTTATGGGCAAACACGCTCTTGGCGCTGGCCGTCATCGGCGTGCTCGTATGGGGCGTCATTCCAGCAGGCCTTGCCTTTATGATTGGCGTCAGCATCGCCTTGCCGCTCAACTACCCGGACATGAAAGACCAAATGGATCGCATCAAAGACCATGCGCCGAATGCGCTTCTCATGGCGGCAATCATTTTGGCTGCCGGTTCGTTCCTCGGCATCCTGGAAGGCACTTTGATGCTCGATTCGATCGCCAGTGATTTGGTCACGATCCTGCCGGCATTCGTCATTCCTTACCTGCACTTGATCATCGGATTCTTCGGCGTGCCGTTCGATTTATTGCTCAGTACCGACGCTTATTATTTCGCCTTGTTCCCGATTGTCGAACAAGTCGTCACAGGCGCCGGCGTGTCCTCGCTGACAGCTGCCTACGCCATGATCATCGGCAATATCATCGGCACATTCGTCAGCCCGTTCTCACCGGCCCTTTGGCTCGCACTTGGCTTGGCCGGGCTCGAGATGGGCCGTCATATCCGCTACTCCCTTCCGATTATGTGGGGCTTCAGCATCGTCTTGCTCGCCGTCTCCGTATTGGTCGGCGTCGTCTAATAGAAAAATGCCAGGAAAGAGGCAACTCCTCTTCCCTGGCATTTTTTATTGTTTAACGAATCGCACCGTGCGGCAAAATGGCGTGCACCCCTTTGACGCCGTTGACAATCTGTGTGACGCGCAAGTCGACAGCGACGCTCGCGAGCGCCATCGCTTCCGTTTTTGATAGCGAATGAAACTGCTGGATCAAGCCGACCATTTCGTCGAGAGCCGTCGCTGCGGCTTCGTTCAAGTCTTCATCGAAACCGAATGTCACCCAGCCGGCGGGCGTTTTAGCTTTCGGCATGGCAAGTTCCATTTCTTCATGGAGCACGACTGTCAAATTGACGAGATCCATCGGACATTCGATTGCCGTTCCGGAGTTCTCGCCATCGCCTTGTAGCGCATGACCATCGCCGAACGACAAGAGCGCCCCTTCCACTTCGACCGGCAAAAACAGCGAGCTGCCTTCGACCAGTTCCTTGCAATCGATATTGCCGCCCGTCCGGTACGGCGGCGAAGTGCGGTGCGTTCCCGACTCTCCAGGCGCCAGGCCGATGAGGCCAAGAAACGGCGATAGGGCGACGCTGAATTGCCTGCCGGACATTGTGCAGTTACCGGTCATCTGCTCACGGTCCAGCGTCCAGTCGATTTGGAGGCGTTCGCTGTCGGCAATACCAAGCTTCTCGTTTTGCCAAGCCGGCGTACCGCCCGCCCAATTACGTCCGTACCATCCAGGGACATTTTGATTGATGCGCACTTCGAGCACCATTCCAGGCTTTGCGCCTTCAATGGCAACCGGCCCGATGAGCGGATGGCCGAGCCGTTCTTCGTTTTCGCGCGAATGGTAAATGACTCGTTCTTCGCCTTTATGTGCCGAGTAGCCCCATTGGATGTCGGGTGTCCTCGTTTCGATCGTATCGCCTGATTGAATAGTCAAAATCGGTTTATATTCTTTATTGAACGAAGAGTGGAGATTTTCGGACTTGAGCTCAATGTGGTGATTCATGCGCTTCCCCTTCCGTAACGACGGTTTTTTTAATTATAACGGAAAATAAAACTTCTTTTAATAGGAAAAAGCCTGCCGCTAACCCGGCAAGCTTTCTGTTTAGGCACTGCGTTTCCGGAACGCGCGTCGTTCGGCGTAAATGGCGCATTGTGCACAGACGACGACCGCTTCATTGCGGTCGTTGTAATATTTTCGCGGCTGCCGTGCTTTTTGTTGGCACACGGCGCATTTCTTTTTGAAAAACGAGAACATTTGCTGTCGCTCCTTTATTCTTGGATTCATCGTACGTTTATTGTTTCACAGAAAAAAGCATAAGGGAACTAACGAGCATCCAGAGCTGCAGTACGCCTTCACACAGATGCCCTGAACCATAAACGGTTCAGGGCATCTGCTCATATCATTCAGTTAAGTCTGTAGATTGCTGGTAATAATAATCCGCCGGGTCGACTGGCGTGAAGCCGTTCGGCGTATAGAATCTCAACAAGTCACCGTTGACCACTTGGTCCGACAGCTGCAATTCATATCTGCCGTGCTGCTTCAAGGTCTCGGCTTGCTCGAGCTGCTGCTCATCTTCGAGCGGCAAGCCAGTTTCGGGATCATAAAACGCTTCACTAATGGAATAGACCTCGGGGCTGACATAATCGCCATTGCGGAACATGACGAGTTCTTCATGTTCTTCCGACAATAGATCGGTTCCGAAATGCACGTACTTCTGCGTTTCCACACCAAGCAAATGCATCACGGTCGGCAATAGGTCAATTTGGCCGCCATACGTTTTGTTGATGCCGCCTTCCATGCCCGGTACGTGGATGAACAAAGGAACGCGCTGAAGCTTGGCGTTTTCCACCGGCGTGATGTCTTTTGACAATACCTCAGACATCGCCTCATTGTGGTTATCGGAAATGCCGTAATGATCGCCATACATGACGATCATCGTATTGTCCGCAAGGCCAGACGCTTCAAGCTGTTCAAAGAACTGCTTGATCGCTTCGTCAGCATAACGGGCCGTCTGGAAATAATTATCGACGCTCGCATCGCCAGTCGTTCCTTTTTCGATGGTCGCCAGTTGCTGGTCCATTTTATAAGGGAAATGATGCGACACCGTGATAAATTTCGAATAGAACGGCTCCGGCAGCGACTCTAAAATCGGCGCTGACTGCTCGAAGAACGGTTTATCCATCAAGCCGTATTCGGCCATATCCGCTTCTGTCGTATTCGGATACGATTCGATATCGAAGAAATGGTCGTAACCGAAGGATTTGTAGATTTCAGAGCGGTTCCAAAACGTCCCGTTATTGCCGTGGAACACAGCTGACGTATAGCCTTCATCTTTCAAGATGGCCGGAGCCGATTGGTACGTGTTCTGGCCTTTCGTAATGAATGCTGATCCTTTCGGCAAGCCGAATAGGGAGTTTTCGAGCATGAATTCCGCATCCGAAGTTTTGCCTTGCGCTGTCTGGTGGAAGAAATTATCGAAGTACAATGTATTCGGGTCATCCATCATCGAATTCAAGAACGGCGTCACTTCTTCCCCATCCAGTTCATAATCCATCAGGAAAGTCTGGAACGATTCGAGATGCAGATAGACGACGTTCATGTCTTCCGCTGCACCGAAATATTCTTCATTGGGGCTCGCATAATTGGATTTCGTGTAGTTCAACACTTCCGTATTGTCGTCGCTGTCGGCCATGACCCGCTGAGAAGAAGCTTTTAATGTTTCCGCCGTGTCATACAGGGCGTAATTATACATCCCTAAATATTTGACAATGTACGCGCGGTCAAAGCCGCGAGTCAATAGGTCTGGACGATCCGATTCCGCGAGCGACAAATTAAAGAGAGAAATCAACAAAGCCGCCGCAATTAACGGCAAGGCCATTCTCTTTTTGATTACGCGCATGTCTTTTTCCGTCCGCTTGGAAATTACCCATGCACCGAGGATCAAGACGTCCACAAAGAACAGGAAATCCATCGGCTGGATCAAGGTCAGGACACTGCCGCCCAAATCGCCGAAGTTCTGTGTTTGGAACAAAGTCGGCAATGTGATGAAGTCACTGAAGAACCGGTAATAGACGACATTGGCATACAGCAGGATCGACATGCCGAGGTAAATTGAAAGCAGTGCCCAGTATTTCCGCGTGCCTTTGAAGAATAGCGAGAAGCTCAATAGTAACAGCGCCGAACCTAGAGGGTTGATCGCTAGCAGGAATTCCTGCAGCGCCCCTTCCACTTCAAGCGTAAATTGGGTTTTTTGCGAGATATAGGTCTTCGCCCACAACATGACAACTGCCAAGAGAAATAAGGGCATGTAGTTATTCATTTTCATTTTATTTTTCATTATGCATTACACCTTTTCTACATCGATTATCTGAAAGCAGTCTAGCGCACCTGCCTTTAAAGAAACAAACTCTATTGTACTCCCATTTTCCGGAAATTCAAAGTTTAAAGCGGCTTTTTAGGAAGGTTTCGCAGTTTTCATCGCTTCGCGCCATTCGACAAGTTCCTTTTCTTCGATCTGCTTTTCAAGCACCTCATCCCATGCGCCGAGCCGTGTATTCCAGACACGCGCGTAAAAGAGGTCCTGTTTTTGGTCATATAATTGAAACTCAACGCAAGGAATGTATTCAGTGCCAATTTCTTCGCACGATGAAATGTCTGCGACGATCACTTGATAGCCATCTTCTGCACTGTTTTTTTCTATCGTTAACAGCTCGTGGATGCGCTCTGTATCAGCTTTTCGGCTAAGCGCATAGCGGTATGGAGGCAAGTTCTTTCCATTTTCTTCAAGCACTCCTTCCGACAAGCTATAGGCGTCGTGTACAGCACTAAATGAAATGATGTCTTCTCCGCCTTCCATCGCTTCTTCGAAAATGCCTTTCTCCAAATGGCCATGGCCTTTATCGGTCAGCCGGTAGCCTTTTGTCTCGAGGCGGATCAGCTGCGTGCTGTGCATTTTGTCGATCAAATCGCGAATGAACAGCTCTTCGACAAACAGCATCTCAGCGAGCGCTGCAGGGCGGCGGATGTCTGCTTCTTGAAACGCCAGCAAGAGCATCTTCATTAAAATGTCCATTTTGAGCCGCTTGACGCGGGCAAACGACACTTCATAGGAAACCAACGGCAAATGCCACGAAAGTTCTTTGACGATTGTTACGTCCTTGTTGGACGCCACTTCCGCGCGCAGCTTATTGTTCAGTTTGTCCACTTGCTCACCCCTTCTGCAGCACTTTTACGCCTTGTTTTTGTTCGGCCACATCGAGCACATGCTGATACATCCGTTTCGTCTGTTCTTTTTTCGCACGCTGCGTGAACATTGCGGAACTGCCGACCATCACGAGTAATTGCTTGGCACGCGACAACGCGACGTTCAATCGGCGGTAATCTTTTGCGAAGCCGATATCGCCGCGGTCATTGTGGTTATTGCGGACCATGCTCAGGAGGATAATTTCCATTTCGCTGCCTTGGAATCGGTCGACCGTACCGGTGCGGATCAATAAATGCGGCAAGCGCATTTCCTGGTCGATCATGCGCTGCAGCCGTTTGACTTGTTCGCCGTAGAACGAAATGACACCGACGGTTTTCAGCTCATCCGCCGGAATCCGCCCGGCCGCTTTCGCTTCGGCCACCGCGTCGTTGAGTTCCACCAGCAGGCGGCTGATTTCTGCAAGTTCCGACGGGTTGAATAAGCTTTTCCCGCCGCTCATGCGCTCCTCGAAATACGCCGGTTCGTTCGGCAAATCGAGCCACATGAGATGGTTGTTGCGTTTGACGGATGCCGACTCAAGGAAATGGTCGCGTTCTCTGTCTGAATCAGCTAAGCCGCATTGCAATTGCACATTCTCGTCTTTGTAGAACGGCGAGATGGTTTCCATGATGTCTTCGTGCATGCGGTACTGGATAGCGAGCATCGTCTTGTTCGATTCTGGCAGATTCTTATACAAGCGTTCGAACAGCGATTCTTCCAGCAGTTTCTCGAGTTCGCGCTTTTCTTCAAAGCCGCTGCCCTCTTTAATCATTTCTTCTAAGGTCTCTTCCAATGTATCGTTGCCGAGCAATGGCGGCAATTGGTGGTGATCCCCCACCAAAATGACCTTTTTGCCTTTGAGCATCGGCAGTAATAGTTCAGGAGGCGTCGCTTTCGACACTTCATCGACGATGACGACATCGAATACCGGATAATTGTCCTGGAAATCCTTGCGCGCTGATGCCACACAAGTCGTTCCGATGACATTGGCGTGTTTGATATACAGCTTGCGGATTTCATCCAAATCGTGCTCGTTCGCCGACTCGAGCAGCCCGATCCATTGCTTCTGCACTGATTGCCATAAGGGGAAGTTTTTCTGCTCTTGCTTGAGCGATTCCACATCGAATGACAAACTGGCGAGTTGTTTCGCGGTTTCTTCGTATGCCGCTTCCGGATCCGTTGAAAGGATGGTTTCCAAAGCTTGAAGTTCCTGCTCTTTCTCTGTTTGACGCCGCATCGCTACGTCAAGTTGCGCTGCAATCTCCACGATTCGCTGTTCGGCTTTCTCAAATGCTGTTTGTTCATCAAGCAAATGGGCTTTCTGTTGCTCCAAATCCGCTGCCGCCCGTGCGGAATCCGCTTGGTCTTTCCGGAGCTGCGTCAAATGTGTTTGCCGGTCGGCAATCGCCTGTTCGATATCTTCCGGCACTTCGATTGAAACGGACAAACTGCTCACTCGCCGTTCGATCCGTGAAAGTTCTGCACGCTGCCGTTCGAATTGTTCCAGCCCTCGTTCGTCCAAGTCCAGGTAGCGCTGCCTGTGTTTTTCAAGTTCCATGCACAGCGCTTTTTTCAATTGGCCGAATGCACGTTGCGATTCTTCTATATAAACATCGGTGGCTTTTAGCATCGCGCCTCTCCGCCACACATCGTTCTGCCGTTTGTATAAGCCGCTTAGCGCCTTCGTGAGCACGCTCGAGTCGATGTGCTGCGAATTTTTTAGCACCGCGCGCAGCTTTTCCAGAAACTCATCGATATTGGCCGAGGTGAACGATTCTGCTTGCGACAAGGCGCGTTCTTTCACTTGCGCCGCATCGATGCCAGAACTTCCGAGCAATTTCTCGACATAGCCGATCGCTGAAGTGACGCTGGTATTATAGGCTTCAAGTTTTTTACGCTCGGCCATCTTGTCGCGGATCATGTCGAGTTTGCTGAGTGAGAAAGTGATCGCCGGCACTTCTTCGATCTGCTGTTCATTCATCACATCAAGCAAGCTGCCGACTTTCTTCATGCCCTCGACTGTTTCGAGCACGGCTTGCTTTTCCTTAGCTTTCGCCATCACTTCGTCGCGTTTTTCTTCAATCAATGCCATCTCGCGGCGGAGCGCTGACAGCTGTTCGGTCAGCTGAGTGGACTCGCGTACGCGTTCGAGTTGCTCGATGGTTTCAGTTGTTTCCTGTTGTTGCTGTTCGAACCATTCGGGCCCATAACCGCTATCGATCAGACTTTGCGCTTTGTCGATTGCCGTTTGCAGGGCGTCCATTTTCTCTTGGTTGCTGTGCTTTTGGCTCATTGCTTGCCGCTGTTCGAGCTCGATTGCCCGGGTTTTGTTTTGCAACGGTTCGATGGACGACTGCAATTCGCGTTGTTTCGCTTGGGCTGTCTTTTTATCTTCTACAGCTTGCTTCCATTTTTCAAAAACCGGCTGCAATTCTGCGTAGGCTTGTTGCGTTTCTTTAAGCTTGTGGGCGACTTCTTGTTCGCGGACTTTACGCGCCTCGAACTGCGCCGTGATTTCTTTTAAGGTGTGGTCTTTCCAATACTGGCCGACGTTTTCTTCGATGAATTTCTGTCCGTCTTCTTCGATGCTTTCGGTGCGCCCGACGCGCAAGATGCGAATGTCTTTATGGGCAAGCAAACGCCCGAGCGCATTATCGACTGCCAGATTCGACTGGGAAGCGACGAGCGTGCGCAAACCTTTTTTCGCATTTTGCAGACAAATTTCCGAAATGACCGTCGTCTTGCCGGTTCCGGGAGGGCCTTGGATTACGTAGAGATCTTCCGCTGACATCGCCCCTGTCACCGCTTGCTGCTGGAATTCATTCAAGCGGTTGTGGAACTCGAGCTTCGGCATTTCTTTTAGCGGCGCCACATTCGGCCGCTCCTCAAATAATAGGCGATCGAGCTGCGGGTTGACCGCGAGCCCCTTCTCGAGATTGGTGAAGCCTTGGCGCAATCTCCGGATTTGGCTGAGTGCCGCGAAATTGCTGAACACGACTTCCTTTTTTGGCAGGGCATGCACTTTTTCGCGCAACTGCTTGATGATGTATGGGTTCAATTCGATTTCGATTGCGCGGTTTTTCGTCTTGAAGACACTGCCGACATCGCCGTCGATCCCCGTCAAGCGGACGCTCAAATTGCGCAGGTTTTTCCATTCTTTGTCGTCCATGCGGCAGCCCGTCAAGGTGATGCGGCTGAAGTCGTGGCTGAACGCCAGATTTGAATAGCCTGTCTTGATATCCGGAATATCCATGCCCTGTTCTTGGATTTTCAAATAGCCTTCCCAGCTCGAGATGCGCTTTTTCACGTACTCCGATCGCTCTTTCGCAGGCGTCATCCGGTTGATCAAATTCATGAACGCTACCGGCACCGGATCGCGCGAATTGTTGAACTGAATCGACTCCTCGCGCTGCCAATTGGTGCCAAGCGCCTGATAGGCTTTTCTGAGCGTCACGTTGGTCACCAATAGCTGATGATTGGCAAACACGCAGTGAAGGACAGCCAATTGTCCATTTGCCTGATCCGTCAGACGTCCTGTCTGTTCTGCACTGAACAGCAACGCAACCGAAAGAGAGCCATCCGCAGTCGACGGATAGCGTTCAAGAAATACCTCAAACGGTTTGTCCGCCATAAAAAATGAGCGTTCGCTGATGCCGAACCCTCTCATCTTTTCCGATGCGGTTTTAGTTAGACGTATAGACGTCTGGTATGTGTTTGTCTGCGTTGCCATTGTGTCATCACCTGTTCCGCCAAACTGAAAAATCCGTAAAGCCTAGCTGTTCCTTCGGGTTTTCGCTGTCGATCGTATCTTCTAATCATATCACCTGCAGGGCCTTTATGTTTTCTGAACTTATGTATTTTAAAGGAAACCCTTCTTTTGCCTCACCTAGTTTCCACTCGCCAATCACTGATGAAACTTGCCTGCGCCGCCAATCCGGGAAAATCAAAAAACACCAGTGTCTTGGACGAGCCATCCAAAGCACGGGTGCTATTACATACTGCTATTTCATTTCAGTTTATTGCGCGGTATAGCCTCCATCGACCAGGATGGTGGTGCCGGTGGTGAAATCATTTTCACTGAGGAAAATGATCGCGTGGGCGATTTCATCCGCGTTTCCGAGGCGACCGATTGGATGCTTGCTGACCAGCTGCCCGTAGAATTCTTCGCCGAGCGCTTCACGGCTGACCATGCCGGATTCGACATAACCCGGAGCGACAGCGTTGACGCGGATGCCATGCGGTGCATATTGGAGCGCCAAGGATTTTGTCATGAGGTTGACCGCGCCTTTTGATGCGTTATAGGCAAACGCTGCTCCTTCGCCGACACTTCCAAGAATTGAGGAAGTGTTGATGATGGCGCCGCCACCATTGTTCATCATATGGCGAATTGCGTGCTTTGCGCCAAAGAAGATGCTGTCCTGATTGACCGCGATGACTTTATGGTAATCCTCATAGCTCAGCTCGTGCGTCTCCGTCAACGCGCCGATGCCGGCGTTGCTTACGAGCAGGTCGATTGTGCCGAATTGTTCGATCGCGAAATCGATTATCTCCTTCACCGAATCCTCGCTTGCCACATCCACTTTAATGAACAGGATGTCGCCGTCGTTCTTCAAGCTCTCTGCCGCCTGTTTGCCGCCTTCTTCATTGAAGTCGGCAATGACCACTTTTGCACCTTTCGCCAAATATGCTTTTGCTGCCGCCAATCCGATTCCGGAAGCTCCGCCTGTCACCACTGCCACTTTGCCTGCCAATTCCATCCTATCGCCTCCACTTCCATATTTTGTATCACTCTCATATTATCAGAATTATCCATCAACAATAAAGCTATTTTGTTTTTTCACTCCAGTTCCTTCATTAGCTTATAAATCTTCCGGACAGTGTTGACGTTGCGGACGGTGACCAGCTTATACAGCTTGGTCCCGACGATTTTCGCCATTCCACTTTTCGTTACATCCCCTCGGTCGACCGACCACAGAATTGCCCCGGGCACGTATTGCACGCGATCGATGCCTGGCTTCAAAGTCAATTGCTCCAGCACGCCTTCATCATCGGCTTGCTCCCATAAAAACAGCACATCGCTTTTTAATCGTTCGTCGTTAGCCCATTCTGGCGGGACCGCTTGTGCAATGCGGCTGTATTCGTCGAATGAATAAACGAGCACCTTAATGCGCAGCCCGAAACGTTCAAAAATCGCCTCTTCCAAAACAAGCGTTACTTGCTCTTTATTACGGGCGTCTTCGAAGACGATATTCCCTGAGTTGATATACGTTTTGACCGACGACATGCCTGCTTGTTCGAACACTTCTTTCAGTTCTTTCATGCTGATTTTATTGTTGCCGCCGACATTGATTCCGCGAAGCAGCGCTGCATAAATCATGGACATTTCCCCTTTTGGTCAATAGCGGACCAACAAATGGAGCTGGTCGTCATGCTATCCGTTTTTTAGAAACCTAATTTTTGACGGAGTTCTCATACAAGGCTTACAGTAAAGACAATTACACAAAGGAGGAGTTCTTAGATGAATGATGTTCCATTAATTGTGACAACCGATTGGCTAGCCGAGCATTTGGATGATCCGGATTTACGGATTGTGGATGCCACGGTCTTCATGAAATTCCCGGAAGCCGGCGGTCCGCCGGATGTCGAATCCGGCAAAGAGTACTTTGCACACGGCCATATCCCGGGTGCGGTGTATGCTGATTTGCTCGGGGAATTGACCGATAGCGAATCGGATTTGCCGTTCACGGTTCCGCCGCGCGACGCTTTTATCGACAAAATGACCGAGCTCGGCATCGGCGACGGCATACGCACCGTCGTCTATGATCAAAACGCACTCGTCGGCGAATCGGTTGCCGCTTCGTACTGGGCTTCGCGCCTCGCATGGCAATTGCGTTATGAAGGATTCGACCAAATCGCCATTTTGGAAGGCGGTTTGCAGAAATGGCAAGCGGAAGGCCGCGACCTATCAACAGACCAAGCGTCCTATCCAAAAGCCAACTTCTCGGGTCAGCGGCGCAGCGAGATGCTCGCCACGAAAGAAGACGTCCGACAAGCCATCGATGACGAACAAACCATTCTCATCGACAGCCTGTCGCCAGAAGAATACGAAGGCAGCCACATCCCAAGCAGCCAAAACGTCTTTTTCGGCGTTCATGCAGACGAACAGTCAAAAGCATTGTACGATGATGAAAAACTGCGTGCTGCTTTTGAACAGACCGGCGCACTCGATCCTGGCAAAAAAGTCATCACGTATTGCGGCGGCGGCATTGCGGCAACGTGGAACGCCTTGATGTTGAATAAACTCGGACAGCCGAATGTTGCCGTATACGACGGCTCCATGAACGAATGGACAAGCGACCCGTCTTGCCCGGTCGTCAAAAGCGAAACTCGCTAATACAGGAAAACTCCCCGCTAACTTCGTTGGCTGGGAGTTTTTTCTGCCCGCACGAATTGACGACTTTGCCACAAGCCATGCCTAAGTCAGTTTCTTCTTGCGTTTCAGCAGCTTCTTCTTTTTCTTTTCGGAAACTAAAGGCTTCGGTGCCGGATTGTAATCATCGGCATACATGCCTGTATAGGATTGGTACCATGTGAACAAGTGAACCAAGATCACTTTGAGCACCGCATAAGCTGGAATGCCCAGTATCACTCCCGGCAGCCCGAACAAACTACCAGCTGTCAAAAGAACCGCGATGATCGTGACCGGATGGATATTCAAGCTACTTCCGAGAACGAGCGGTTGCACCACACGCCCTTCTAGCGTTTGTTCAATCGTAAAGACAGCCAGTACTTTTAACAACATCAACGGAGAATGCAACACGATGGCGATGACGACGATCGGGATGACGGCGATAAACGTTCCCAAAAACGGAATCAGGTTTAACGCGCCTGCCAGTATGCCGAGCGTCAATGCGTATTCGAGGCCGATGATGCTCAAGCCAATCCAGAACATCAAACCGACAAAGAATGCGACGAGCAGCTGGCCGCGAATGTATTGGCTGATCTGCATATTCATTTCTCGCAGCAAGCGGTAAGTTTGCTCGCGCATACGCGACGGCACAAATTTCATGATGTGATACGGCAGATGATGGCCGTCTTTCAGCAAATAGAACAAGACGAAGGGCGTCGTGATCAACGCCAGGACCGTCGTCGAGACGATGCCGAAGACATTGCCGATGCCGCTGACAGTCGTCCCCACCACTTCATCGGCTTGCTCCGTAATCGACGTCGATAAATCGCCCTCCCCTCCAGTCAATTGCGTCTGAAGCCTCGACAGCAAATCATTCTGGAAGAACGCGTCGACTTGTGCGATGAAACGGTCCACATACTCACGCCAATTATCCAACAGGCTGATGGTCTGCTCACGGATAACCGGGATCAAAGTGGCAATGCCCCAGACAATCAGGCCAATGATTGCAATGAGAACGATGGAAATCGCCCCGATGCGATGGATTTTCTTGGACTCCATCCAGTCGATCAACGGATTGAGCAGATAATACAGGACTCCTGCCATGATGAGCGGCAAGCCCATGACGCCGAACAAGGCCACAAGCGGCTCGAAAATGAAGCTGATTCTCGGCACCAATAGAATATTCAATTGAATCAATAACAAAATGATCAGTACTGATACCGCTTTATTGTTCAGCACCCATTTCATGAACCAGGAAGCGGCAAGGCTGAACGCTGTTTTATTCTGTTCCGGTCCCATCGAACCCACCCTCTCCAACAACACAATTGGTTTTGGCTTATACCAGACACGGTGCGCCGGCAGCAGTGGCAGAGTTCGTGATTACAGATAAAGTACCCCCATCCCTGCCATTTCACACCGCTCCGCTCGTTGAGAATCAGAACTTTTTTAAGACAAAAGCTCCCCAGCATTTGCTGGAGAGCTTTTGGGTCATTTATTTTTGCAGCCGTCCGACGAATTCATTCAGACGCTCCATGGTATCGATGTGTTCATTGCAGGTTTCGCTGTTTTGGCAAATATAATTACCGCGCTTGATGAACTGACCCTGGGTGGATCCTTTCGTTTTCGCGATGAACATGCCGACCTCACTGTGGCGGTTGCAGATCGAGCAGATGCCTTGTTTCGAACTGCGCGTAAAGCTGCCATAGATTCCCTGCAACTGTCCGTCTTGTTCCGTTACCAAGTACATCACATTCGAGCTTTCAATCCACCCCAGATAGGATATGCGCTTAAAGTCCAGTGACTCAAGCTCCGGGCCTTTCAACTTTTTCGCTTTCGGAAACAGCTTCTTCAATCCAGCAGGCGACACTTGTTTAAACGGCACAAGGTAAGCTTCCAATTGCTCCAAATAAGCATCGGCTTGCGCTTGATCTGCTATGGCCGTCAATGGCGAAAGCAGCGATGACTGTTCTTCAGTAACTGATGGAAACAAGCCGGAAACCTTTTCCTGCGCCAAATGCCGCAGCACATCCACCACTTCGCGGTCATTGCTCGCTGCCTTGCCGTTGACCAGGATTTTTGTTTGGTTTTTGATGAAATTAAACTGGTCATTGCGGATAAATGCTTCCACTCGAGTACCAGCGATGTTGTTCTCAGCACGGTTCTGTTCTGTTTGCGTCATTGTAAGACACTCCTTATAAAGTAGATTCTCTTATCTAATAAGGAAGCCGTGTGCTGAAATGACGCGTGATGGGCGATTCAATTCTTGCTTGCCCCACACAAAGGATCGCCATTCCATACAGGCTTTGCGTGAGTCGTTCCTGACGCTGACAATTGATTACGGATTGTCATCTGATATCACCCCTTTCGCTGCAATTTTTTCTTATCTCAAATTAAGCTATTGAATTGCCTGCGCCTTGCTGGAATAAGCCAATTGATGATCGATGAACACTTTGCACTCGATCGTAAAAAAACCGCCGACAGTGGCTTTCAAGTCTTTGATGCCTTCTGTGGTTTTCAGTTTGCCGTTCAACTCCCCGCTGAAGCTGAGCCCCAGATTTTCATCCTGCAATTGGCCGTCCACGAATAACTTTTCGCCTTCAAACCACCGATTCTCAATGACGATATGTCGGCCTTCATGTGTGAATTCGAAGCTTTTCTTCATTTAAGCCCTCCTTGGGAGATTTAATTCATCTTCCACTATCATCCATTTCTTCTTTAAGTTTATCATAATAGTCCGTCCATAAAAAACAGCATCCCATTAGAAGCGGATACTGTTTAATCTGTGATTTCAATTATTTATTCGGCTTGTTGAAATCGACGGTGTCGTTCAGTTCACCGTCATTATCATCTACGGAATCTTTGCTCGTCAGTTTCTGCGCAAACTTCTTCACGGTTTTCAGCGTATTGCCCGACTCCCAATATTCCGCAGTTTCCGGCGTTACTTTAATCAGTACCACATTCGGGTCATCGTAGCTGGTCTCCAGCATTTTATCGAAGATCGGATTCCAATATTTCTTCTTGCGCTCCAGGTCTTCCATAAATTCAGCCGTCCCGCTGACGGAGACGTAAGATTTTCCTGCATACGCCAAATTGACTGTTGGGTTCGATGCAATCTCATCGTATTTATCCGTTTCTTTCAAGGTAACGAACCATAAATCGCCATCGAACTCGGTCTCCTGCGTTTGCATCGGCCGCGATACGGGCTTGCCGTCGACGACTGTCGTCATCATCGCGACTTTAATATCCTTGATAAGATCTTTGACCGTTTCCACTGCTTCTTCATGTGTATGCTGTTGTGCCATCTTCTTTCTCCTCCATTCAACTAGTAACCTGCGATTCATTAAGTACAGTCTCTTAGTTTCCCGCAATGAATTGTCGTTAAACTTTGGAAGAAATCCCTGAAAAAGTATGCGCTATATCCAGTCTTAAACATGCCGGGATTTACGTATTCGCCTTTCTTGCTTTCCATTTTCCCAGCACCGCTTGTTCCTTATCGTCATCAAGCCCTGCTATACGCTCCAAAGCTTCATGCCTGATTTCCCATTCACGTGTAGCGCGGATGGTTTTGGAGAGCGGGCGGAACGTGAGCCCTGTCTCAAGCGCTTTATCGATATCAAGCGACAGGAAGCCTTCCATCTGCTCGCTATCCGGTATCCATAAAGGCAGCTCCATCCAATAGCCGACCTCATTTTCAAGGAGGAACGCTTCATCCACCCACACAAATTCCGCATCGCTCTTCAATGCTCTTTTGCATTCACCGAGAAGTGCTTCCATCGTCAAGGCCGATTCGGGCCCCGCCGCATTGAAGATGCCGTTGTTCTGTTGTTCGACCATGCGGATGATCCATTCCGCCAAATCTCGGACGTCGATAAATTGGATGCGTTTATCTTTACGGCCGGGCGCTAGCACTTTACCGCCCTTC
This sequence comes from Planococcus rifietoensis, assembly GCF_001465795.2. Taxonomy (NCBI): domain Bacteria; kingdom Bacillati; phylum Bacillota; class Bacilli; order Caryophanales; family Caryophanaceae; genus Planococcus; species Planococcus rifietoensis. The sequence continues at coordinate 498,759 of NZ_CP013659.2, read as the reverse complement.
GCCACGCGATTGACCCAATAGCTGAATCGGCCCGTGAAATCATATGGCCCGACAATCAGCCCCGGGCGTACGATGAGGCTGCGCTCGGGAAATTGCCGCTCCACTTCCTGTTCGCATAAGAATTTCAGTTCGCCGTAGTATTCATTAGCGGGCGGATTGGTCATCCCTTTCGTCATCTCTTCCGCATCCGACAGAGACATCTGGCCGACGGGATGATGCTCGTCGATTCCTGGGCTTTCCAATTCATCGTAAACAGAAGCGCTGGAGATAAAGGTGTAATGCCCAGCGCGATCTGCGAGAAGCTTCGCCGATTCACGGACCACACGCGGCACAAACCCGCATGTATCGATGACCGCGTCCCACTCGCCTTCTTCAAGTTCAGACAAATCGCCTCCACGGTCGCCGGTCAATTTCTCTACTTCTGGAAAAAGTTCCGGGTTTTCTTTTCCACGGTTAAATAATGTCACTTCATGCCCCCGCTTTAACGCCGACTCCGTGAGAAAGCGCCCTAAAAACCGGGTGCCGCCGAGAATCAGTATTTTCATTGCGATTCCTCCTGTCATGTTTTTCATTGCCGGTATGTGCAGAATCTATTTCTTCGAGCATATTCGCTAAGGAACTTTTAAAGTCCTTCCTGCCCGCAGTTGATATTAGTTAGCACAAATTTATTTAATTTGAATATTCTAATAACTAATTGCAATTTAGCTTTATTTCCTATATAATAGCAGTGCTTAATTTATCGAAAAACGAAGCCATTCTATTTCCTGTCCTGTTGCATTCACTTCATCCAGTTTGGAGAATTGGCGGTTGTTTAGCATCAGTTGTGATCGGCAAAAAGAGTTCCAGCATCGTTTTAACACCTATGAGGCGAAGAACGATTCGAACCTCATTTCCCGTACCCGGAGCACGAACGAGGAGGAGCATGGTATGTGGAATATCAAAAAAAGTATCTATATTGACCGGTCGATTGATGAAGTTTACCATTACGCAATCAACCCGAGCGATTGGTTCCAATGGTACGTCGGCCTTTCGGAACCCGAAAACCTGGTTGGCCAAGGAGAGACCGGCACGACCATGGACATGAAATACACGATGCTCGGAATGCATTTGCCGATTGAAGTTGAAGTCGTGGAAACGGCAAAAGATGGCAATGGATACTCATGGAGAGGCACTGTCAAAGGAGCGATCACGTCCGATCAATTCTGGACCTATATCCCGGAAGGAAAGGGCGTCGAAATCTCTTTGGACATGAATTATGAACTGCCTGGTAAATTGGTGGGCAAGGTCGCCAATAAACTCATCATCCAAAAATTGATGAACAATTCCATGGAGCAAACCTTGAACAATTTAAAAGCCGTCTGCGAAACGTCCGACACCTACAGCATGAATGCGGACTGAAACCCCGTTCGCCGATCCGCCAACTGATCTTGGCATTCGCCAATTTAAAACAGCTGCCCATTGGGATGGACAGCTGTTTTTTTTCGTGGCTGCAACATTGACGCGTATCCGCAGCGTTTCAATTATTAGTTCTTAATTTTTCGTTCAGCGACCAACTCGGCCTGGACGATATACCGATCCGGAGCATAGCCGATAAAGTCGAAAGGATAGCAAGTCGTCAAAGTGAGAGTAGATTCCTCTTTTTCGACTATGACTGTTCGATCGTCTTCGTGCGTAATCCACGTATCCGTGACCTCGTAGATAAAAATTTCATCGTCATATTGCACATGAAGCAAATCGGCCTTTTCAAGTTCGCCTAATCTAGTAAAGACCGTATCCCGATGGCCGCTTAGAACGGTATGTCCATAACCGCCGGGCACCGTCGTTAAATCACTGACGAACATGCCGACGCCTTGAGTCAAGGTTGAAGGGTCCGTTCCCCAATAGATAGAATATTTTTGTTCAATCTTGGGGATGAGCAGTGTAGCGATATTCGCACCCGCCTCTTCTTGAATATCGCTTGTGAACACGGGAGTCGGCTCTTCAATGGAAGGCGGTGTAAAGATCATTTCTTTTTCCAGTGTCTGAGCTACTTCCGCCACTTCGTCCGCTTCTTTCTCAGTGAAGTCCTGCGCTGCTGTATGGCCGGTATTCCATTCCAAGAAATTCACTATGACCATACTTAAACCAATAAACAGGAGCACCAAGCCCAACCAACGCTTCATTTAGCATCACCTCGCAATAAAGAGGCTGCCCCAAAAGGTCATGATCATGACTTTCAAGGGCAGTCCTTTTTTAGATTCGGATAAAGCGGCGGATATCCAATCCCGCTGCTCTTTTGTATGAGTGCTTATCAGACAGCCTATTGCTGCTCGGCTGTTTGGTTCTTTCTACGGAATAAGAGCAATGATCCTGCCCCGGCAATTCCAGCGCCGAACAGCATCATAAGAGGACCGTTCGAAGCAGTATCCGGCAAAGCTGCACCTTCCTCTTCCTCTTCCTCTTCTACAGCTTCTTCCTGATCACCAGAAGCTTCGTCATCAGATCCGGCAGCTTCTTGGCTTGCTACATAATCATCGTATTCTGATTGGCTGACTTCACAAGCGAGTCCGTCATTATCACGGTCGAGGTCGTGCGGGTCGTTTTCTGCACTATACCCGTTTGTGTACCAAAATTCCATGACTTCTTCGTGGCTTGAGAAATCATCACAGTTCTTGTCGTCGTGTTCATCGGCGGCTACGTTTAAAGAAGCCCCCATCACTAAAAGTGAACCCATAAAAATTCCAGCAATTCCTTTTTTCATATTATTCTCCTTTCATTTCCTTTATTTTCTTGCTACAACAAATAATAGTCTGAATTAACAAATAACTCAACATCATTTTCGATATTTTTGTCATAATCCTCATAAAGACATCAAAAGTCCTGTCTCTCATTGATCACTTCCAAATTTTTCATTTACACAGTCAAAAAGCCCTCCAAGCAATCCGGAAGGCTTTCACTCTTTACTGTTTTTTTAAAATCAACTTGAAATCGTGCTCCCACTGAACACCGTCCGCTGATTGTTCCCAGCAACTTTCGATAAGGTTTTCTGCTTCATTCACTATGCCACTGAACCGCTGATGAAAATCGAGCGGCGAGAAATCGGGCTCGTTCCGCCACAACTTCCAAATCCCTTCTTCAAAACTCATCTCGTATAACCGCGTCACGCCGCGCGAATCAAAATAATGCTGCACGTATTGCCCTTTCGCATCGTCCCAATCATAGATGATCATGCTGCTCGGAAATTCAGGCTTGTCGATTTTTGTGCGTTGAATAACGTAGCGCTCGTCCAGCCATTCGAAACTTGCCTCTCCGGTAATCGGCGTTGGTTGAATATGCGGGTGTACCACTTCGATTGCCCAAGTCCCTATAAAGAAATCCAAGCGGTTCATCATTTCTGTTCGTGTCGATCGAGTCATTGTACAAACACCTCCCTCATCGCAATGTCTTCATATAATTTATTGCTTGATTCGCGTAAAGAAAATAAACCCGATGACTGCCAGCAAACGAACTTTGTCTTTGTCTGCCGTATCATCCGCCAATTCGACAATATCGTTATGCGTATCCCTGAAGAGATGCGTATATTCATGTGGAAATATGCCATTATAAAAGTAAGCCAAGCGCCGTCCTTGTTGGTCATTCCAACTGAAACTGCCGGAGAATCCGGATGCTTTAATGGACAGCAGCTCTTCTTCCTTTTCGTCATACAATACCCCTTTGATATTGAACAGCGCTTTTAATTCTTCTTGTATGTACGTACCGATTTTTTCCTGTTCCTTATTGAAAATCTCAACTTCCGACTGCTTCAGCCATCCCGTTTTTCGGAAGGTTATTTCGCTTGTGCCGTCGTTGCTTGCCAGTTTATAAGTCATTGGTAACAAGCTAATTAGCGAAGAAGCAAAAATCAAGAACGGATACATCCACCAGGGAATTTTCGCGATTTCGACGCTTCCGACATACTGACCGCTTTTTTCGAATAATAATAGCCTCGGAATAAGTGCGGCATCTTTCTTGATGACGATGTCTTTCAGGTCTAAGAGTTGCTTTTCGGATCGCGGAATTTCAATGTCCTTCACTTTTTTATAATGCGTCCGGCTGATCAATACAACCGCTACGCTCAAGCCAATCGGGAACAAAAGAGGCAGCAGTTCAATCCATTCCGTAGACGTTTCTGGCGTTGTGACAAAGAAAAACACAAGCGCCACAACCAACGTTCCGCCCAAAAATAAATAAGCGAGTCTTTCACGTTTTTTATACATTTCTGCAAGCATGGTGTTCCTCCTCCGTTGCATAGAGGATGATTCTTAAAATTGAATACCCCTCAAAAGCTTCTTGTCTGGCCATTTTAACATACTATAATTTTCCATTCAGCACGTATAGAAATCAAGCTCCTGTAAAAACTGAATGTCTATCTAAAAATTGGCTATTGATACTATAGATTAAATTTTATATCGAATTTCAATATTTATTTATTGATAATCGATAAATATTCTGCTAAATTCAATATACAAACATGAACGGAGGGGTTCCATTGAGAGCTAAATATGCCGCGACGTTGTTTTTGAAAGGGGTTCTGCTGCTGATGACTGTTGGGATGATTGCTTTGTATGTATTCGGCTTGCCTGAAATGGCTGCAACAGAAGCAGCTCAGGATCCGGAGACGGCGTATCTTCAATACCCCTTTTTAATAGTGGCTTATATCTTCTTTTCTCCCATCCTCATCGCTTTCTACCAAACCTTCAAGCTGCTGGGGTACATCGGCCGCGACCAAGCCTTTTCGGACTCGGTGCTTAAAGCTTTGACTGTCATCAAGTATTGCGCCCTTGCGATCATCTTCTTCATTGTGCTCGGCGAGCTCGCTGCAATCTTGTTCATCGATGATGACATTACACACATCATCACGCTCGGAGTCATTGGCACACTCGCTTCTGCTGCCGTGGCAGTTTTTGCCGATTTGCTGCGAAGCTTGCTGAAAGATGCAATTGCAATGAAGTCGAGCAACGATTTAATTGTATGACTATCATTCGAATAGCCTGTTCATTTTTATAGCCCGCTTTTCCGACATATGCCATACTGATATCAACAATACTTAGGGGGAATTCAAATGGCAGAATTGAATGCAATGATGGGCTGGACCTTCCTGCAGGAAATTGATGTACCAGACTCGGTCAAAGACTTGCTGGTAGACGGCGAAGTCGCCAAGGTCGCTTATAAAACGGTGCGTGATACCGCTGTCGTGACAAACAAGCGCATCATCATTTCCGACAAGCAAGGCTTGACCGGCAAAAAAGTCGAAGTCTACACTATCCCGTTCGCTTCGATCAATATGTACTCGACTGAAAACGCCGGTACTTTCGATGCCAACGCCGAAATCCAACTTTGGACAAGAGCCGGAAACTTCAAACTGAACTTGAATAAGAAAGTCGATATCCGCAAACTGGATAAGATTATTGCGGAAGCGATTCTGTAACTTTCAACTGAGCTATACCTAGACGTCTCACCGGCGGATAGGTGTAGTTTTTTTATTGTCCTGGTACAGAATCCGTATTTTCACAATTCTTTACACTGCGTTTACCGCAGCTTAGCAGCCGTTTGAGATACTGATGTTATTAAATGCAGAAGGAGTTGTTGAACAGAATGAAAATTGCAGTGATTGGAGATTTACACTTTCCTTCGGTAAAAGAGAGTTATGCTTTTATCCGGGAAGATCGGCAATCATTTTTTGAATCCTTCATGGAACAGTTTTTCTCAATCCCAGCAGACTTGTATGTCTCTATTGGTGATTTGACGAATTTTGGTTCAGCTGACGAATTGGAAGATATATATGGCATGATCCGCCAGCATGAAAAACCATTCGTACATGTGCTCGGCAACCATGACGTCTATGCCATGAACCGGAAAAATGTCCTCCACATCACACAACAAGAGCGTTTTCATACCATTTCAACAGAACATGCAACATTGGCATTTCTAGATACCGCCCAAGAACAAAACTACGAAGACTGGGGCGGAACATTAGACCTTGTTCAACAACAATGGCTTGAAAATGTCGTTCAGGAGTCTGGGGATCTCCCACTCATCGTCTTCGGCCACCATCCTGTCCATGGAACCACCAAAAACTCCGAAAAAGAAAAACGCTGCATTTCGCCGGATATTCCGATGTGGGAATTGCTGAAACCGAAGCAGCGTGCTGGACTGTACGTAAATGGGCACAATCATTACAATTCCATCGCAGCAAGAGAACAGTGGACATTCCTCCAAATAGCCGCTGTTTTGGACGAACAGGCTGTCCGAATCATTGACGTATCCGAGTCATTAATTGCCATCGATTATATTCCTTTAATGGATCCAAAATTACAAACGGCAGCACACATGATCGGTACAGCCATCGATCACTTTCAACTGAAGCCCCACCCTCTTGGCACCCAGGCCGATGTGAAATACGCGATTCCGCTTTCGGCTTCATCGCCGATTGCTACTGGACTGGATTTACACGACATACAAAAAATCAAGACGAGATAATCTCTGCCAAGTTAAAAAGAAATTGAAGAAAAAGGATGGCACCAATCCCCCACTGGATTGGTGCCATCTTTTTTATTGGACATGGAAATCTATTAATCGATCTGAACGCCTTAATCTTTTTCTTGCTTCGACAAAATTGTCTTTTTAATATGATATTAAATAACTAAATTGTTTAAATAATCACAAAACTAAATGATTATACTTTATACTTATGCAAGGCGGCCTTTAGCTTTCCCCTCGCCTATTGAACGAAAAGCCTATTAATTCTTGGCTCGGCACATAGAAAACTGTGTGAATCGCATAACAAGAACTATCAATACTTCTCAAGCCGCCCTTCCAGTTATACATAGTGAATTACTTTTTTACTTATGTTGCAAAAAATAATTTACACAAAAGGAGTGTTTCAATGATTAAACGATCCACGAAAATGCTTGCCCTGTTGACCATGTCCCCCTTTCTCTTGATGGCGTGTTCCGGTGGTGATTCCGGAAGCGAAGAATCGACCGAACAAGATACGCTTATTTTTGCGCGCGGCGGCGATGCCGTCTCGCTCGATCCTTCCGAAGTGACGGATAATGAATCCGAAAACGTCGCACAAAGCGTACTCGAAACATTGACGACTTTCGCGGAAGGCGAGACGACCATTGAACCGATGCTTGCGACCGAATGGCAGGAATCAGACGATGGGCTGACCCATACCTTTACGCTCCGTGAAGGCGTGAAGTTCCACGACGGCACCGATTTTAATGCAGACGCCGTCGCCTTTAACTTCGACCGCTGGATGAACGGCAGCGGGGACCAATTCCCGATGTACGGGACAGTGTTCGGCGGCTATACAGGAGATGAAGCCCATAATATCGAATCCGTCACGGCGGTTGATGAATTCATGGTCGAAATTCAATTAAAGCGTCCGCAACCAACATTATTGAAAGACTTGGCGCTGACGCCGCTGTCGATTTCAAGCCCCGCAGCCATCGAAGAATTCGGGGATGACTATAGAAGCAATCCGGTCGGCACAGGCCCATTCGTTTTCCAGGAATGGCAGCCGAACGAACGGATCGCCCTTGAGAAAAACGACGATTACTGGGTCGACGGGCTTCCGAAGCTCGAAGAAGTTATTTTCCGCACGATTCCGGACAATTCTTCCCGACTCAATGCCTTGCTGAGCGGCGAAGTGGATCTGGTCGCCGGTTTGGATTCCGAATCCCATGAGCAGATTGAAGAAGAAGCTGGGCTCGAGCTTTACTCCCGTCCCCCTCTCAACCTTGGCTACCTCGGCATGACATTGACCCACGAACCCTTCGACGACCCACTCGTTCGCCAGGCGCTTAGCCATGCGGTGAATAAAGAGGCGATGGTCGAAGCATTCTTCGGCGAAGGGGCAATCCCTGCGAAAAACGTCATTCCACCTGCTGTTGAAGGCTATAACGATGATATCGAACCGTACGCTTACGATCCGGAACGAGCGAAAGAATTGCTGGCTGAAGCTGGGCTCCCCGACGGATTCAGCATGGAACTCTACGCGATGCCGGTATCGCGCCCGTATATGCCAGACGGCGCCAAGGTCGCTGAATATCTCCAGTCCAATTTTGCCGATATCGGCGTCGATGCAGAAATTGTCACGTTTGAATGGGCAACGTATATCGAAAAAGCGATCAATGGCGAAGCGGATACGTTCCTGCTCGGCTGGACCGGCATGAACGGTGATGCCGATAATTTCATTTACACGCTTTTGCACGGTGACAATGTCGGTTCGACCAACTCGACGCAATACGATAACCCTGAGCTCAACGCCTTATTGGATCAGGCACGGATTATCACTGACCAGGAAGAGCGCAACGAATTATATCGTGAAGCGCAAGTCATCCTGCATGACGATCCGCCGATCATCCCGCTTGTCCATACGTCACCGTCGCTTGCAGGCAAAGACAATATCACCGGCTTTGACCCTCACCCGACAGGACGCGTCATGACCTCAGAAATCGATTTTGAATAATCAAGAGATCTTAAAACCTCTGTGAAACCGATATTCCACAAAACAACTACGCTTTCCTGCGGGCGAGCGCTAAGCCTCCTCAGTCGCTTCGCTTCTTGCGGGGTCTCAGCTGTCTCGCTTTCCCGCGGGAGTCTCCGTTGTTTTGCTCCATATCTTTTCATTACTAATAAAATTGTAATTCCATAGAAGTAATTTCACATAGTTGGTTCTCATTTTTATAATGAATGGGAGCCAGCTTTTTTGTGTTTATGGACAGCGATTTGAGTAAAGAAAAAATAATTTTCAATTAATTCTTGTCAGTACCTTGCATTGAACAATACTAGATGATATATTATTCATTAATCACTACTGTTTATAAAACACTAGCTAAGAAAGGAGGAAATCCATATGAACATCCAGTTTAAAAAAGGCGTGTTGAATTTATGTGTCCTGGTGTTGTTGGATAAACAAGACCGCTACGGCTATGAACTCGTCCAGAAAATCTCAAGCCGCATCGCCATCTCGGAAGGCGCGGTCTATCCCCTGCTGCGGCGGCTCACCAAGGAGGGTTATTTCACCACTTACTTGCAGGAATCAAGCGAAGGCCCGCCGCGGAAATATTACTCGCTCACTGAACTCGGCCGTACGTATTTACAGGAACAGCTCGAAGAATGGAAAAGTTTCACGGATGGGGTCAACCAACTAATTGAAGAGGGTGTGCAAAATGACTGAAAACCAATTTTTGCAAGAACTTGAAACAGCGTTGAAACGATTGCCGAAAGAAGAACAAAACGACATTCTCCAGGACATCAAAGAGTATTTTTCAAACGGCCAGGCGGATGGCAAAACGGATAGTGAAATCGCCGATGAACTCGGCTTGCCGCAGGAAATTGCCGATGAACTGATCGAGTCGTTTGATTTCAACCAAAACGATATCAGCGCGGCAGCGAATGAACTGACCGAAGACAAATTCGACCAAGTCGACATCCAGATTGATAACGGCATGCTGACGATAGCTCCTTCAGAAGACGGCAAGATGCATGCCGACATCACCGACAAAAGCTATCGCCAGCAACTGTCTGTTGATATCCTCAACCGGACGCTCGTCATCACCTTGAAAGAAGAGCCGAGAAAATGGGGCATCTTCAGCTTTACCGGCAGCATGAAATCACCGAAGCTCGACGTCCGCTTGCCGAAGAAACTGTATGACAAAATCCAAATCGATTCTGACCACGGCATGATCACTGGCGAGCGCCTCGATAGCCGCCAATTGTCCATCAAAACGGATAACGGCCGTATCGAGCTTACGCACATCACGGCGGATCAGGCGAATGTTGAATCGGACAACGGTGATATCGAATTGGCACATGTACAGGCGAAGAAACTGAAAGTCGGCACCGACAACGGACAGCTCCAACTGCGGAACATCCAGGCAGACGAACTTCACGCATCAACGGACAACGGCGCCATCGACTTGAAAGACATCGAAGGCAATGTCCGCGCGAAAACCGACAACGGGCGCATTCGCTTGTCGACTGTGAACCTTGACCGCACAATCAGCCTCGAAACCGACAATGGCGCCATCTCGGTCGAGACCCAGGCGCAGCCAAAAAATGCGACGATCCGCGCGAATGTCGATTGGGGAACCGTTTCCGTATTCGGCGTGAAAAACCGCCACAGCGTGTTTGGCAGCGGCGAGAATGTAGTAGATTTGCAGTCGGACAATGGCAGCATTACGGTTGAATTGGTGAATTGAATAAGCGATTGATACATGAACCGAAACTAGGCTGGGCACTTCTCCCGTGCCTGGTTTTTTATTTTCGTACAGCCAAGCGCAGCCGCTACATGCACTTCATTTGAAACCTTCCCCTTCCTCATCCGTACTCCTATATAAGAGGTGATGAAGCGTGAAGAACAAAAAAGTGTTGGCATTCGTTTTGTTCATTTTCCTGCTGCTCGTCCCGGTCCAGGCGTTTGCAGTTGATTTCGATATTACGGAAGTGCAGATCGAGGCCCAGTTAAATGAAGACGGCACTGCAGACGTGACAGAACAATTTACGTATGAATTCGAAGATGACTTTGAAGGCATAACGAGAAGCTTGATTCCAAAAGAAGGAACGTCGATCGAGGAGTTTACCGCGAGCGACAGCCGCCGGGACTTGGAAGTTGAAGTCGAAGATGGCCTGTACAAGATCTACCGCTCCGGCAATGACGGCGATTCGGTCCAAGTCGAGCTGAACTACCGGATCGTCGGGGCTGTCGAAAAGTTTGAAGACGGCGCCGAGTTTTACTGGCCGTTCTTTGATGCAAGCAACGAAAGCGAATACGGCGATATGACAATTACGGTCATTCCGCCTGCCCCGGCAGCAGAAACCGAAGCGCTCGGATATGGCGAGGCGTTTGATACCTCGAACGTTACGGAAGATGGCACCGTAGTTTTCGATTTAGGCAATGTGCCATCCGAAGAAAATGCTGATATCCGTGCAATTTTTGAATCCGATTTGTTCCCTGGTGTCACAGCGCAAGACGGCACGGTGCGCGATGAGCTCGCGGATGACCGTGAAGAACTCGAAAACGAGGCAGCAGCGTTCGCCCGCAACCAGCAAATCGCAAAATCCATTGGTATTCCTGCCATCGTCATACTTGGCGCGCTCCTCATCGGGCTCGTGCTATTTGCTTGGCTGAAGGCATCAAGACGTAAACGGGAAGCCCGAAGCGGCAATTATGAATTTTTCGTTCCGGAAGATTCGATGAGCATTCCTGCGTTGCTTCATTTTACGAATCCGAGCTATGTAGCGGCGAACGGCATGTCGGCGGCAATTTTGGATTTGATGAGAAAGGGCAAGATTCGCCAACTCTCAGAAGACCATTTCGCACTGGCTGACCGCAACACTGACCATCCACACGAGGCGGTTTTGATTGGGCTATTGTTCGATACAATCGGAGATGGCCAGGAGTTCACGCTTGAACAAGTTGAGATTTATACGAAAAATGAACTTAATCACGAAGACTACAATGCAGCGACTGCTGAATGGAATAAAGAAGTGAGAGCCGAAGTGTTAGCGCACGACTTTTACGAAAAGCACAGCGGCCTGCGCTGGGCGGTCGGCATTACGAGCGCGGTCCTCATCGGCCTGGCTATCGTTTCGGGCATTTACGGGCTCTTGCCATGGATGGCCCTCTCTATTGCGCTTGGAATGCTCGCTCTCGGCTTTGCGATCGGCTATTCGCCAATCACGCGTGAAGGCCACCGTGTGCGCTACGAATGGCGCAGCATGAAAAATGCTATGGACCAATTGCCGACAGATCAATGGGAACGGCTGACAATGGACGAAATGCAGCGCGCTTATGCGTACTTGCTCGGCAGCGACCAGAAAACGGCCGAGCGAAAAGCGAATGCCTTTACAGCCGCTGAGCCGGCAAATGATGTCTCTGGTTTCGCGATGAACCCGATCCTCATGACGGCCGTATTCGTTTCGGCCAGCACCACAACCAGTTCGAGCGCCAGCGCAAGCGGCGGTGGAATTGCTGGAACTGGAGGCGGAGTCGGCGGCGGTGGCGGCGGCTCGGGCGCGTTTTAAAATGAATACCTAAAACAAAAGGAGGATGGCAGCTGCCATCCTCCTTTTTGCTATTCTCTTCCTGAGATATAAGCCCATTTATAGCTGAAGTCGCCCGTGAACGGATGCGTGATGACATCGTGCACATACGGTTTTTGCAGCGCCATGCTGCCGAACTGATACATATTGGCAATGGCCGCATCTTCTTCGACGAGGATTTTCTCCACTTCAGCTAACGCTTGCCAGCGCTCTTCCGGTTTCAAGGCAAGTTCGCCGTTCGCCTGTTCCAGCAATTCATCCACTTGTTCATTGGAATACGCCATCGTGTTTTGAGGCGATTCGGTCGCAAACAAATCAAGGAATGTAATCGGGTCCTGGAAATCCGGGCCCCAGCCTGTGCTTTGGATATCGTAATCCTGTGCTTCGTTTTTATCGAGCAGAACGTTGAACGGCACTTGGCTCATCTCGAGCGTCAAGCCTTCCAGAGTGCCTTCCATTTGGTCTTTCATATAGGCATCGATCTTTTTCGAAAGTTCCGTATCGCCGCTCAAGTACTCCAAGCTCACTTCCGTCAGCCCTTCTTCCTCCAAGCCTTCTGCCCATAAGGCTTTCGCTTCCTCGGCATTGAATTCCATCATATCCCCATTGACCTGGCGGAAATCTTCATTGTTTGCATTAAACGTGAATTCCGTCGGGACCAAGAAATCTGCCGGGATCGACCCGTTGGCGAGAACGATATCCGCCAAATCCTGTTTATTGAACGACAGCGCCAAAGCTTTGCGTAATTTCGGGTTCGCAAGCGGCGTCGGTTCACCTTCGCGCTCCTGGTTGAACTGCAAATAATAGACAGACGGCTTCAAAACGCGCACGACTTCCTCATCTTCCGCGTATTGCATGGCAAATTCACCAGCCAAGCCAGCACGGTCTGCTTCGCCCGTTTCGTATAAATTAACGCCAGTTCCTGGATCCGGGACGATATTGAATTCGACTTTGTCCAACTTCACCGTTTCCGCATCCCAATATTCGGGGTTTTTCTCCAGCTCCCACGATGCTGCAGTTGCATCCCAGTTCGCCAAAATGAACGGACCGTTCGACAACAGATTTTCTGAATCCACGGCGTATTGATCTCCAAGTTCCGTGACGTACGCTTCCTTCTGCGGATAAAACGTACCGAACGCCATCAAGGACAAGAAATAAGGAATCGGGCGTTCAAGTGATACGACGAGCGTTTGATCGTCTTGTGCGGTAATGCCGAGTTCCGACTTGTCCAGCTTGCCTTCTGCAATCGCAGCAGCATTCTTAATCGTTCCCGCCATCATATACGGGCCGTATGTCGATCCTGTTTCCGGGTCGGCTGCCCGCTGCCACGCGAACACAAGATCATGCGCCGTCACGGGCGAGCCGTCAGACCAGTTTGCCTCGCGCAGCGTAAATGTATAGGTCAGCCCGTCTTCACTGATTTCAGGCTCGCCTGAAGCCATCGCCGGAATGGCCGTATTGTGCTGATCCAGCCGGTAAAGACCTTCGCCTGCATTGTTCAACATGGTGAACGATACCGCATCGTCTGCCATTACGGAATCCATGGTCGGAACCCCAGACCCTGTCGTCAAGCGCAATTCCTGGACACTGTCCAATTCGCCTTGTTGTGAAGCACTTTCTTTGTCCGTCGCGGTTTCCTGTTCCCCGCCGCACGCTGCAAGCATCGCAGTCAAACTGGCCGAGATTGCCAGCGCCCAAGCTTTATTTCGTTTCACCATTTATGAATCCTCCTAAGTCTATCGCTCTAGTGCATTCCTCCCCTTATTATATACAAATAATAATTTTCTTGAAAAATATATAAAATTTTGAATTTAATCGAGTGGATATTATCACTTATTTATTTCTATACAGAACAACAGGCTTTCCACTTAAGGAAAGCCTGTTCAAAATGTTAAAAAAGTCTATGAGCTGATATAGATTAAACGGAGATTTTTCTACATTTAAAATTCAATATTCTATCTAAGCATTTGGAGAAGCATTCGCTCGGAAAACATTCTGCTCAATAATGCTACGCATTACTTCGCAAAGATAAGGTCTCACGTAGTTCAACCTTATCTTTCCTGTGGGACTAGCGGGTTTGAGAGACCCCGCAGGGAATGAATGAGCGAAGCTTCGCTGAGTTCATTCATTTGCGACGCTTGAGCATAGCGAAAGTGGAGCAAGCCGAGGAGGCTCGATTCCCGCCCCACGGAAAGCGAGCGATAAGCTTCGGAAAATGCGGCTTCTTGAATTTCTAGAAAGCCTGTTGTTTGTTAAATTATTTCCGGTAATTCAATTGTTTGGACACGATGCGCATGAATTCTTCGAAGTTCGCGGAATAACGGTTCCAATGGTGGTACCATTTGCGGATCGTGTCGAGCAGCCAGAATGGCACCGGTTTGCCGTCGATGATCGGATAATATTCGTGATACGCTTTTTTCAAGTGCTCCCAGCGGAAATCGTTGCCCGGCTTGATGTACTCAGACACGTCGAGCAATTTCGCGCGCCCATCCTGCAAGATGATGTTTTTCAAGTGGATGTCCCGCGGGTTCAAGCCGATTTCGCGGATATAGTCGCGCGCTTTTTCCACATCCACGATGGCCTGTTCCGGCACGTACACGCCTTGCAGCAAGCAATCGAATAAAGTCGGGCCTTGCTCGAATTTCAATACGAGCATGCGCTCGTCTCTTCCGTAGCATGTCGAGAAATAAACAGACTGCCCGATTTGTTCGTACACCTTCGCTTCGGCTTCGAGCTTGTCTTTTTTGCCTTCGGCGTATACTTTAAATGCATATTCCGGAAAGTTCTCAGACTGGAATACGGCTGCGTCTGTCCCAACGCCGATGCAGCGGAATCCTTCGGCAATGCCAGTGATTACGACTGGTTCATTATCGGGCTGTGCTGTCACCGTTATAGTAGATAATGCTTGCGCTGCTAGTTGCCACTGGTCTTCATTCATGGCTATCTCTCCTCTGGTCAGTAAAGCTTTTTTCCATTAAAATAACGAACCGCCATTGCTTGCGGTTCGTTATTATCATAGCATCAGTTTCACAATTAATCCGTTTACGCACCTGGCTTCATTTCCTGGCGGTTGACCCATTCGCGCACGGTTTCCACATAAGCTTCCGGTTCTTCGACTGGCGGCATATGCGAGCTGTTTTCGAATACGTGAAATTCCGCATCCGGGACGAGGCTCGCATACTGTTCTGTCGCTTCAGGTGTCGCTTCATCGTAACGGCCGCAAGTAAACAAAGCCGGAATATCGATTTCATGCAGGCGCTCCGTCGCATCGAAATGTTTCAAGGTGCCGGTGACCGTGAATTCCGAAGCTCCCCACATATAATTGTAGACATTCGGGTTCAGCTGATCGAGATCATCCGACAACTCGTCTGGCCAAGGCTCGACGCGGCACATATGGGTTTTGTAATACTGCATCATCGCTTGTTGGTAATCGTCTGAATCGGTCGTCCCTTGGCTTTCGCTCTCCTCGATCGTCTTTTGCACTTGTTCTGGGAATTGCTTTAAATAAGCACGCTGGTCCCGCTCCCAGCGCTGCGCATCGAGCGCTGGCCCCGAGAATATGACACTGCGCACGCCTGGTGGTTTTGTAAATAAATAAGACGCGGCGAGCATCGTCCCCCAGGAATGGCCGAGCAAATGGATTTCTTCCAGCTCGAGCGCTCGGATCACTTGCCCGAGCTCTTCAACGTAGCGGTCCACGGTCCAAAGAGAAGCATCTTCCGGCCGCTCCGATTTCCCGCAGCCGAGCTGATCGTATTGGATGACCGGCCGCTCTGTCCCTAATTGCCTCAACGGGTCGCTGTCGCTGCTTTTCATTCCCGGCCCGCCATGAAGCAGCAATAGCGGAATACCGGGTCCTTTGCCGGTGATGCGGTACCATACTTTGCCCCCGGTCACGGTAATGAATCCTTCTTTGACATGTTCCATTTTATACCCCTTTCAAATCATCGTATTTTTGAACTTCCATCATACCGAAAGCTATCTCCTTGCTGTCTTTCTTTTCAATTGCCAATTCTCAAAGCAAGCCCTTTATTCTGCAGCACTGACAGAATGCTCAAGGCCGCGAGTAAACTGGTTTTCGGGTTCGCTGCCATCGGGGTGTTCTCAACTTGCAACTGCATCTTGCCAAAAACCCCTTGTGCTGCGATCATATGCTTATTGCGTTCGACATTTGGGTCGACGATGATGCGCACTTTCGTCTTGTGCACTCCGATGCCCGCAATGGCGAGTACGAGCGCGACGTTAATGTTCTTCGGGAATTCATCGACCGCATCAAACGCCGTCCCGTCAAACAGCACTTGTTCACGGTCCGTCTCTATTCCTAGTGACATCGGCGACTTCCGTGTCGTCAGCTGGACAGATTCCAATCCGCCCAATGCCCTTGCCGATTGCAAAACGTCCAATCCGCCGATCGCGCCCGATGGCAAATAGATATGTGTGCCGTTCGTTTCCGCAAGTTGCGTCAGTTCATCCAAAAATGCGAAGTCTTTGAACACGCCGATGCTGCTGACGATGAGGTCTTTTTTATGTTCAAGCACTTGTTTCAAAAACAACTGCGCCGCATCCACTGTTACAGCTTCCACGACGGTATCGATAGAGCCCGATAGAAATTCGTTTAAATCTGTGTAAAACCCCATGCCAAAGCGCTCTTTTAAACGCGTTCCGGCTTCCACGTTGCGTCCGAACACTGCAGTGATCCGCCCATCTGCCATGCGGTTTTCATTCACCTGTTCGAGCAAATAGGTCGCTATGTTGCCGGTTCCGATGATGCCGATGTTCATATTAGCTCCTCCTTAAAGTCGATGGTTTAAGAACTCGCGCAAAGTTTCTCTTCATTAAACTCCAGTTAAAAGATCGCTCCCCTTCTCATCAACTCCGCTACTGCATGTGTGCGATTGGAAACGCCCAGCTTTTTCACAGCTTGCTTCACATATTGCTTGACCGTAGCCTCGCTGATGTCCAGACGCCCAGCGATTTCTTTCGTCGCCGCTCCCCAGGCGATTTCCCTCATGACTTCCCATTCCCGCGTGCTCAATAACGCATGGCTTTGGGATATTGAAAAAGAGCACAAAATTTTGCCTGCTTGTTCACCAAACTTCGTCATGTGATCCAATAATTCCGGTGAGCAGACGGTTTCCTGATTAATGCCGTAAATGAAGCCATGCACGGTAGTTCCGGTAAAGACAGGCATCACGAGAAATGACCGGACAGTGGAATCGATGATGTAATTGCTGCTGGTCTTCTCGAAAATTTCCTGGCCTTCGTAATATTTCGCCTTGCGTTCCAGAAGGGCAGCTTCAATCGTCGGCAGGCTGCGAATGTCATAGCGCAATTCCGGGATGTGCTTGATCTTCTCTTGTTCCAATGAAATAATGCCTTCGCCTAAAAATCCGATAATCGAATAACGGAAAAAATAAGCTTCCGCCATCTGGCATTGATTCACAAAGACTTTCAGCATTTCGACCATGGACTGTTCCTGATTGCTGCCTGGCTTCAATATCCCAGCTTGATCCGCAAGAGCCATCTTCACTCATCCTTTCGAAGGAGGCACTTCCTGCTAAAAAGGGAATATGCCTAAGTTATTCATTATTGTAACATTAATAATTGATAGAATATTCCCATTAATCATCAGATTACTCGAGGAGGAATCATCATGGCAGAAAAAGTAGTGCTAATTACAGGCGGCGCAGGCGGAATCGGCATGGATACAGCGAAGGCCTTTTTGGAACAGGGCGATCGCGTCGTCCTTGTCGACATCAACCAGGAAGCGCTGGATAAGACGAAAGATGTACTGGAAGCCGACGAAGCACAAATCAAAGTCATTCAAGCAAATGTCACCGAAGAAAGCGATGTGGCAAATTATGTCCAGGAAACCGTAGACGCTTTCGGGCGCATCGATGTCTTTTTCAATAACGCCGGCATCAACGGCCCCCATAAAATGATCAAAGATTTGGAGAAAGAACATTTCGAAAGCATCATGGGCATCAATGTCACGGGCGTTTTCCTGGGACTCAAGCATGTGATCCAGCAGATGGAGAAACAAGGATTCGGCAGCATTATCAACACAGCATCGAATGCGGCTTATATCGGCTCACCTGGCATGCCGGGCTATATCGCTTCTAAACACGCAGTCGTCGGACTGACAAAAACGGCTGCGTTGGAAACAGCTGCACAAGGCATCCGTGTCAATGCGGTCGCACCGGCAGCTATCGATACCCAAATGCTGACCGCTATCCAAAGCAATATTTCTCCGGATGACCCTGAAGCAGCTGCTGCAGCCATACGGCAAGGCATTCCGGTCGGCCGTTTCGGTACACCGATGGAAGTCGCGCAAATCGTGCTGTTCTTGGCTTCCGATAAATCCTCTTTTGTCACTGGTTCCATTTACAATGTCGACGGTGGCATGCAAGCCGATTGATATGGATATAAACGAATAGAGCCCAAGGGAAATGGCCGTTTCCCTTGGGCTCTATTTCAGTTACTGTTTTTTACAAGCTAGTCATTATTCCATCTTTTACGAAGCCGACCAAACGTCTTTCGCAAACCGGCCGGATTGTTCAAGTTCCGCGAGCCATGCCAACGCTTGTTCATGCGTTGTGTTTCGCAATTCCTGGTAGCTGCGGATCAAGCTTTGCTCCACGGCTGGCGCCATCTTGCCGCCATCTCCGCAAATATACAGATGTCCGCCCTGTTCCAACAGCCCGAGAATTTCCTGTGCATTTTGTTCCATCAAGTGCTGTACATAGACTTTATCTTGCTGTTGTCTTGAGAAGGCGCTGTGCAACTCGATCAAGCCAAGCTGCTCGGCTTGCTTCAATTCTTCTTCATATAAGAAATCCTCTTGTGCATGACGGCAGCCGAAATACAGCTGGGCGGCGCCGAGTTGCACTCCTTGTTCTTTCAACACTTTTCGTGCTTGGATAAAGCCGCGGAACGGTGCGATGCCGGTGCCTGGGCCGACCATGACGAGCGGTGTTTCCGGGTTTTCCGGCAATTGGAAAGCGGTTTGAGGCGTGCGGATAAAGCAAGCGATTTTATCTCCCGCCTCGCGCTTCGCCAAATAATTGGAAGCGATGCCTTCGTATTCTCCTGTACCGCTCCAAGCCGCGCCTTTCACGACGCTGACCGTGATGCTCGCTTTGCTGGATGAGACACGCGGTGAGCTCGAGATCGAGTAGTAGCGGGCTTTCAATGCCGGCAATAAAGCCAAAAAGTGCTCAAATTCCATCTCGCATGACATAAAGCGTTCCAGCAATTCTAGCATCGTCAAACGCTTCGCAAGCACTTCCCGTTTATAGGTCTCGTCTTCCACCAATTGTTCAAGCTCCTGTTTATGCGGCGGGCACGGATTGCTTTTCGCGAGTTCGCGTAATTGCGCGCGTGTCGCCGGCTCTTGCAACTCGACATAGCTTGCGAGCAATTGTTCGAGCTGGACCGGCTGGCCGGTCGGCAAATGGTTCGCGCGTCCAGAGCTTCCTTCCAGAACTACATGCTCTTCACCTTTTAGGCCGAAACGCGTCAACACCCGCTCCACCAATTCCTTGGAATTCTCCGGCAGCACGCCGAGATGGTCGCCTTCTTGATACGCCGCCCCTTCAGGCAACTGAATCTCGATATGGCGTGTGCTGCGTTCCGCTGTCTTCAATAACTCGTCATTGCCAGCAACTACTGCAGTGAACGCATCGTATGCACGCGCTGATGGGGTATGGCTGACACCGCTGATGAATTCCATCGTCAACTGATTGGTTGCTTGTGCGTTCGTTTCCAGGTCGAGCCCGAAACGTTCGGCGAGTGCTGGCCATAAAGCTTGCTGCCATTTTTCCAGCTCTCCGTCGAAATCTTCGCTGGCATCGCCTTCTCCGCGGCCGATGAGCTGTGCGGCGCCTGTTGCCGATAGTTGTTCGTCAATTATGCTCGGCACGCGCTGATAGGTCGTTGCCCAGTTGCGGTCTCCGCAGCCGAAGACGCTGTATGTGACGCCTTCAGTAGAATCAGCGGTTTCCAGCCATTCCATAAAGCGCACCGCATTGTCCGGCGGGTTTCCGTTATACGAAGCCGATACGATGACGACCGCCCCCTGTGTTGGCAAGTTGCCGGCATAGTCATCGAGCGCAGCTACTTGTGACTCAAAGCCTTTAAAACGTGCCGTTTCCGAGAGCTCCCGGGCGACGCCTTGTGCTGTCCCAAGGTTGGATCCGTAAAGCACCAATAGCGGCGTGCCGTGCGAATCGATGGCTTGCTCAGCTTCCGGCGCTTGTTCTGGCTCTTCCGCAACTGGTGCCTGGAACATCTGCACTTTACGTCTCGGTTTTACTTTCATCGTCAATCCGTCCGGTTTGAAGGTCAAAGTTTCTTTCACTTCGAGCTGGTAATCGCTATGGTCGATCAATTCGAAATGCTGCAGCACCATGCCGAGCACGAGCACTGCTTCGTGAAGTGCGAATTGCTGGCCGATGCAAGCGCGTTGTCCGTTGCCGAACGGCTTGTATGCATGATGGGGGATTTTCGAGATGTCTTCGAAGCGCTCAGGCCGGAAACTTTCTGCGTCTTGTCCCCAAACGCTTTTATCGCGGTGAAGTTCCGGAATGAGCAAAGTGAACGCTTCACCTTTTCCGACTTCATACTTGCCGGCAAGTGTCGTATCTTCTTTCGCATAAACGGAAAATGCCGGCGCGGTCGGCCATAGGCGCAGCGCTTCATTTAAAATCATGCGCACGTATTTCAATTGCTTCACTTGCTTGAATGAAGGCGTCGCATCGCCAAGCACTTCGTCCACTTCGGCATAGGCTTTTGCTAATTTATCCGGATGTTTTAATAGGTACTGGATCGCGAATGACAACAAGCCGCTCGTCGTTTCATGCCCCGCAATCAAGAACGTGATGATTTGGAAGCGGATGTTCTCATCATCCAAGGACTCCCCGGTTTCCGGGTCTTTGCCTTTTAGCATATGTGCCAGCAAATCATCTTCTCCCTGGTCGCCTGCTTCTTTACGCTCTGCGATCAATTGGTCGACCAAGTTAAACATATAATCGATGTCTTCCTTGAATTGCTGCTTCGAGCGCACCATCAATTTGTCCTGGATGCCAAGACGCTGCGTCTGGCTCATCGATTCATCCAAAGCACGCACCATCTTCTCTATAAACGGATGGGAATCCTCACGGTAAAAGCTATTGAAGCGGTAATTGAATCCGCACAAGCCGATCGTATCGAGTGTCAATCGCGTCATGTCATCCGGCACATCGATTTCCTCGTTCGGATTGAGCCGTGCCCATTTCTGCACCAATTGCGACGCAAGGTCGATCATCTTCTCGTGATAGCCTTTCATCGCCTGCTGGCTGAAACTTGGCAACAGGATATTATGGGCTTTCTTCCAGTTCGGCTCTTCGGTTCCGCTCGTGAACAAGCCGTCGCCCCCGAACGCACGGACTTTCTGGAGAGCCGGCCCGATCTTTTTATCAAAGCGCGTCTCGTCACAAATTTCCGCTGCCAGTTCCGCACTTGATACAAACGTGCTGGCACGTCCCGGAAAATGAAATTGATAGATCGGCCCGAGTTCACGGGCTTGCTTCATGAACGATTGCACCGGCTTTTCTTTATCGATCAAGGGCAAATTGCCAAGCGGGCCATAAGATTTCGGTTGTGGAAGGTTTTTCATTTGGATCATTTATTAGCACCTCTTCTGTAAAATTAAGAACGGAATGAATATTCATTCCTATAAAATGAGAAAAAAACTGGCATCATCACGAATGATGACGCACAGCATCCCAGCAGCTTTCCTCGACTCCTGCCAATAGTTCAGCTGAGGCTTCAAGTTCCCCTACGCGGATCAATTGATAGAGTTGCAAAAAGCCGCCGAAAATAATGGCGATCAGCGCCTTTGACGGAAGCGGTCGGATGTGCCCATGCTGTTTTCCAACCTCGAAGAAATCTTCGAAGATCATCAGCAAATGGCCGAATTGCTCCCGGCTTTCGGCGTCCAGAAAATAAGCGGACGTATGGGTTTTAATGAAATACAAGGCATGATCGTGCTCGTTCGTAAAGCGGATCATCCCTTGGAATAGATGATGGAATTGCTCACGAATGCCCGCTCCCTCAGGATAATCTTTCTCCAGTGCCTCCTTGAACAAGGTGACGTAATGCTGGAACAAAGTGTTGACGAGCACTTCCTTATTGGCGAAATAGCGGTAAATCGTCCCCGCCCCGACTTTTGCGTCGGTCGCGATCATCGGGATGGTCGTAGCATCAAAGCCGCGTTCAGCAAACAAAGTCAGCGCGCTGTCGAGAATATCATCTCGTTTAGTGGTGGATGTCGGCATCTGGAAAAATTCCTCCTTCTGTTGCGGAATGAACATTCATTCTTCGACAGTCTACTCCTTCCCTTGTTGAAAATCAACGAATAACCAGAAAGAGTCTGTCGCCAAAATGAAACGATTTTGCTGCCTGTCCGTATAGCATAGTATCCAGTTAAAGGAGGAATCATTCATGTCGAAGTATTCCATTAAGCAATTTGTCCAGCAAACGAAACAGGAAGAAAGCGCGCGCGATTTTTTCGAGCTCGAAACGGACCGCCTGCTCGAAGTGAACTTGAATGGCCAAGTATGGGCCAAAGCGGGCTCGATGATTTCCTATGAAGGCAATATCAAATTCGAGCGCGAAGGCATGCTCGAGCACGGCCTCGGGAAATTCGTCAAAAAAGCGCTCAGCGGAGAAGGCGCACAGTTAATGAAAGCGAACGGCCAAGGCAAACTCTACGTCGCGGACAGCGGCAAGAAAATCACCATTTTAGATCTTGAAGGCGAAAGCATCTTCATCAACGGCAACGACTTGCTCGCGTTTCAGGACGGGCTCGACTGGGACATCAAATTGATGCGCCGCGTCGCCGGAATGATGGCGGGCGGATTGTTCAATATCCGCTTAGAAGGCCACGGCCTCGTCGCGTTCACCTCCCATTACGAGCCGCTCACTTTGCTCGTTACGCCGGATACGCCGGTGTTCACCGATCCGAACGCGACTGTCGCTTGGTCAGGCAATTTGGAACCGGATTTCGTCACCGACGTGCAATTGAAAAGCTTTTTCGGGAGAGGCAGCGGAGAATCCGTACAGATGAAATTCTCCGGCAACGGCTTCGTCGTCGTCCAGCCGTTCGAGGAAATTTACCACGCGCCACAAGGCTAATAAACAGATCAACTAATAACTACTGCCCCGCGACGATTAGACATTGCTCTAATCACCGCGGGGCAGTTTATTTTGTCTTAAAAGCTAATGTTCCACTGTTGTTTCAATTGCGAAAGCAAATCCTCTGGAGGATTATAAAGGAAATACGTGACGCCTTCTTGGTCCACTTGAATCGTTCCATCTTTATAGAACTGAATCAAATACATATGATCGTCCATGCGGTCAGCTGCCGGCATATTGTAAAGCATCATCCGGTAGCTGCCAGGCTGCTCGAGCAGATCGGCCCTTTCCTGCAGTTCCGCTTCACTCGCTTGAATCAGCTCTTCTCCATTCAAACGGTCGATCAATTCATCGGCTTTTTCCGTTCCTTCGATGAACGTTTCTTCATAGCCCGCGGTTTTGGCCGAAGTATAGGTGCTTGAAACGAGCACCCCTTCATATTCCCCGCGGTGCTCAATCGCGAGAGTTTCGGGGTTTTCTCCAACCGTACCACAGCCAGCTAATAAGGAGACGATGATCAATAAAAATGCTATTGGCGATAATGTAGCTGAGGTTTTCATTCTTGCCCTCCAGTTCTTGTCACTAGTCCATATTATAGCAAATGGTAAATTTGTAAAATTAAAGATATGCTAATCCGGCAATTAATGAGGCTTCTTGCACAAACTGCTGTTGCATCCACAATAAAAGGTTCCGGTCAGCAGACCGGAACCTTTTGTCGTTCTCTATTACTATTTTTTCGGCAATACGGCTTTCGGAGAAACGAGGCCTTTGTCGACGAGTTCGTCCCAGAAGGCAGACGGGATGTCAGCTTTCAGTGCAGCCAAGTCTTCCTTGATGCGGTCTGGTCGTGTGGAACCGGTGACGACTGCTTTGACCGCAGGATGCGCCGTTGAAAATTGCAGCGCGGCGTCTTTCAAATGCACGCCGTGGTTTTGGGCAACTTCGTTGAAACGCGCCACCCGCTGTTTGATTTCTGGCGTGATTTCTGCATAATCGAAATGATCGCCGCCAAGCAAAGCGCCGGAGTTGAACGCCGAGCCGATGACTAGGCCGCCTTCTGTTTTCTCAGCAAGCGGCATCATGCGCTCAAGTGCGCGTTCATGCTGCAGCAAAGTATACTGCGTCGCGGACAAGCTCAAATCAGGGTGTGCTTCTTCCAGTTCGAGTGCGACTTCGATCGGCGTGGTCGTATTGACCCCAAGGCCCCATGCTTTGATGATGCCTTCGTCTCTTAAGCGATCGAGCACTTTAAAAGCCCCTGTTCGTGCTTCATCGAACTTCGTGACCCATTCATCGCCAAGAAAGTCCGGTGAGATATCGTGCACATAGACCATATCCAAGCGGTCTGTTTTCAAGCGCTTCAAGCTGTCTTCGATCGAACGCAGCGTGCCCGATTCCGTGTAATCGGTCTGGATTTTATTTTTGCGGCCGAATTCGAACAGCCCTTCTTTTTCCTCTTCTTCGTCCAATACGATGCGTCCGACTTTCGAGCTCAACAAGTATTCATCGCGGTTGTAGGAAGGCAAAATCTCGCCGAGACGCAGTTCTGCAAGCCCTGCCCCGTAAAATGGCGCCGTGTCGAAATAACGGATGCCTTCGTTCCAGGCCGACTCGATGGTTGCCATCGCTTCGTCTTCCGGCACGTCACGGAACATATTGCCAAGCGGCGCTGTACCAAGGCCGAGTTTATGTTTGATTGTCACATCATTTTTCATTCGTGAACACCTCTTCTTTAGTAGTTAAAACATATACCCATGTGTACCCGTTGAGGAAGCCGTTAAACGAATGAAATTAGGCATAAAAATAGCCCGATTTCTCATGGTCAGACATGAAAAACCGAACTATGCGCGGTACTCTCTTCTATTAGTATACCTGAAAGAAAAATGTATTTGCAGCCTACTTTTTTGGCAACGGCTGCCCTATACTCAGGATATCAAACTGAAAATAGGAGGCAACACGATGAATGAATCGACAGAAGTTTTGGACCTCGGCCCTTTCTTCCACGGAACGAAAGCACAACTGTCAGTCGGGGATTTGCTGGAGGCGCAGAATCCATCCAACTTCCAGGACAAGAAATCCAATTACATCTATTTCACCGCCACACTCGATGCGGCGAAATGGGGTGCGGAACTCGCTGCTGGGAATTTAGCGGAACGGATCTACATCGTCGAACCGACAGGCGAATTCGAAAACGACCCAAACCTGACCGACAAGCGTTTTCCTGGAAACCCGACACGCTCCTATCGTTCCAAGGCGCCATTGAAGATCGTGGCGGAACTTGCTTCCTGGGAACGCCATAGCGAGGAGCAGATCAAGCATATGCTCGATTCGCTGAAATCGCTTCGCGAACAAGGCAAAGCAATCATTATTGATTGACTCTTTTCAAAACGCCGGCCGGGCTTTAAAACATATGGCCGGCGATTTGGTATATCGCTACGAACAGCCCCAGCACACTGGCCTTCATTTTAGCAGGATGGTATCGTTCTTTCCGGTAAATATAAAAGAACACTACTAGGAAGCCGGCCGGAATCCACAGCTGGAAGTCGTACTCTAAAGTGCTGTAGGAAAGAACCGGCATGACATAAGCAGCGACTAGAAAATAGATAAAAATTTTGATGCGGCCGGTTTCCAATTCCTTGCTCCATTTGGCCAGTAAATAAATAATGACGAATGCCATCACCATAATGTGCAGCTCCGGCAGCATCAACGTGCCATTTCCCAATTTGAATTCCACAATATCTCACTCACTTTTTCGTATAATGATCTTCCACCTGGTAAATTTCGCCACTTGCGTTTCATTCTCCTTCGTTCAAAAAAACTATTCAGGTGACCGGTGGTTTTACCAGACTGTGGAGAACTCTTAAAACGAATTTTCCTAAGCTTATTTCTCGCTTTCCGTGGGGCGGGAATCGAGCCTCCTCGACCGCTCGCGCGGTCTGCGGGGTCTCTCAAACCCGCTATTCCCACAGGAGTCGAGCAAACGCTTCTCCAGATACTCAGAGAAAACTTTATTTTTTAATGTAGAAAAGGTGCCCGATTTTTCATTCATAGCGGATTATAGATTTCTTCAACACTCTGAAAAAACCACCCAAATGACGGGTGGTTTTTTCATACATAGCATTCACTTATTTGGATCCGGAATTTACCGCCGGTTTGACCCGCGCGGCGAGTTCCGGATTTTCCTTATTAGGCGCTGAGGCTGGTTTTTTCGACCAGATCGTCGCTAAGATCGGACCCGAGATATTGTGCCAGATGGCGCCCCATACGCTTGGCAGCGCAGCGAGCGGGCTGAAGTGGGCGGTGGCCAAAGCAACACCTAGCCCTGAGTTCTGCATGCCGACTTCGAGTGAAATCGCGCGGCGGTCTGTTTCGCTGAGGCCCATGAGCATCGCGATCACATAACCGAGCATCAAGCCGAAGCCGTTATGCAAGAATACCGCAAGGAAGACGATGAATCCGGAGCTGATGACGTTTTGCGCATTGGCTGCAGTGACAGCCGAGACGATGATGAGGATCGCTGCCACCGAAATGAGCGGCACGACCGAGATGCTTTTCGCGACCGCTGCCGGGAAGATGCGCTGAATTAAGATTCCAAGCGCAATCGGCAGGATGATCACTTGAATGATCGACGTGAACATCGAGACAGGGTCAACCGGCAGCCATTGCCCCGCAAGCAACAACAAAAGCAGCGGCGTCATGATCGGCGCCATCAAAGTCGACAAGGACGTCATAGCGACCGACAAAGCCAAATTGCCTTTTGCCAAATAGACCATGACGTTCGATGCCGTTCCGCCTGGCACACAGCCAAGAAGCACGAGGCCTGCCGCAAGTTCAGGCGGCAGATTCAACACGTAGGCGATGGCAAACGCTGCGATCGGCATGACGAGAAACTGTGCGGCCACGCCGACAAATACCGGCAGCGGGCTTTTGGCGATGATTTTGAAATCCACCGGTTTGAGCGTCAAGCCCATCCCGAACATGACGACGCCGAGCAGAATCGTGATATAGGCGCCGAATCCGACAAACGCTTCAGGCAGGAAAAACGCCAGCAAGGCAGCCAGGATGACCCACACAGCAAAATACTTTCCAGCGATGGCACTCAATGATTGCAATACTTTCATTTGATCGTCTCCTTTGTCTCCACTTTGATGTTTTTGCCGGGATTCAATAGATTGTTCGGGTCGAGCGCCCGTTTGATTTTCTCCATGACCTCAAGTGCCGCTCCGTGTTCTTGCTGTTGGTATTTCTGTTTGCCGAGCCCGACGCCGTGTTCGCCTGTACAAGTCCCTCCGCGCTTGAGTGCATACTCGACGATGCGCCCGTTAAACTCCTGCGCACGCGCCACTTCATCAGGGTCTTCCATATTCATCATGATGAGAGCATGGAAATTGCCGTCGCCGACATGGCCGACGATGCCGCCCGGAAGCCCAAGCGCCTCCAGATTTTCCCGTGCATGGCCGACTGCGTTTGCAAGTTCTGAAATCGGCAGGCAAACGTCCGTCACCATCATCTTTTTGCCGGGATAGCCATGGATATAGGCATAGGCCAAAGTATGGCGTGCTTCCCATAATTGATTGCGCGCCGCCGTATCAGTCTCAAAAGCGATTTCTTCGCACGCATGCCCCTGGACGATTTCTTCCATAAACTCCACGTCTTGCTTGAGCCCTGCTTCATTGCCATGGAACTCCAGGAACAAAGTCGGCTTCTCGAGGTAAGCGGTATCATTGTATTCATTCACTTGCCTCATCGACTGTTCATCGACGAGTTCGACGCGGGCAATCGGAATACCCGCTTGCAAGATCGAGACGACCGCTTCGACCGCATCTTTCACGCTCGGAAATGAAGCGCGGGCCGCCGTAACGAATTCTGGGATGCCGTACACTTTCAAGGTCATTTCCGTAAAGCAGCCAAGCGTCCCTTCAGAGCCGACGAACAAGCCGTTCAAATGAAGCCCGGAAGACGATTTCGCCGCTTTATTGCCGGTATGGATAATGGTGCCGTCCGCCATGACCACTTCAAGGTCGCGCACCTGGTCACGCATGACGCCGTATTTGACGGATGTTGTGCCGCTCGCATTGGTCGCCGCCATGCCGCCAAGGGTCGCATCCGCCCCAGGGTCGACACTGAAAAACAATCCGTGTTTTTTCAATTCCTTATTCAATTGCGTCCTGGTGACACCCGGCTGGACCGTGACGAGAAAATCTTCCGCATCGACATGCAGCACCTTATTCATCAAGGAAAAATCGACGGTGATGCCGCCCTGTTCCGGGATGACATGGCCTTCAAGGCTCGATCCGAGGCCGAACGGGACGATCGGAATCGCGTATTGCTGGGACAGCTTCATGATTTTCGATACTTGCTCCGCCGTTTCTGGAAACACGACGATGTCCGGCAATTGCATGGCATGATAGGATTCATCCCTGCCGTGCAGCTCCTTGATCGTCGCATTGACGCTGACTTGTTCGCTTGTAAGAAACTCCGCCAAATTGTGCAGGATTTTCTCCTGATGAGGAATTGCCATTTCATATCGCTCCTTTGTGGTTATTCACACTATTTAAACTTAATTTCAAAATTATAATAGGGAAAAGCTTATTGGATCGTTCCAGGCGGACGCTTTCGGGCCCACAGGATGTGGGTCATGCAGCTGGCGCGACAGGACGTCGCGCAGCCAGCTGCCAGGGCACAGACTCATGTCGCTCCGTCGCAATGCTCCGTCACTGCTCCCGCAGGAGTCACCGCCTTCCACTCTTAATAAATACTAATTATTAGATATGGAGCAAAACAGCGCAGACTCCTTGGGGAGCAGAAACGGAGGTGGCTTTCCAACTTTGTTTCGACGAAGTGCTGAAATCCATTCGGGCGTCTAGCCCGAATTAGTTCAGCGCGAGCCCCCAGGAAAGCTAGCTGTTTTGTGGAATATCGATTGCGATGCCTTACCAAAAGTCTTACAACAGCATGCATACACACCGATACATCTTCATACCTCCGAAAATTGGTCCTACCAATTAAACCAATTATACATAATAATCTGAAAATTACAATGTGTATTTTCAGACATTTTGCATTTCTTTCGGTATGATGAAAGGAGAACGCAAAAACCAAGTCAGCAGGGAGAGAGTTCAGTGTTATTGAATCCGAAAAAACGCACCTATGAATTAGTCGTCGAACAGATCCAAACGCTGTGCCTGGAGAACAATGTCCCCCCTGGCGGCCGTCTTCCTTCCGAGCGGGATTTGGCGAGTTTATTCGGCGTCAGCCGCAATTCCGTCCGCGAAGCATTGAAAGGCCTGGAAAGCAAAGGCTTTCTTGAAATCCGCCAAGGCGGCGGCAGTTTTCTCTCTGAGACGAAGCACGATATGCTCGGCAATGAACTCGGCACACGCATCGATGCAGCGGAGATTCAATACATCGACGATATGCTCGAGCTCAGGCGGGCGTTTGAAGTCGAAGCCGCCTCACTTGCAGCGCAGCGGGCGACGCCAGAGAACTTGTTGGCGATCCGTGAAGTGCTCGGGCAAATGGCATTGGCGGCGAACGATCCCGAACTCGGCGTCCAGGCTGACGTGGATTTCCATCTGCAAGTCGCCAATGCCACCAAAAATCAATTATTGATCGATTTGATGGAAACTCTTGCCAAGCGGCTGGAGGAAAATATACGTGCCACAAGGCGCCATCGATTCACCGACGCAGAGCGCCACCAGGATACGTACAATGAACATGAAGAAATCTATTTGGCAATCGAGAGCGGTAACGCCGAGCTGGCCAAGCAATTGATGAGCGAGCACATCTCTCGCATCCGTTCGGAATTAGATCGTTCAACATGAATTCGCTTAAAACAAAAAACGCGTGGAGAAACAGATTCGTTTCTCCACGCGTTTTTGATTTATTGAAAATACCAGCATTTAGGGTTCACTTCAAATGGCTCCACCATCTACCTCAATCATCCGCCCAATCGTAATCATATCCGGCAGCTATCGATTCATATTCCCCATGGTGCAAGCCTCGTGCCTTCCAATATTCCATGCTGACATTCACGGTATTGTCGATCCACCACGAACCTTCCGCGGGATCGACTTTCCACGTCGCATGAATGCTTCGAGTAAATGGGGAGAAAAAAGTGAAATTGTCGGACGCTACCGTTTTGCCATCAATCTTTTAGTGGATAACTGAAATCTCCCGATTAAAAAATCCCGTTCCGTAGGTCTCGATTTCTACACTGAAGGGCTGTTCGCCGTAATACTGCTCCTCGAAAACCGTTTCCGGCTGGAGAAACACGATATAAAAAAATAATAAGACAAGCCCGATATACAAAAATTTAGCAATTCTTCCCCGTTTCACATCCGCCATGCCTTTTGCCTTCTTCCAAACCTTCTGTTTGAATAAGAACGCTATGCACCGTCAAAGGTTCACCTGATTAATCTGGGTATGCAAATCTCTATGAAAAGAATACAAAAAAGCGCACTCTATCGAAAGAGTGCGCCTCTTGCTATTTCCCTTTTCTCTCTTTCAATTTGTTCTCCACTTCGTCTTTCATCACCATGGCTTTTTCTTTATAGTCCTCTTTGTTTTCGTCCCAATGGGTTTTGCCTTTTTCGATCGCCTTGTCTTTCATTGCGTTCAGCTTGTCCAAAAATGCCATGTCGATCATCCTTCCGTTTGAGCTAATTTTCGGCCAACTTAACTTTGTTCAGCATAACCCTTCTGTAGCTCAATGTCTAAGATAACCGACGTTCCCGTGACATAGCACAACCCGGCAAACGGAAGTGGGGAATACTCGCATTTCTGACTTTACGTTATTGCGCCATCCTCCCTCAAAAGCAAACTTTAAATCGCCCTCTGGTTTTCGCGCCACCGAAACCGCTACTCACTTTCACTGATATCTTTTAAGTTTTGCAAGGTCTGTTCAACCGAGTTGTACATAAGCTTCTTGATGTAGATCGTGTTGGCCAATTTACCGAATATGCTGCCGGGCAGTTCATAGTCCATCTCGAATTGAATTTCGGTTCCGCCATCTTTCGGGAGATAGCGCCAAGTTTGAGTGGCGTCAAAAGCGCCGCTAATCAGGCAGCGCCATATATAGCCGTCTTTTACCGCTGCATTTTCCACTACCAGTACATGCAATCCGAGGCTTCTTCCGAAGAAATAATACTTTAAGTTCATGCTCGTTCCTTTCTTTCCCGTGCCAATCAAATTCTCCGCTTCAGACAATCCAGCATACCATTGATACCAGAGCAATGGATTAGTAGCAAAATGATGGACTTCTTTCACCCGTCTGTCGATGAAAACCGTATTTCTCACACTCCACATATCGGCATCCTCCCTTGCCTTCAAATTTCCGATCCAGCCGGCGAGCGGCAAGTGTTTTTCCATGAACTTCCTATATTTATTAATATAGCATGATTTCCGTTAAATAAACTGACTTTTCTGATATTTATAGTAAAATGATGATACCTAGCGTAATCCGTTCCAATCCAAAACGTTTCTCCGTTACCAAGCTATGGATATTTCCCAATAAAGGAGATGTTTTCATGGGCACTTTCTTGAGAATTTTGATCATCATTGCAAGCTTATTCTTGGTCGGTGTCGGCATCATTTTATATGCCGTCTACAATTCAGATCCGGCGCAGCAAGACGTGCTTGAGGAACAAAGCTTCGATGACAATATCGAGGCACTGGCAATTACCGTTGAAAATTCCCGTGTGGCCATTATGCCAAGTGAAGACGAAACGGTCCGAATCGTCATGTCCGGCAATGACGATGACTTCACCTTAAACACAGAAGTCGAAGGCGGCCGCTTAGCGATTGAAGTCGAAGATCGCTCTCCATTCTTCAATTTCGACTTTAACCGCTCCTATACGCTGCAAGTTTACGTGCCTGCGAGCGGGCTTGATTCCCTGTCGGCCGATAGCGATAATGGCAGCATCAAAGTGAGCGAGATCACAGCCGCTGAGTTGCTGATGGAAGCAGACAATGGGCGCATCGCTTTGGATGCAGTCGAAAGCGAGACGGTCGAGGTCGAAACAGACAACGGACCAGTTGAAATGGAAGACATGGAAGCCGCCATCAGCGTCCGCTCTGCCAACGGACGCATCCTGTTTAGTGAGGTTTCAGGTGAACTGGAAGCGCAGGCGAATAACGGGCGCATCGAACTGGACACGGAGACGCTTGATTTCCCTGTCAATTTCGCTACGAACAATGGGCAAATCGAAATCCGCACCGATAGTGAACCAGTAAATGCCCGCATTGAAGCGGGCGTCGACAATGGCAGCATCGATATATACGGGCGCGAAAATGAAGAGACCGTATTCGGCAGCGGCGAGGTGCTGATCCAGCTTGCTTCGAATAATGGCAGTATTACTGTCGAATGAAAGGAATGGATGAATATGACTTTGAAACGTTCGACGCTGCGCTTGGCGGATGCAAGGGAATTACGCTATATTGAGCGCGGCGACCCGCATAGCATTCCGCTGATTTTCCTGCACGGGCTTGCCGATTCCTGCCATACCTTCGACTTATTATTCGCTTGTTTCCCGAACAAATGCACACGCTCGCCTATACGCAGCGAGGGCATGACGGGATCGATCTGCCGGGCATGACGTATCGAACAGAAGATTTCGAAGCGGATTTGCTGCAGTTCATGGATGCCAAAGCTATCGAAAAAGCCTTTATCGCAGGTGCTTCCAGTGGGGGATTTGCCGCCAGGAATTTTGCCGCGAAATATCCGGATCGCACAGTCGGGCTCATCTTAATCGGCTCCCCTTCCGAGCTCGGCAACCAGCCGGCAATCGTCGCCATTCATGAATCCACTTTGTCGCGTTTAACAGATCCCGTGAGCCCAGAGTTCATCCGTGGATTCACCCAAGGGCTATTCAATACACCGGTGCCTGCCGATTTCTTAGAGAAAATGTTCTTCGAGATCCAAAAAGTTCCGGCCCGTGTATGGAGAGAAACGAGTGAAGCCGCATTGAATGAAAAATTCCCTGGCCTCCTCCAACAAGTAACGGCGCCGGCACTGATTATATCTGGAAAAGAAGACACCCTCGCTTCACCAGAAGATCAGCAAAAGCTATCCGCTGCCATCCCACATTCCCAGCTGCACATCCTTCCGCAGTTCGGCCATATGCTGTACTGGGAAGGACCAAAAGAAGCTGCTAAGGTCATAACCGGTTTTGCTGATGAAGTTCAAAAACGCTTATGAATTGTTTCGATGCAAATCAACTGGACTGGAAAATGTCTTTCCAAATTTCATTAGAGAAGGAAGGAATATGAAAAATAGACGAGTAACATCCAACCGCCTCAGGGTATAGATAAAAAAAGGAGGCATTTCAATGGACTTGCATGACAAAGACAAAACGCAATTATTCAGCCCTGAATTCACCCGAAACCCTTATCCGGCCTACGAACGGCTGCGTGAAGAAGACCCTGTGCATCAGGTGCGTTTTCCAGACGGCCAGCTCGGGTGGCTCGTGACGCGCTATACCGATGCGGAAGCCGTATTGAAAGACCCGCGCTTCATCAAGGATTTTTCGAAGCTGTTCGGCGGCAGCATGGACGAGATGAGCGTATTCACTCAAAACATGTTATTTTCTGACCCGCCTGACCATAAACGGCTGCGCGGGCTCGCCCAAAAAGCGTTTACGCCGAAAATGATCGATAGCATGAAACCGCGCATCCAGGAAATCACCGACGAATTGCTCGATGGATTCGAAGGCAAATCGAACGTCAACTTAATTGACGAATTCGCCTTCCCGCTCCCCATCATCGTCATTTGCGAAATTTTGGGCGTTCCATCACAGGATCGCGATAAATTCCGGACCTGGTCGAACTCGCTCATCGAAGGCACGAGTGGCGAAGCAGGCGTTAGCGTTTATGAGCATATGAATGAATTTGTCCGCTATCTCGGTGAATGGTTCCAAAAAGTGCGCCAACAACCGGGCGATGACTTAATCAGCCGATTGATCGAAGCCGAAGAAGCAGGCGACCGGCTGACGGAAAAAGAGCTGTACGGACTGGTCTCTTTGCTGATCATCGCAGGACACGAAACGACCGTGAATTTGATCGGCAACACTGTACTCACGCTATTGAAACATCCCGAACAACAGCACGAATTATGTGTACAGCCTGAGCTCATCGGCCCAGCTATCGAGGAATCGCTGCGCTTGAATGGGCCGGTCGAATTCAGCACCTCCAGATGGGCCGCAGAAGACATGGAATTTGGCGGAAAAACCATCCACCGGGGCGATTTGGTCATCGTCGCTTTGAACGCTGCGAACCATGACCCCGAACAGTTCGACAACCCTGAGCTATTTGATATCCACCGCGAGAAAAGTGCGCATTTGGCGTTTGGCAAAGGCATCCATTTCTGCCTCGGCGCTCCCCTCGCACGGCTGGAAGGCCATACCGCAATCGACGGCCTATTGAAACGCTTCCCCGGCATGGCGCTCGCTGTCCCGGAAAATGAACTCGAATGGCGTCCGGGCATGATTGTCCGCGGCGTCCGTGAACTTCCGGTCACACTCGGAAACTGAATATGCCAAAAGGCGATGCCATTGACTTGTTAAAGTCATTGGCATCGCCTTTTGAATTGTAAAACAGCCTAAGTCGTGAGAACGGAAAAGCCGTCTCAGGACTGTAGATTTTTAGTTGTTTTCATTATCGCGCTTGACGATCTTATCGCTCACTTGTTGGCCGCTCAATGTCACCATTGGCATGCCGCCGCCTGGATTGACGGTACCGCCGACAAAATACAGATTGTCGTATAGTTCGCTTTGCTTCTTGTGCTTGAAGCCGCCGTTTTTGTTTTTGTCGGAAACCGTTCCGTAGATCGCACCGCGGTCCGAACCGTAAATGCGCTCGATATCATGTGGCGTCCAAACATCGCGTACGACGATATTATCGCGCAAGCCGTCGAGCCCCATGCGTTCAAGCTTATCGATGACACGCTCTTCGAATTCCTTGTACTGCTCCGGCGTAAACGGATTGTCTTGGATATACGGGATATGCGGCAGGATTTTGATATTTTCATGCCCTTCCGGCGCCTGCGTCGGGTCGGTTTTGTTGACGTTGACGAGATAGATCGTCGGGTCGTCCGGCAGCTCGTGGCGTTCGAACACCTTGTCCATCTGCTCTTTTAAATTGTCAGAGAAGAAGAAATTGTGGTGGTTCAGCTGCGGATAGGTCTTCTTGACGCCGAGATGCAAAACGAGTCCCGAACTTGCCGGTTCGTATTTCTTCTCGAGCTTATCGACAAACTCATGCTCCGCTTTGACCATTTTTTGATAGAACGGAATGACTTCCATATTCGATACGTAATAATCAGCGGTTTGGAAGCTGCCGTCTTCGATTTCAATGCCGGTAATTTTGCCTTCCGCACTCGTTAAGGCACGAATCACGCCCATGCCCGTATGGATCTGGACGCCTATTTCCCGCGCTAATTTCTCCATTCCGCCTGCCAAATTGTGCATGCCGCCCGGCACATACCAGCAGCCTTGCGCGTGTTGCATATAAATCATCATATTGAGCACGGCGGGTGCGCTGTACGGCGAAGACCCAACGTACTTCACGTAATACGATAGCATATCGCGCAAATGCGGATTCGTGATGCGTTTTGAAATCGCGCTGTACATCGTCGAGGTCAAATCGAATCCAGTCAGAGTCGCAAGGATGCCGTTTTGTGCGACAGCCTCTTTCGGCGACTCAAACCCTTCTTTCAAATAGCTGCGTTCGGTCGTTTCATAAATCTTTTTCGCGTACTTCAGCAATGCGTAATATTCTTTCATATCTTTTTTAGACAAAGCCGGGTTCGCCCGTTCCATCAAATGAAGGTCATGGTACAAGTCGATCACCGTGCCGTCCGGGAAAAACGAGCGCCACTCACGCTCTAAGCGCTGCATCGGCACATAATCCGTCATGTTTTTGCCGCTGCCTTGGAACAGGCGGTCAAAGATATGCGGCATCGTCAAAATCGACGGGCCCAAATCAAACCCAAACCCGTCCCGCTCCAAGCGGTTCACTTTCCCGCCGATGTGATCATTCTTTTCATATATCGAAACCTCATAGCCTTTTTGCTGCAATGAAATTGCCGCTGACAAACCACCTAGGCCACCTCCGATTACGATTACGGATTTCTTAGACTTCCCCATGTATGTACCGCCCCTTTTATTGAAATATGTACGCTTTGTTTTGCCTAAAATCGCTTTTAGGGAGATTCTTCAGCATCGTGCCATTGTCCTTGTTATTCCCTTCATAATAAGCTTAAAAACGCTGATTGTATAGTTTTTGTATAATCATGGACGAACCGTTCATTCTAGGAATAAACAGGACATTAAGCGGGAAAAAGTAATGGTATAGAAAAGCGCGATACACAAGACAGGAGCTGATCACTATGGCTGGATTTTTACCGCGTATATACAACGCGGGCATGAAGCCGCTTGAGAAGACACGCTTTGAGAAAATACGCAAAAACCTTGTCCAGCAAGCAACAGGGCGCGTGCTCGAAATTGGCTTCGGGACGGGGGCGAACTTTCGCTATTACGAAAATGCCGAACGAGTCGACGCCATCGAACCGAACCCAGAGATGAGCAAACAAGCGGAAAAGCGCATCCGAAAATCAAAGACACCGATCTATACGTACGAAGCGGTGGCAGAAGAACTTCCTTTTGCCGATAATAGCTTCGATACCGTCGTCGCGACTTTGGTGTTTTGTACGATTCCGGACCCGGTCAAAGCACTTGAAGAAATCTACCGCGTCACAAAACCGGGCGCCCGAATCCTCATGTTCGAGCATGTTAAAATGGACCAGCCGCTCATGGGCAAAACCCAGGAATCCTTGACACCCGTCTGGAAAAAGCTGTGCGACGGCTGCCATTTAGACCGCGATACACTCGATTTAGTGAATCGCTCTCCGTTCGAAATTGTGAAGGTGGAATCCTACTACGGGGGACTGTTTTTGACCATTGAGAGCCGGAAACCACATTAATTCAAGTTTCGCACACTACCGAAAAAAGCCTTCGTGCATCCTCTGCACGAAGGCTTTTTCCATTTTAAATTGCCACTTTCGCTGAAAACTGGCTGCGGTACAAATCCGCATAAAATCCGTCTTTGTCGAGTAGCTGTTCATGAGTGCCTTGTTCGATGACTTGCCCTTGGTCCATGACCAGGATCAAATCCGCATGCTTGATTGTGGACAATCGATGCGCAATGACAAAGCTTGTGCGTCCAGCCATCAAACGGTTCATCGCCTGCTGGATCAAAATTTCTGTCCGGGTATCGACACTGGATGTTGCTTCATCCAAGATCATCATCGGTGGATCGGCAAGAATCGCGCGGGCAATGGTCACTAATTGTTTTTGGCCTTGTGAAATATTCGATACTTCCTGATTCAGCACAGTGTCATAGCCATCCGGTAGAGTTCGGATAAAATGATCGGCATGCGCCGCTTGTGCCGCCGCAACGATTTCCTCTTCGGAAGCACCGGTCTTGCCGTAGCTAATATTGTCACGGATCGTACCGTTAAAGAGCCATGTGTCCTGAAGCACCATGCCGAAATTATGGCGCAGCTCATGGCGCGACATCTCCCGCGAATCCAGAGCGTCGATGGTGATGCGGCCACCTTTCAATTCGTAGAAACGCATTAATAAATTAATCAAAGTCGTCTTGCCAGCGCCGGTCGGCCCGACAATTGCCACTGTCTGGCCCGGCTCGACATCGATGTTCAGCCCTTCAATCAGCAAGTTGTCGCCATAGCCGAAGTCGACATCTTCAAAGGCCACTGCCCCTTTTGCCCTTGCCAATACAGAGGTCGTTACCGCTTCCACTTCTTCTTGCTCGTCCAATAGTTCAAATACCCGCTCCGCGGCGGCCACTGTTGACTGGATAATATTGGCGATGTTCGCCGTCTGGGTGATCGGCTGGGTGAATTGTTTTGAATAGGTGATGAATGCCTGGATATCTCCGATCGAGATGGCACGCTGGATAACGAGCACACCGCCGACAATGCTGATTAGTACATAGCTCAAATTTCCGATCAAGCTCATCATTGGCATGATGATCCCGGAGATGAACTGCGCTTTGCGTCCAGCATCATACAATTCAGCATTGACTGCGTCGAATTGTTCGTTCGATTTGGCTTCATGACCAAACGCTTTGACTACTTGATGGCCGGTGTACATTTCCTCGACATGGCCATTGAGTCGGCCGAGGTTTTTTTGCTGGCTGCTGAAGTATTTCTGCGAGCGTTTCAAAATCGGCCCGATGACAAACAACGACAGCGGCAAGGACACAACTGCAATCAAAGTCAGCAGAGGGCTGATTGTCAGCATCATTACGAGAATGCCGACGAGCGTTACGATGGAAGTGATGAATTGCGTCAAACTTTGCTGCAAAGTGCTGCCGATGGTGTCGATGTCATTGGTCATGCGGCTCAAGGTTTCTCCGTTTGGCCGGCCATCAAAATACTCCAATGGCAATTTCTCAAGTTTTTTATTGACGTCTTGGCGCATATCGTAAACCGTGTCCTGCGCCACCGTCGACATCATATATTGCTGGATGTAACTGAACAAACTGCTGAATACATATAATCCAGCAAGCACTGCAAGAATCTGGCCGATAACGCCAAAATCGATGCCGCCGCCAGGTACGCCCTGCAATTGTCCGTAGGCACCTTCGAACAATTCGGTAATCGCCATTCCCATGATTTTCGGCCCGACAATGGCGAATACGGTACTAAGAATCGCAACGATAAAGACCGCCGCTAATTTTTTCCTGCGCGGTTTCAAATAAGAGACGAGCCGGCGGAAAGTGCCTTTGAAGTCTTTTGCTTTTTCCGCCGGCATGCTTGCCCCAGGGCGTGGAGGTCCCATCTGGCTCATGCGATCTCCTCCTCTGACAGCTGGGATAGGGCGATTTCCCGGTACACTTCGTTGGACTCCAATAACTCATCGTGGGTACCCATGCCAACCACTCGCCCTTTCTCCAAAACGAGTATACGGTCGGCATCGACGACTGTGCTGACACGCTGGGCGACCAATAGCACCGTCGCATTTTTCGTTTCATTTTTCAGCGCTTTTCGCAGTTTGGCGTCTGTTTTAAAATCGAGTGCGGAAAAACTGTCATCGAAAATATACAAATCCGGTTTACGGATTAACGCACGTGCAATCGACAAACGCTGTTTCTGACCACCTGACAGATTCGACCCGCCCTGCTCGATTTCAGCTGTGTAGCCGCCTTCCATTCGATTGATGAATTCCTGTGCCTGCGCGATGCTTGCCGCCTGATCCAACTCCGATTGGCTGGCGTCCTGCTTGCCAAAGCGGATATTGTCCGCAATCGTTCCCGTGAAGAGAATGGACTTTTGCGGAACAAAGCCGATTTTCGAACGAATCTCCTGCTGAGGGGCTTTTCGAATGTCGACCCCATTGACGCGAATCGTGCCACTGGTAACTTCGTAAAAGCGCGGCACCAAATTGACCAGTGTCGACTTCCCAGAACCCGTCCCGCCAATCAAGGCCGTAGTTTCTCCAGGTTTCGCAGTGAAACTGATATCTGACAGCGCCGGCTCAGATGCTCCCGGGTAGTAGAATGTGACATGGTCAAATTCCAAGGTGCCACGCTCACGGTCCGCTTTTTCCGTGCCGTCGTCCTTGAATGCTGGCTGCATCTCCAGTACTTCATTGATGCGTTTCGCTGATACGGCTGCTCGCGGGATCATGACGAACATGAAAGAAGCCATTACAAGTGCGAACATGATCATCATGACGTATTGGATAAATGCCATCAAATCCCCGATCTGCATCGCCCCGTTGCTGATGCGGATGCCGCCGAACCAAATGACGGCGACCACGGTCATGTTCATGACCAACATCATGACCGGCATCAGGAACGCCATGATCTTATTGACTTTGATGGAAACATCCGCAAGTTCCCTGTTGGCTTTTTGAAGACGCGCTTTTTCTTCCGTTTCACGGTTAAAAGCCCGTATGACACGAATGCCCGTCAAATTTTCCCGTACCACTAAGTTCAAGCCGTCCAGTTGTTTCTGCACTTGCTGGAACAACGGTATCCCGTATTTTAGAATCAGAAGAATTGACACGGCTAAAACCGGCATCGCACCGATGATGACCAAAGACAATCTTGCATCTTTCGAAATCGCCAAGATCAAGCCGCCGACGAGCATGACCGGCGCACTGATAACCATGCGCAGCATCATGATGACGACTTGTTGTACTTGCGTAATGTCGTTCGTTGTCCGTGTGATCAGGGAGGCTGTGCCCACTTCATCAAATTCCTGAAGCGAGAACTGGCCGACATGCTTGAACACTTTTTGCCGCAGGTCACGCCCGAGCCCCATTGCCGCTTTGGCTGAATAATAACTGGCAAAGACAGCGGCCATAGCGCCAAGTGCCGATACCAATAGCATCCACCCGCCGATTCGCCAAATATACGGGATGTTTCCTTGAACGACCCCGTTGTCGATGATGTCAGCCATTAAAGTCGGCAAAAATAGCTCTGCCATCGACTGCGCGAACACCAAAGCAATGACACCCAACACGATCCATTTATAGGGACTAAGATTTTTCAGGATTTTTATCATTTCACTGTCCCCTCCTACAGCTCACAATTTTCTCGAATCCTCAGCAAATGACATCATTCATTCATGAAGCTTCTCACACAGAAAGAGTTGTTTTATTGATTTTAAGCTACTCCGATTGCTGCAGTCAGTCAATTTTGAAGTACCGGTTTTTGTGCACCAAAAAACTCCGCCAGCAAAGAACTGGCGGAGCTAGCAATAATTCCAGCGAATAGCCGAAATGCGCATGGCTCTGTTGAATTATGAATGGTGGGAATCGCTTGTTGAAATAGGCTCAAGCCAATCCATATACGTGCCCAATTCCTCTACTTCCAAAGGTTTGCTGTAATAATACCCTTGAATGTTAAAGCAATTTCTCGCAGCGAGAAACTCCAGCTGCTCTTTTGTTTCCACGCCTTCTGCGATGACATTCAAATCCAGGTTTTGCGCGAGCGTGATAATCGTGCTCGTAATGGCCGCATTGTTTTTATCGCTTAAAATATCGACCATAAAGGAACGGTCTATTTTCAAGGTATCGATCGGGAAGTTTTTCAAATACCCTAATGACGAGTATCCCGTGCCGAAATCATCCAAGGCTATTTTGATGCCCAGCATTTTGAGATCCCTCATTTTATCGAGTGTCATATGTGTATTTCTGAAAATCTGGTTTTCGGTCAACTCGATATGCAGACACTCAGGAGGTGCGCCAGTTTGCGCTAAGATGCATTCAATCATCGATATCAAATCATCTTCTTCAAATTGCCTGCCGGACAAATTCACAGAAACCGACATCTCGGTACGGCCTTCGTCATGCCATCTCTTCAGTTGTTTACACGCACTTTCCAATACCCATTTTCCGATTGGCACTATTAAACCTGTCGCTTCGGCTGTCGGAATGAATTCCACCGGGGATATCATTCCGCGAGTCGGATGCTTCCAGCGAATCAAGGCTTCAGCTCCCGTCACACGTGCCGTTCTGCAATCGATTTGCGGTTGGAAATGAAGCAGCAGT
This sequence comes from Planococcus rifietoensis, assembly GCF_001465795.2. Classification (NCBI taxonomy): domain Bacteria; kingdom Bacillati; phylum Bacillota; class Bacilli; order Caryophanales; family Caryophanaceae; genus Planococcus; species Planococcus rifietoensis. Next base: position 456,934 of record NZ_CP013659.2, on the reverse strand, counting down.
TCATCATTCTCCATTGCTTTATACAATGCATTCTCAAGAAATATGCTTTCCATATTACGCGTGTTCATTTCACTTCTGAAGAAATGATAGTACGTGCCGGATTTCTCTTTTGATTTATACATCGCAGCGTCTGCGTTTTTAATCAACACTTCTGCAGTTTCCCCATCTTCAGGAAACATGCTGATGCCGATGCTGGCTTTGACATGAACTTCATTGCCTTTCAATACAAAGGTGTCGGAAAACGACTCCACCAGTTTCCCTACTAGATCCATCAATTCTGCCAAACTGTCGAAACCCGGCAACACAATAGTGAATTCATCTCCGCCTTGCCGCGAAACGAATGCTTGATCCGGAACATAGCGATTGATCCGATTGGCAACGTCTTTCAATAGGATATCTCCATAGCTGTGCCCCAAGCTGTCGTTGATGATTTTGAAGCGGTCTAAATCCAAGTACAAGACAGCTACCTTCTGTCCAGCCAGTTTCGCCTTTTCGATTTCCTGATTTAAAAAATAGTCCAATAATGCCCGGTTAGGCAAGTCGGTCAAATGATCATAATAGGCAAGATGGGTAATTTCCTTTTCCAATTGCTTTCTTTTTGTAATATCCCGGAACGTGACAACTTCCCCGATAATTTCCCCTTCTTCTTTTACAGAGGAAACCACATATTCCACTGAAAAATCGAGCCCGTTCTTTTTTCGGAACTTCAAATCCTGTTTCACAGCGAATGACGCTGTTGATAATACGATGTCTTTACTTAGGATGATGCTATCGGACTGCCCAATCAACTCGCCTTTTGCATATCCCAATGTGGCTTCTGCTGCCCGGTTGCAAAAAGTGATTTTCCCTTCCAAATCCAGACCAAAAATTCCTTCTTCTACAGAACTCAAAATCAGTTCATTCTCACGCCCCAGACTCTTCAACTGGGCAATGACTTGATTCAATTCGATATTTTTCACACGTATTTCTGATGTTCTTTCCTGTATCAATAGCTCCTGTTTCTCCATATACAGCAAATTGGATAAGGTTGAAGCCGTAGCCTCAGTGACGGATTGTGCGAGGTCAATAGCTGACTCACTGAAAACCGCTTCCGTTTTGTCGAAACTCACGAGCACCATAGCCCCCAGTATTTCCCCCATCGTGACGAATGGAAGAAATAGCATTCGTTCGATGCCGAATGTTTGGCAAACTTCCTGATTCACTCGGTTGTCTGTTTCCACATCCAGAATGTACAAAGGCTTTTTAGAGCGCATTACTTCTTGAAATGCGCGATCTGTTGAAGGGTCGAACGCCATTTCTTCGTGTCTTTCCAGCCATTCATTTTCATTCCACTCACTTTTAGCGCTTAAATAAGATGGTTTCAATTTAGCTCCAGCCACAGGATCCAATAAATGGACTCCGATATTGTCATTTTTTAATACCTTTCCAGTATAGGAGAGGCAAATCCCCAGTACGTCAGTCATTGACGAGCTCATCGACAAATCACGCGTCAAATCCAAGAGCATCTGTTTCTCACTCAAAAGGCTTTCTTTGCGTTTTAAATTATTAACATTCCGTATAGCGACACCAGCCATGTTGACATAGGCTTCTACCGTTTGAATTTCATCCGCTGTCAGCTCCATTGGAATGCCATAATCAAATAAGAATACAAGACCAAATAGCTCGCCCTCATAGGAAATGGGAAGTGCCAATAAAGACTTAATCCCAAAACCGGCAACAGCCCGTGGGTCAGGGCGCGGGTCATTGGCGGTATTTGGAATGTAAATGGTTTGCTGGGTTTCAATTACTTCTTTTGCCAATAAGTCATAGTCTGTATCCACTACATGCATATCGAGCGTCATGCCGTTGATGACTTCCGGTTTTCCGACATAACCACGGAAGCTTCCATCGTCCTGGGGCAAATAGATGCCGACAGAATCACAGCGCACAACTTCTTCTGAAATGGCCATGACCACTTGTTCAAGCAAAGGGCGCAGTTCCAGGTTTGTATTGATCAATTTTGTGATATGTGCCAAGCGTGAGTATCTCGTTTGATTTTTTCCCATAGGTCAAACCTCCAATACCAACTCGCTCGCCACTATATTCGGTGACAAAACAAGGCAGTTTACTTATCATCTTTTTGCTATCTTTTGAGCTTTTAATTCTTTAACACGCATCACTTTACTACTATATTACCGAATAAAAAAATAGCTTAAATAGTTATTTTTTACTTTTATTCCACGATTTATTTCCCCTCATTTCAACTATTATCCCGGCTATTAAAAAAATTTACGGAACTAAAACGCACAATGCATGCCAAATTCACTTGAAAACTGTCCGAAACACAAGAAAAACACAAAATACTTCCAAAACATAATAAACCCCAGAGATGCCTTTCGGGCACTTCTGGAGTTTGTCGTGCTTTCTTTTCAATTGAGCTCTAACTGTTATTTGGCGTACTCTTCGGCAATCGTACCCAGCAAAATACCAATCAACTGGCCTTTAAACGCATCTGGCACTGATTCACCGTTTGGATTTTTGTAGTAGAGGACTTGCTGTTCCTCCTTGTATTCAAATCCAAGTGCTGTCAACTTAGCGACTAAAGAGACTGGCAACTCCTTGCTGCCTGTCAGTTGTTCAAAGTAGGGACCTGCATAAATGGATACATCCACATCATCAAGGCTGGATTCGAGAATGAATACATCACGATCGCTTTTTACAATCCACTGCCCTTTAGAATTGATGGCAAGCTGTTTGCCTTCTAATCCCGAGATCCCTACCAGATTCACTCCAAAAATTTGGTTGATCAACACGTTCACTTCTGCTCCACTAAGCGCATAGTCGAATTCCTTAAGATAGCGGTCCATCACTTCATTTTTCGACATATCCATGATCCGCTCGTCCTTTTTGGTGGAATCTCGTTCTTCTTTCAGCGAAACGCGCAAGCTCTCCATGACAGGCGCCGGATAAATCGATAGTTTGCTGCCGTAATCCTTTTTCGATACATAGTTCAAATCGATGTCAAATACCTCATCCACCGCTCGGCGAATTTCGTTGTCCTTTAGCTTTTTGCCAAGCGAGGCTAAATAAAGCTCCAACACTTTTATTTTCGGCAGCTGCCTTAAAGTTATTTCCAGTTCAGCAGATTCGGCATTCATTTCCAATACTTCACTGACAGCTTTTACGACTTTCTTTGAATACTTGGCATCTTGCTGCGTATAGGATTCCTGCGTTTGCGTTTTGGCGTCTCCTGCAGATTCATGGGCTGAAACATTGCCTGCCGTTCCCATCAATAACATAGAAGTTGCCATGGCTAAAACCATGGATTTTCTTGCATGGATTTTCAAATGATTCCCTCTTTTCACTCATTGTTTTTAATAATGATTTTATCACAATTAAAAAAGGGATAATTAGTTATTTGGAAATATATATTTGAATAAAAGTTACAATTTTATTTGATCGTTATCAGTTATTACGGCAATGAGTTATTAGCTCTGTTTTATATAGATAACGTAAATTTAGCACTCCTGCGGTGGAGACAAATATTTAAAATTAACAAATTTCCGGAAATTTTTTTCAAGCTTTCCTTGCTTTTTTCTAAAATTTGTTTTAAGGTGAACAACATCAACCAGCAATTAACTTAATAATCGATTTCTTATCAAGAGAGACGGAGGGATTTGGCCCTGTGAAGTCTCAGCAACCGCCCTGATTCAGGACAAGGTGCTAATTCCAATAGGCGCAAGCCTAGAAGATAAGAAGAATGCATTTTCCATAAACGGAGCTTTCTTCTTTTCGAAGAAAGCTCCGTTTTTTTATTTCCACCACCCACACTAAAAATAGAAAGAAGGAATTTCACATGACCCATTCAACTATTCAAACGAACCCTAAACTAACAACAGCCCCATTCAAGGCCGATCACGTCGGGAGCCTTCTGCGCCCCGACAGCATTCACGAAGCCCGCAAACAGTTTAAAGAAGGCACCATCACATCAGAACAACTGCGGGAAATCGAGACGACGGAAATCAAGCGCATCGTCGACAAGCAAATCGAAGTCGGTCTGAAGGCGGTGACGGACGGCGAATTCCGCCGTACATTCTGGCATACCGATTTCATGGCGCATATTAACGGCTTTGAAGGCTACACACCGGAAAAAGGCTATCAGTTTAAAAACGTCGAAACCGAAGCTTATGATGTCCGCAACATCGGCAAGATTTCATTCAATGAAAACCACCCATTCCTCAGCGATTTCATCGAATTCAAGGACATCGTCGGCGGCCGAGCGGTACCGAAATTAACGATTCCAAGCCCGAACCAATTTTTCAATCAAGGCATCCGCGATGAAGCTATCTACCCGGACCTGGAAGACTACGCGAAAGACGTCATCCAAGCTTACCGCGACGCTTTCCAGGCGTTTTATGACGCCGGCGCACGCTATATCCAAATCGACGATGTCTATATCGCAGGGCTGTCATCACCGGATATCCCGTTCAACGACGGCAAATACAATCGCGAGTATTTGATCGACTTGGCGCTTCGCGTCGCAAACGGCGTGCTAGAAGGCAAGCCGGCAGACCTCGCTGTGACGACTCACCTGTGTCGCGGCAATTACCAATCCGACTGGGCATTTGAAGGCAGCTATGCATTGATCGCGCCTACCTTGTTCGCCAAAGAAAAAGTCGATGGCTTCTTTCTTGAATACGACGACGACCGCTCCGGCAGCTTCCAACCACTTGAGCACATTCCAAACGGTGGGCCAAGAGTCGTGCTCGGCGTCTTCACATCGAAGAACGGCGAACTTGAAAACAAAGAAGCGATCAAAGCACGCGTCGCAGAAGCCGCAAAATACGTGCCGCTCGAGCAGCTATGCATCAGCCCGCAATGCGGCTTCGCTTCAACCCACCACGGCAATCTCCTCACCGAGGAACAGCAATGGGACAAACTGCGCTACATCGTGGAAGTTTCTGAAGAGATTTTCGGAGAGTGAATGAGAAAAGGCAAGCGCAAATTTGCGCTTGCCTTTTTGTTTGGAATAATTGTGTGGTGCACAGGGACACCGGGGGTTAGAGTTCCCCTGTTGACAGAAAAGTCGTACAATAAAAAAGAACGTTCGATAAAGAGGAGGAAATATTTCCATGGCAAACGAAAAGTTTTTCACGTCCCACAATGGAGTTGAAATTCCCACTATCGGATTTGGCACTTGGCAAATCCCAAATGAAGAAGCTTATGCCGCAGTAACGACTGCTTTAGAAAATGGTTATACTCATATTGATACGGCCTTAGCCTATCAGAACGAGGAAAATGTTGGAAAAGCGATTCGAGATTTCAACATTTCTCGGGAAGAGGTCTTTATAACTAGCAAACTTCCTGCTGAAATTAAAGGCTATGATGCAACATTAGCGGCTTTTGAAGAAACGATTACAAATCTAGGAGTCGATGTATTAGATCTTTATTTGATTCATGCGCCATGGCCGTGGGACGAAGTCGGCAAAGATTGTACAGAAGGCAATATTGAATCGTGGAAAGCGATGGAGAAGCTTTATAAGGACGGCAAAATTCGGGCAATCGGCGTTTCGAATTTTTCGGAAAAAGATATTCAGGCGCTTTTGGATTCCTGCGACATTGTACCGATGGTGAACCAAATCCCGTTCTATATCGGCCGTGATCAAGCGAGTCTACTACAGTTTTGCAAAAAACATAATATTGTCGTAGAAGCGTACTCTCCGCTGGCAACTGGCCAAATCTTGAACAGCCCTGAAATCAAAGAAATGGCTGCTAAATACAGCGTTACCCCTGCTCAATTGTGCATTCGTTATTGTCTAGAGCATGGCACTTTGCCGCTTCCGAAATCAACGAACAAAGAACGCATCGTTGAAAATAGTCAATTGGCTTTCACTATCTCTCCAGAGGATGTTCAAAAGCTTGATGCTTTTGAAGATGTTCGCTCCAAATAAAAAAACCGCCCTTGGGCGGTTTTTCATTTTATCTGCCTAACTCAATTCCAAGCAAAATAAGATGATCCTTTTTTAGGATACACATCCCTTCGTTGTTGAGCTTAACCTGTTCATGAACATTGATCGTTCTTGAGTATTTGGGTCAGATTTTCAGTTATTGATTCACTGCATCAGCATCTTGTATCCGGAACAAGGAAAAGTCATCCAGACTTCCCCAAGCCCCGCCGTTTGCCTTGACGCTGCCGCCGATCGTGACTGTGCCGTCTACCACAAAGATACCGTCTAGTTCAGGCTGGCTCCAATTGGCCCATCCGTTAACAGAGGTGTTCATTGTGTAGCGTTCGCCAGACGTTTCAGCGTAAATATACATCTCGGAGTTCTCGGCATCTCCTCCCTGCACAAAGGCAGAAAGTTTATAATATCCCGGTTCCAAGCCTGTTATCGTTTGTTCAGCCTGAAAATCGATTGCATCCGATGAGTAGAAATGAAGCGAATAGTTTCCAGATTTAGCATCCGATGCTTTGTTTTGATAACTCGTATGAGGCGCAGTACCATTTCGGTGGGTGATATTCCACACGCTTCTGTCGCTATTTTCAAACCCTCCATTCTTCACAAAGTTCTCTGGACTGATCTGAAGATTCGCTGTGACCGATAGGCCGTTCTCCAGTTCTCCATCAATCACATAACTGCCGGCACCGTTGCTGACCGCCTGCTGCAATGCTTCCTCATTCCATGTAACCTGAACTGAGCCTTCGCTCCTATCGTTGTAAATGACGGTCACCAATTCAGGCAATACAATCGCCTTCCCCGCAACAGCCGAGATGGACAGATTTTCCACATCATCCACTTTCAATGGAGCGACTGCCCCTGTCTCTAAGTACTTGAAAACGTCCAAAGATGGCAAGGGATGTCCATTAAAATCGAACAACGCCTGATTATCAACTGCACTGCCGCCGTACCATTCCCCAGCATCTTCCGGATCGTATTCTGCTGCATAGCTTGTCGCCCAGCCGGAACCGTATTTTTCCCAAATCATTTTGCTTTTCTTCAACTTCTTGTCTGGTGCTACAGGAATCCAAGCCGGTTCCCAGTAAAATATGCCGAGGCCTGCATCCCCTATTTCCGCAACAGCTGCTGCTACATCTCTGACTGCATGCGCTTGTCCTTGGACCGTAATTGGATAGTCCAAAGTTTGGCCAGTGCTTTTCGGTGCGGTGTTTTCATGGCCATCACCATCTTTTGCCGTGTAGGCATATGATGTTTCTGCGACCATGACTTTTTTGCCGTAGGTATCAGACACATTTTTAAGGACAGAGGACAAGTTAGTCAATGTCCCATGCCAAAATGGATAATACGAACTGGCGAATACGTCATAGTCGACCTTTTTGTCTTCAAGTGTTTTGGCGATCGATGCATATCTTCCCGTAGTTTCTGGGTTGGTAAAATGCAACGCGACCAGAATTTCTGGATCCAGTGCTCTGACTGCTCGGCTTCCTTCGTTAAATAGCTCGCTCATGCGGTTCCAGTCTTTTTCTCCAGCCATGGCGCCGTTGGTTTCATTTCCGATCTGCACCATGCCGATGTCCACACCTTCATCTTCCATTGCTTGAAGACTGTCTGCTGTAAAGTCATGAAGGGCAATTTTCTTGTCTTCAAAACTCAACTGTTTCCAAGCTTTTGGCGCTTGCTGCTTCGCAGGATCTGCCCAAAAATCGGAGTAGTGGAAATCCACCAGCACCTGCATCCCATTGGCAGTGGCCCGTTTACCGATTTCAATGGCTTTTTCTATATCGTTATTACCTCCGCCATAACCGTTTCCTTCCGAGTCGTAAGGGTCATTCCAGACACGCACTCTCACATAATTTACGCCTGACTGTCCTAATGTTTTAAAAATATCCTGCTTTTTTCCGTCTTGATTGTAGAATTTCACTCCACTGTCTTCGAGTGCGAGTATGCTCGAAACATCGACCCCTTTAATAAAATCTTCATCGATTCCAGGAACGCGCTCGACAAAGATATCCCCCTTCACCGGTTCAGGTACCGCGGCCATTGCTGGTGTAGTGCTTAAACCAAGAGAACCCATTACGATGGCAGCTGCAGATACAGCCGCCAGTTTTGCTTTCCATGTTTTACTTTTCGCCATCCTCTTTCACATCCTTTGATTTTATTGTTAAAAAGGATTTCATGAAATCCTTTTATAACCCTGAATATTAGACCCTTAATCAAAAAACATCCGCTCAACAGATTTCCTATTAAGAGCGGATGCCAGTGACATTTACATATGGGATTTTTTAAACTTTCTTTCCAACGCTTAGCACCGAAACCCCAATAATTCACTTTGGAAAAACTAGATTTTCCACACCGGAGCAATTCTAAAACTGTTTTAGTTGTTTACCGCTAAAATCCGTACTTCATACTGCGCCAAAGCAAGCTCGCCCGATAGATCCTCACCTGTCACCAAATCTTTCGCTGCCGAATTGATTGATATGATTTGTTGCTGCTCGGTGAAATTCATGACGAAGGCGTAGTCTTGATCGACTTCCTGGCGCACCTGAACCGAGACACCTGGACCATGTGTAACCGGGAATGCTGCTTCGAGCGACAATTCGCCAATCAATTCCTGATAGAAATCACGGTGAAACTGCTCTTCCAAACGGCTGCCAATATAGTAAGCCCGCCCTTTTTTATAACGATTGCTTGTCACAGCTGGAGTCCCGACATAAAAATCCTCTTCGTAAGTTCCGACAACATCTGCAGAATGATTTTCCACAACCGTTGCGTAATCCTTCAGCACGTATGAACGATTGCCGTACTGGACCGCATTTCTATCGCTTGGATATAGCGTATCCGTTTCAACCGGGTTGATACCGAAAACATCCTGCAAATCTTGATGCCATCCTCCCAAATACGTCAGATCGAACTCGTTGACGATTCCGCTAATATATGTCATTACCACAGTGCCCCCGTCAGCCACAAAACGCTTCAGCCGGGAAATTGTTTCTTCACTTACCAAGTACAGCATCGGTACTATAAGCAATTTATAATCCGAAAACTCTTGTTCTTTCGTAATCACATCGACCGGAATGTCCTGTTCCCAAAATGTCCGGTAATGCTCCTGCAAAGTTTGAGGGTAGGATTTTGTTTTGGACCCGTAGCCTTGGGCATCGTTAAGCGCCCAGTTATTTTCCCAGTCGTAAAGGATGGCGACATCTGCAGGGCGATTGCTTCCGACCACTTGGGACAGCTTGCCTAAAGTCTCTCCGACTTTCGCCACTTCTTTAAAGACACGGTTTTCTGTGCTGTTGTCATGGTCGACGATCGCTCCATGAAATTTTTCCGAAGAGCCGCGTGATTTGCGCCATTGGAAATACAGGATGCTGTCTGAGCCGTGCGCGACCATCTGCATCGAAGACAACAAATGCATGCCTGGCCGTTTTGCTTTGTTCACTTTATGCCAGTTGACGGCGCTTGGCGTGGATTCCATTAAAAGAAACGGCTGCTGCTTCAAGCTGCGGTACAGATCGTTGATAAAGCCGACTTTTAGCGCCAAGTTGGCGGTCGTTTCCCAATCGTTGTGCCACGCCGGGTACGCGTCCCAGCTGATGACGTCCAAGTGCTTGGCGAATTTGCTGTAATCCAAGCTTTGAAAAGGAATCAAATCATGGGTGTCCGCCATAAAATTGGTGGTAATCGGGATTTCCGGCGTCAATTCTCTGATCGCTGTCACTTCATTTTCAAAGAAAGAAATGGTCTGATCTGTCACAAACCGCTTCCAATCCAAGTTCAAGCCGTGCACCATATTTTCGCCAATTGGAGATGGCGATTCGATTTGAGACCAATCGTTAAACGTATGGCTCCAAAATGGCCCCCACCAAGAATCATTCAAAGCTTTCAAGTCGCCCTTGTATTTCTCTTTCAACCAGCTTCTGAAAGCATTCTGGCATCTGTCGCAATGACATTCGCCGCCGTATTCATTTGAAATGTGCCACATGAGCAACGCCGGATGCTTGCCGTAGCGTTCTGCAAGCATTCGATTTATCTTAGCCGTTTTTTCGCGATAAATCGGCGAAGTGAAACAATGATTGTGCCGCCCTCCGTGCAATTGCTGTACACGCGATCCGTCGATCCGCAAAACTTCAGGGTATGTTTGCGACATCCACGCTGGTCGCGCTCCGCTTGGCGTCGCTAAAATGACTCGGCCGCCGATGCTATGGATGTTATCGATAATGCTATCCAGCCATTCAAAATGAAACTGGCCTTCTTCCGGTTCGAGCGTACTCCAGGCGAAGATGCCTACTGAAAACGTGTTGCTGCCTGAAAGCTTCATTAGCTTCAGATCTTCTTCTAAAATTTCTGGGTGGTCTAACCATTGGTCGGGATTGTAGTCTCCACCATGCAGCATGAAATCAGCCGCAGTAGTATAGGTTTTTTCATTTATAGACATAATGTTCTCCTTCCAGGTGCTGCAGTTTGGACTGTCAGCCTTTTGTTCCGCCTGCCGTTAAACCTGACACAAAGTTCTTTTGCAGCAGGAGGAAAATGATGGCGATCGGGATACTGATCAAAATAGCACCGGCAGCAAAAGTCGTAAAGCTTGCCCCCATCACATCATTGACCAAATTGTAGAGGCCGATCGGCAATGTATAATATTCAGGCGATCGCAGAATCGTTGATGCCAGGATGAAGTCTCCCAGAGGTCCTGTAAATCCTGTCATCGCCACGACCGCGATCATCGGCTTTGATAAAGGCATGATGATCTGCAGAAAAATTCTCGTGTTGCTTGCGCCATCGATTTTAGCACTTTCGTCCAGATCCATCGGGATGGAGTCCATATAGCCTTTCATCAAATAAGTATTTAGTGGAATCAATCCGCCAATATAGAGCAAGATCAATAGCCAGTGGCTGTTCATCATTCCCAGAATTTGCGCCAAAACGAAAAGCGCGATCAAAGCAGAAAACTGTGGAATCATTTGCAGCAACAGGAACAGCGTCAACGCATTTTGTCTGCCTTTAAAACGGAAACGCGAAAAAGCATAAGCAGTAAAAGAAACACAGATGACTGAACCGAGCATGGTAAACAAGCTGATCTTTAAGGAATTTAAATACCATTGGACATACTGCAAGCTCTCACTTCCTGCAAACAGCTCCCGGTAATGATCCAATGTCGGATTTTGGGGGATCATCGTCGTGCTGATCAAACTATTTCCAGGGTTAAAGCTTGCTCCCACTGTCCACAGTAGCGGATAAATAATAATGACTGCCATAACAATCAAAATACAATGGGAAACTAGAAGACGAAAAAATTTTCCTTTATTCATTTTCAAGCACCCTCCTTAAATGCATCAGTCCGTCTGAACTGCCATAACGCAATCGCGATAACGAATACAGACAACAAAATTGTCAATGCAGCTGCCAGTGAATATTGGCTTGATTGCAAGGTCAGCTTATAGATCCACGATACGAGTATATCGGTCCCTCCGGCAGTGGATCCCGGCACAGCAGGCCCTCCGCCATTAAAGAGATAGATGATATTGAAATTATTGAAGTTGAAAGTGAACTGCGTAATAATAACCGGTGCCGTGGCGATTAAAATCATTGGCATAGTGATATTGCGGAATTGCGCAAAAATGGACGCGCCGTCAATTCGGGCAGCTTCGTAAAGATCCTCCGGAATCGATTGAAGCACCCCAGTCGTGACCAAGAAAATAAATGGAAAGCCTAACCATCCTTGCATAAGAATCAATGCTAGCTTGCTCCAGTTTTCGTCTGTCAGCCAAGGAATTGCATCGATTCCTACCATAGCCAAGATATCGTTATTGATGGCCCCGAAGCTGTCGTTAAACAAACCGGCAAAAATTAAAATGGTCACGAATCCAGGGACAGCCCAAGGCAAAACCAGCACTGTCCGGTAAAACTTCTTGAAACGAAGATCTTTTTGGTTGACCAACACGGCCATAAAAATTCCGAGAGCGACTTGAAGCGTTGAAGCGACAAGCGTCCAGATTACAGTCCAGCCGAGCACACTGAAAAAAGTCGAGCGCCAAATATCGACGGTGAAAATTTTCGCAAAAGTGTCAAACCCAACCCAGTCGGCTAGATTAGCCGGTGGGGAATGATACAAATCGTAATTTGTAAATGCCAGTGCAAAACTGAAGAGGATCGGGAAAATAACCGCAAAAATCAGGATGAACAAGGATGGGCCACTGATTAAATATGGATAGCCTTGCGCAATTAAGTTTTGATAATCTCTTTTCAACGAGCTCAACGGTTTATTTTCATCACGTAATTTACCGTTTTTATAGGCATCTCTTAAATTTACGTAATAAAAAGCAAGTCCAAAAATCGTCACGATCACTGCTATAAGGCCCTCTGCCAAAAGAAAAATTGAATTGTCGCGCGGTACTTCTGTGCCGAGTGTGGCAAGTCCCCAAAATCCCATGTTCAAGAGATCGCCGAACACTAAAAAGAAAGATATGCCAAAGCCGAGAAACAAGAGCCCTTTAATCCACTGCTTATTATAAAATTGGCCAAATCCCGGTAGAATTGATAACAATAAGGCTAATTTGCGTGCTTGCACTTTCTTCACCTCTTTTTATGTATGGCCGGTAAACAACCTGGTTTGCCGGCCTTTACAACAAATGGTGCCAAACCGTCTTGACGTTTGACACCATTTCTTGCTGCTATCGCTAATCAGTTGCCGCCATGAGTGGCTTCAATTTGCCCCTCTATTGTTTCAACAGCCTGGTTCAGTGCTTCTTCTGGCTGGGCTTTTCCAGTTGCAATTGTCTGCAATGCAGAATCTGCTGGCGTCCATACTTCATTCATAGCAGGAATATTCGGCGTCAATTCTGCAAAGATTGATTGCTCCGCTACCGCTTGTGCAACTTCACTTTCAGCAACGACGGGATCATTAGCCAAAGCTTCTACTGCAGGAACTTCCTGTGTTTCTTCAAAACGTGTCCGGGAGTTTTCTTCATTCGCTAGGAATACTAGCAGCTCTTCAGCAAGTTCAGCATTCTCCGAATAAGCACTGACGTTATAGCTCTTTACTCCAATGAATGAACTCATGTTTTCTCCATTGTCCAATTCAGGCAATTTGGTCATCCCGAAGTTAACGCCGGCATCTGTAAACGGATCAACGTTCCAAGGACCCGAAATGATGGCTGTCGCCTTACCTTCGGTGAACAAAGATTCCAACACGTTAATACCCTGCTCCCCAATTATTCCAGCTGGGAACAAATCTTCTTCATAAAACTTCTGGATGTAGTTTGCACCTTCCAAAGACCCTTCGTTGTTCAAACCAATATCACTCGGATCATAGTTTCCATCGGTGTCCTGTCCAAAGATATAGCCGCCATAACCGCTCATAACACTTTGTGCATAGTAGATCTGGTCAAATAATGCCAGGAATCCAAACTGGTCACCCGTTGTAGTCTCCTTCGAATATTCGTACCATTCTTCAAGCGTGGCCGGCAATTCTTCTTCAGCAATCAAATCTTTGTTGTAGTAAAGAATTGTAGACTCTACTGCTTTAGGCAAACCATAGACTTTTCCATCAACTATTTGTGATTGCATTGCTGCATCAGTATAAATGGATTGAACTTCCTCTCCTACAGCCACTTCTTTGACCAGCCCTTCAATGACGGCTGTGCCAATCTGATCTCCCGCCATGGTCAACACATCCGGCCCTGTTCCTCCTGGCCCATCCAAACGCAAATCTTCTATCTGCTGTGCATAGGGTTTCTCGACAATTGTAATGGTTACATCATTCTCTTCTTCAAACTGGTCGACAGCAGCTTGAATTCCGTCAGTTTTTTCGATGTCTTCCCAAATAATTAGTTCACGGTTCTGTTCTTCTGCAGCGCCCGTTCCAGAAGTGCCTCCCCCGCTCTCTTGCGGCCCACACGCAGCCAAAGATAAGCTTATAGCGACTCCACTCATTAACCCTGCATACTTAGTATATTTCTTCACGAATAAACACCCTCTCAAGTCATTTTCGAAACTCTCTCACAAGTTTCTGTTGAAAGCGCTTCCTGAAATTTAATATAGCATTGTTAGAAAAAACTGTAAACAATTATTTTACTAAAAATATTGAATATTTTTACGAAAATAAAAACAGCCTATTTACTAGGCTGTTTTCTAGTTGGTGCTTTTTCTAACAATCATGCTTGCCCCTAAGTACAAGGTCTTCGTGCATTTTCGTTTTTCCAATAATTGTTCAAGTAATAGAGAAATCGCGTTCTTACAAATTTCCGCCATATCGATATGGAATGTAGTCAAGGGAGGTGAGATGTATTTAGCGATGCTGATGTTATTGATGCTGACGACACTGACCCTTTTGGGTATTTGGATTCCTCGTTCATTCAAAGCCTGGAGGCAGCCTACAGCAATCGGGTCTGCTGCAATAAAGAAAGCTGTTGGAAGTTGATCGCCTAACTCATCAATAGCCTTAGTCATCAGGTGATAGCCATTGTCTACTGAAAACCCTCTATGACAATATACAAAGCGATCCTGAAGCAGACCTTTTCTCTCCATATGCTCACGGAAAGTCTGTTCACGAATGTCCATTTCGTCTCCATCAGTATTCGGGTTATGGTAAGTTCCCCCGATGAATCCAATGTTCTGATGGCCTTTTTCAATCATGAAATCAATCGTTTTTCTAGTAATTTGGGCCAAATCCGGTTTAACCGAATCGAAATGTTCTGGATCAGGGGTTGAATCAATAAAGACACCGTGAGGCGTGAGGTGTCGCAGATGTGCAATTTCTTTATCCGAAAATGTTCCGACTGCGATAAACCCCTCAATGTTGTCTGGAATCTGACCGAGTCCACCATCTATTTTATAAGTCGTCAATTCTACATTGGATAACTTGGCCATTTTCTCTATTTCAATACGCATGGTCTTGAAATAGACATCTTCCAATTCTTCTCTCTCAGTCAACCAATATAAAAAAGCGATATTTTTCACAAGTGACTTCACTGTTTTTTTACGATAGTTCAACTGTTCCGCTGCCTCGAATATCTTTTCCCGAGTTTCTTCAGGAACTGATAAACTTTGGTCATTGCTAAGTACGCGCGAAACCGTAGAAATAGAAAATCCAGTCTTTTCACCAATATCTTTAATTGTAGCCAATGATTCCACCTCCACTTTTAAATCAAGTAAATTGTTTTACTTAATTTTTACTCTTTTTTACTTGATTGTCAAGCTATATTAATTCCTTCGGAAACATTAGTATAGTTGGTCCAAAGTTTGCCGCTCGAACAGCTATTTATCAGCCCGCAATGCGGATTCGCTTCGACCCATCACAGTAATATCCTCACAGAAGAACAGCAATGGGACAAACTGCGCTACATCGTGGAAGTTTCTGAAGAGATTTTCGGAGAGTGAATGAGAAAAGGCAAGCACAAATTTGCGCTTGCCTTTTTGTTTATAATTGTGTCGTGCACAGGGACGATTTCATACCCCAAGTCCGTCACACTGCGGTTTCGGCTGCCCGAATTGTGTCGTGCACAGGGACAGCACTACTACACAAACCGATACACAGTCCGCGACTCAAACGCTTCCTCTGCTTTCAATATCGCAGAAGGAAAATGCGGATGATGGATGGAATCTGGCATGCCTTGCGTTTCGAGGCATAGCCCGAGCTGGTTTTGAGCCGCCACGCCTTTGAATGAATACGGGCCGCCGATATGGTTGGCGGTGTACAAGACGACTGCCGGCTCTGTTGTTTCAACCTGCAAACTGCGCCCGCTTTCCTCGTCTTTAAGCACGATCACCGGTCGTACTTCTTTATCCAATAGGAATGGGTGGTCATAGCCGCCGCCGACCAGTTCGATTTGCGGATGCTTAGAGTCTGTCCCTTCGCGGATGGTTCTGCCTTTGCGGAAATCAAATAGCGGATCTTCCTCTACCGGCACCAGTTTCCCCGTCGGCAGCATGTCGCTGTTTAACTCTGCGTAGTGGCCGCTTGGGATCGTCAGTTGATGATCCACAATCGTCCGCTTGAAATCGCCGCTCAAATTGAAGTAGGAATGGTTGGTGACGTTCAGCAAGGTCGTTTTATCGGAGTTCGCGAAGTAGGAAATCGTCAATTGATTTTCATCGTTTTTCACGATGTAGCGAACCGTCATCGTTAGATTCCCGGGAAACCCTTCTTCTCCGTCCGGGCTGAAATGGGTAAATTCTACAATCGACTCGTTTTCGGTTTCAATCATTTTCGTTTTCCAGACGGCCGCGTGAAAGCCGCCAGGACCGCCGTGCAAATGCTGGCCATCGGAATTTTTGGCGAGCTGGTAATCCGTTCCTTCTATTGTAAAAGCGCCTTCTTGGATACGGCCGGCAAAACGCCCGACGACGGCACCGAAATAATGCGGATTGCTTCCGTACTCTTCCCATGTATCGAAGCCGAGTACAACATTCTCCAACAAGCCGTCTCGGTCTGGCGCCAGGATTTCCGTGATGATGCAGCCGTAGTCGAGACACGAGACTTGAAAACCCTTGTCGTTCGTCAATGTATAGCGCGTGATATCATGGCCATTGATTTGGCCGAATGTTTTTTTAGTAATTGCCATCTTGTTGATCACCCTTCCAATGTTTATATCCCCCTACACAACCATTCACTTTACGTCAGTTCAAAGACGTCCACCAACAACAGCGTCACTGCCCCGATTAACGTGGCGTCGTCGCCAAGCTTGGTAATTTCCACTTGCGTCCGGCTTGCCGATTGCGTCAATGCAGACGCCTGAATCGTTTCACGGATTGCCGGCAGGATGAATTGCTGTGCTTTGGAAACGCCGCCGCCGAGAACGATTTTTTCTGGATTGATGATATGGATCAGATTGGTCAACCCAACGCCCATCGCCCTTCCGGCTTGTGTCAGTACCTCGATGCATGCTTTATTGCCATCCAGCGCTTGTTCGAAAACTTGTTCTGCACTCAGTGATTGCGCTGTTTTCTCGCTGATGTTCCGCGTGATTGCGGGTCCCGCGACAAAGGTCTGCAGGCAGCCTCGGTTGCCGCATTCGCACACCTGACCGTTCAGGTCGATTGTCATATGGCCGATCTCCCCGGCGATATCAGAGGAACCATGATATAGCTTTCCGCCGATGATCATCCCTGCGCCCACGCCACGGCCGATATTGACCGCAAGCATGCTCTCGAGTTCACCATGGTCGCCGAACCAAAACTCCCCGAGCGCCATGGCGCGTGCATCGTTTTCCACTTTCACTTCCAAACCGAACGTGTTCTCAAGCTCTTCTTTGATCGGGATATCGGCAAGCCCTAAATTCGGTGCCACCAAAGATACACCTGTTTTGACATCCACCACCCCATGCATCGCAACTCCGATGCCGACGACGTCTTTTCCTGCTGCTTTCACGAGGCAGTTCTGGATGCAGCGTTTCAAGGCGTCGAGAAATTTTTCATTATCGGTTGGCAATTGCAATTGGGTTTCGGATCTTTCAAGCACTTTTCCAGAGAGGTCTGCCACGATGCATTCGATCGAATCCGGTCCGGCATCCACCCCGAGAATGCAAAAAGCGCCGTGATTGATGACTAGCATCGTCGGCTTGCGGCCGCCTTGCGATTGGCCAATATCGCTTTCTTCGACAATGTTTTGGTCGATCAGTTCTTTTACATTGCTGCTCACTGTCGGGCGAGTCAAGTTGGTCTCGCGCGCAATCTGCGCCCTGGAGATTGGCCCTTGCGTCCTGATTTTATTGAGGATGATCGATTTGTTCATCGATTTCATCCATTGAAAGCTGCCTTGGCGCATGCTAATTCCTCCGTTTTTAAAGTTTTCAGTTTCTTTATTGAATAGTTTAACAAAATACCATATACTTATGTTAATTAAATTAATTTACAAAGTATTGGAGGGACATGATGACACAGCCAGATTTGCTGCAAAACTACCAGGATATCTTTCAGACCACTGACACACCGCGTTCTTTTTTCGCACCCGGCCGCATCAATTTGATCGGTGAACATACCGATTACAATGGTGGCCATGTGTTTCCAGCCGCGATCTCACTTGGCACTTACGCCATCGCGAGAAAACGCGCTGACCAAACATTGCGCTTTTATTCGATGAACTTTCCGGATGCCGGCATCATCGAGTGCACACTTAGCGATTTATCCTTCAACTCAGATCACGACTGGGCGAACTTCCCGAAAGGCATGATCCACACATTCATCGAAAACGGTTTTTCAATTCCTTCGGGCATGGATGTCTTATTTTATGGAGACATCCCAAACGGCGCTGGCCTTTCCTCTTCTGCCTCCATTGAAATGGCGACAGGCGTTGTGCTAGAAGAGCTATTCGATTTGGAGATTGAGCGTCTGCAGATGATCCGCCTTGGGCAGAAAGTGGAAAACGATTACCTCGGCGTCAACAGCGGCATCATGGACCAATTCGCCATCGGCAAAGGCAAAAAAGACCATGCGATGCTGCTGGATTGCCAAACACTGAAATTCAGTTATGCACCGGTCGAATTGAACGGTTACGAGATCGTTATCATCAATTCCAATAAACAACGGACACTTGCCGCATCCAAGTACAACGAACGCCGCAGCGAATGCGAACAGGCTTTGGCAGATTTGCAAAAAGAATTGCCGATCGACAGCCTGGGCGAACTGTCCGGCGAGCAATTCGAACAGCACAAGCATTTGATCACAAACGATATCAACCGGAAACGCGCCAAGCACGCCGTCTACGAAAATGAGCGGACCGTGCGTGCGCTCAGCGAACTGGAGCAAGGCCATATCGAAGCGTTCGGAAACTTGATGAATGCCTCCCACGTCTCGCTTCGTGACGATTACGAAGTCACCGGCGCAGAACTCGATAAAATTGCGGAGACGGCCTGGAGCCATCCGGGTGTCATCGGCGCGCGGATGACCGGGGCAGGATTCGGCGGCTGTGCGATTGCGATCGTCGAGCAAGCACAGATCGACAATTTCAAAAAAACACTGACAACAGTCTATAGCGAAGATTTCGGCTATCCCCCATCGTTTTACGAAACGAAAATTTCGGACGGAGCAAAAGAGCTAGTAGAGGAGTGGCAATTATGAGTGTATTGGTATTAGGCGGAGCCGGCTATATCGGTTCTCACGCGGTTTATCAATTGATCGACCAAGGCATGCAGGTCGTGGTCGTCGACAATTTGGAGAACGGGCACCGGCAAGCGGTCCACCCGGAAGCGGTTTTTTACGAAGGCGATATCCGGGACGCAAACTTCCTGGATACAGTATTTGAAAACGAATCGATCGACGAAGTTCTTCATTTTGCCGCCAATTCATTGGTCGGCGAATCAATGGAAAATCCGTTAAAGTACTTTGACAATAACGTCTACGGCACTCAGGTCCTGTTGCAGGCCATGACAAAACACGGCGTCAAGAACATCGTCTTTTCTTCCACAGCCGCCACTTACGGCGAGCCAGAAGCCGTACCGATCACGGAAACGATGCCGACGCAGCCGACTAACACATATGGCGAAACCAAACTGACAATGGAAAAAATGATGAAGTGGACGTCTGTGGCGCATGAGTTAAAATTCGTTTCCTTGCGCTATTTCAATGTAGCGGGCGCACGGGCGACAGGCGAAATCGGAGAAGATCACCGTCCTGAATCCCATCTTGTGCCGATCATTTTGCAGGCAGCCCTCGGGCAGCGTGAGGAAATCACCGTTTTCGGCGATGATTACGACACGCCGGACGGCACGTGCATCCGCGACTACGTCCATATCGAAGACCTCGTCAACGCCCACTTGTTGGCACTCGACTACTTACGCAATGGCGGAGAAAACGATGTCTTCAACCTCGGCAGCAGCCAAGGCTTCTCGGTCAATGAAATGATTTCTGCCGCCCGTTCTGTAACCGGCAAAGACATCCCCGTCAAAATCGGGCCGCGCCGGGCAGGCGACCCGAGCATTCTTGTCGCCAGTACAGAAAAAGCCACACGGATTCTCGGCTGGAATCCAAGCCATACTTCGGTGACGAAAATCATTGAAGATGCCTGGAACTGGCATTCCGCTCATCCTGCAGGCTACGGAGAAGAGGTTAAGCTATGATTCATCAAACACTTGCCGGACTCATCCATAAAGCTTTGGCAACTGGATTGATTGAAGGGGACGATATCGATTATGCTCGCAATCAGGTGATGCACTTGCTTGAACTGGATGCCTTCCCAGAAGGCGTTGTCGAATCAACAGACGACAGCATCCCCAATTTATTGGAAGAGCTCATCGACTACGCAGTTAAAAAAGGCATCATCCAAAATCTGTTGGATGACAAGGAAATGCTGTCGGCGAATATCATGAACTGCTTCGTCGCCAGGCCTTCCGCCATCAATGCCGCGTTCAACGACAAATACGCGGAATCGCCAATCGCTGCGACCGATTATTTTTACGAACTGAGCCAAAACAGCAATTACATCCAAATGAACCGGATCCGAAAAAACATTTCCTATAAACACAACAGCCCTTATGGCGAGATGGACATCACGATCAACTTGTCCAAACCGGAAAAAGACCCGGAACAGATCAAACGTGAACGCGAAATGAAGCAAACGCTCAGCTACCCAAAATGTTTATTGTGCAAGGAAAACGAAGGCTATGCCGGACGGATCGGCTATCCGGCACGCGCCAACCATCGCGTCGTCAAAATTCCGCTCACCGGGGAAAATTGGTATTTCCAATACTCGCCTTATGTCTATTATAATGAACATAGCATCCTTCTATCCGAAGAACACCGCGACATGAAAATCGACCGCGGCGGCTTTGAACGATTGCTGAAGTTTACCGAACAATTCCCTCATTATTTCGTCGGTTCGAACGCCGATTTGCCGATTGTCGGCGGGTCTATCCTGAGCCACGACCATTACCAGGCAGGCCGTTATGAATTCGCGATGACGCGCGCTGAAGATGCGTTTTCGTTCCACTTGGATTCATTCCCGGACATCCGGGCATCTGTCGTCAACTGGCCGATGTCGGTCATCCGCTTGAAAGGCAGCAATATCGATGAACTGGTCGATGCCGCAGATGAGATTTTGCAGATTTGGAAGCAGTATTCGGATGAAGCGGCAGACGTCATCGCCTTCACCGGCGATACGCCGCATAACACGATCACACCGATTGCCAGAAAACGCAACGGGCTGTTCGAAATCGATTTGGTGTTGCGAAACAACCGCACGTCACAGCAGCATCCTGGCGGGATTTTCCATCCCCACGCAGACGTCCATCACATCAAAAAAGAAAATATCGGCTTGATCGAAGTGATGGGGCTCGCAGTCCTGCCGCCGCGCTTGAAACAAGAACTGGAACAAATCCAGGAATTCCTGCTCCGTGGAACGAACCGTGTAGAACCCGCTCACCAGAACTGGGCGGAGCAATTAAAAGCACAATCCGGCCCAATCGCGAACAGCGAACAAGCCGAAGCACTCGTGCGGGAAGAGCTGGGCAAGAAATTTGTCCGGATCTTGGAAGACGCCGGCGTGTTGAAAGAACCTCAAGCATTCAAGCGATTTATCCATGCTGTCAATGAACAAAAAGCAGAAACCATTTAACCGCGATTACACAAAGCACTTACATACATTGGGAGGGATTTATATGGCAGGCTTAACTTTAACGAATATCCGAAAAGAATACGAAAAAGGGGTTGTATCCGTTCAGGACTTCAATCTGGAAATCCGCGATAAGGAGTTCCTCGTACTTGTAGGCCCTTCTGGCTGCGGCAAGTCCACTACCTTGCGCATGATCGCAGGCTTGGAAGAAATCACGGATGGCGATTTATATATCGGTGACAAACGCGTCAACGATGTCTCGCCGAAAGACCGCGACATCGCGATGGTGTTCCAGAACTATGCATTGTATCCCCATATGAGCGTCTACGACAATATGGCGTTCAGCTTGAAGCTGCGCAAAATGAAAAAAGACGAGATCAAGACACGCGTGGCGAACGCCTCGAGCATCCTCGGCCTTGACGATTACTTGGACCGCAAACCGAAAGCGCTATCAGGCGGCCAGCGCCAACGTGTCGCTCTCGGGCGTGCCATCGTACGCGATGCAGAAGTGTTCTTGATGGATGAGCCTTTGTCCAACTTGGATGCCAAACTGCGCGTGCAGATGCGCACCGAGATCCAAAAGCTCCATCGCCGCCTGCAGACAACAACTATTTATGTCACACACGACCAGACAGAGGCGATGACGATGGCGACGCGCCTTGTCGTCATGAAAGATGGCTTTATCCAGCAAGTCGGCTCACCGAAAGAAGTATACGACAAGCCGGACAATATGTTTGTCGGCGGTTTCATCGGTTCCCCGTCCATGAACTTCCTGCGCGGGAAAATCGTTGGCGATTCGTTCGTCATGGGCGATGTCAAAGTTCTCGTCCCTGAAGGCAAGCTTGCGACACTGCGCGACCAAGGCTATAAAGACAAGGAAATCGTTCTCGGTATCCGTCCGGAAGACATCCACGATGAACCTTTGTTCCTCGACCATTCACCGCATACAAAAGTGAAAGCTTATGTAGAAGTGGCGGAATTGATGGGCTCGGAAATCATTCTTTATTCGAATGTGAACGAACAGGATTTCGTCGCGCGCGTCGATGCCCGCTTCAATGTAGAATCCGGCCAGACGATCGACATGGCTTTCGATATGAATAAAGCCCATTTCTTCGATAGTGAATCGGAATTGCGTATTAAATAAAAGGAAACCCGGCCAGAGTTCTGGCCGGGTTTTTCCTCGAAAATTTCCACCAATAAAAACCCATGCACTCGCCCCCACCGTTGGATTGATTTCCAATAGCGGGGCACTGTGCATGGGTTTTTGATTGTTTCTATTATATGTTCTTATACTTTCGCTAAAATGAAGACGCCTTTTGCTTCGAGTTCCACTCTCCCGCTCAATTGCTGTGCAGTCAGCAGTTCTTTATACTGGCTGTCTTTCAAGTCGATCGATTCTGCTTTGTTGTTGTGATTCAATACGAACAAATAGGTCTGGCCGTCTTTGACGCGTTCGGTCGTTTCGACGCCTTGCGGAACAGAAAGCAAGGGCTCGACGCCTGCTTCTTCGCATACGGTTTGCAGGAAATCGACCAAGAACTCTGCGTCTGGGCTCGAGGCCACATACCAGGCTTTTCCTTTTCCGAACTCATTGACGGTGAGGACCGGCATGCCCTGGTAGAAATCAGAGCCGTATTCAGCGACTGCTTGCGCGCCTTCTGTGTGGATCAAGTCGAACAGCAAATTGCAGGAATAACTGCCGCTTAAGCTTCCACGTGATCCGTTCACGACGATTTCATTCGTTTCGTCCGGATGCAGCGCGTCGATTTCCTCTGCCCAAATGCCGAGCACTTTGCGCAATTCGCCCGGGTAGCCGCCGAGTGTGACGATATCGGTTTCGTTGACGATGCCGCTGAAGAACGTCGTGATGAACGTGCCGCCGTTTTCGACGAAACGCTCGACTTTTGCTGCGTAGCCTTCTTTCACCATATACAAGACCGGCGCGATGACGACATCGTATTGGCTCAAGTCTTCTTCGACGCCGACCATGTCGACTTGGACGTTTAATTTATACAGCGCGTCGTAGTATTTATGGACTTCATTGACATAATCCAGCGACACGGACGGTCCGCTCGACAGTTCTGTCGCCCAGCGGTTTTCCCAATCAAAGACGATTGCGACTTTGGCGTTGACCCGCGCATCGAGCAAAGTATCGCCCAACTGGTTGAACTCACTGCCGATTTGCGCCACTTCGTTAAAGACGCGCGTATTTTCATGTCCCACGTGTTCAATGACTGCGCCGTGGTATTTCTCGCATGCTCCGACTGAACGACGCAGTTGGAAATAAAGGATCGTATCCGCCCCGCGGCCGATTGCCTGGTAGCTCCACAAGCGCATGACGCCCGGGCGCTTCAAGGAGTTGTACGGCTGCCAGTTTTGCTGGCTCGGCGTCTGCTCCATCAGCATGAACGGCTGCCCGCTCTTCAAACCGCGCATCAAATCGTGCGTCATCGCCGTATAGCTAAACGGCGTATCGATCGCCGGGTAGTTATCCCACGACACAACGTCCATTTCTTTTGCCCATTTGAAATAATCGAGCATCGGATACGTGCCCATCAAATTCGTCGTGATCGGGATGTTTGGCGTATGCTTGCGGATTGCGTTGTATTCGAGCTTATAGCAATCAAGCAGGCTGTCCGACTGGAAGCGGCGGTAATCAAGAGAAATCCCTTGGAAGTCTGAAACGTTGTCTTCACGCTCTTCGCTGAGGATATTCGGCGCGACGATTTCGTCCCATTCGTAGAATGTGTGGCCCCAGAATCCAGTGTTCCAAGCTTTGTTGAGCTTTTCAAGCGTGCCATATTTATCGCTCAGCCAAACGCGGAAAGCATCCTGGCAATTATCACAATAGCAATAGCCGCCGTATTCGTTCGACACATGCCAAATCAAGACCGCAGGATGGTCTTTGTAGCGCTCGGCTAGTTTGTCGGCGATTTTCTCGGAATATTCGCGGTAAGTCGGGCTATTCGGGCACGAGTTGTGGCGGCTGCCGAATTTGCGTTTTCTGCCGTAGAAATCAACGCGCAAGACGTCCGGATATTTTTTCGCCATCCACGCAGGATGCGCTGCCGTGCTTGTAGCGAGGCATGTATAAATGCCGTTTTCGTACAAGCGGTTGATTTTGTCATCGAGCCAGTCGAAGTTGTATGTGTCTTCGTTCGGCTGATTGAGCGCCCATGAAAAGACGTTTAACGTAGCGACGTCGATGCCAGCAAGCTTGAACATGCGCACATCTTCGTCCCAGATTTCTTGTGAATCCCATTGTTCCGGGTTATAGTCCCCGCCGTGCCAAATCTTCGGCAATTTATCGTTGATCATTTGATTCCATCCCTTCTATGTATGTTGAACCAAGAATTTTCACCATCGATATTCCGCGAAGCAGCTTCTTAAAACACTTTGCTCAACTCTCACTATGTTCGAGCATCGCAAATGAATAAACTCAGCTTCCCTTCGCTTATTCATTTCCTGCGGGCTTGCACCGAACTAACTTGGGCTTAGACGCCCAAGTGGATTTCGGCACTTCGCTTTCCCGCGGGAAAGGTGTTGACCGAAGCTTGCAAGGTCAATCCTTTGCGACGCAGTGCGCAGCGCTGTGGGAGCAGTTTCTTTTGCGATGTAATGCGCAGCATTATTGAGCAGTACGGTTTTCTACGCTGTTTCGCTCCATATCTTATAAATTAGGGAAAAACGGACAACATCTTCTTAGCATTAGTTTTCAGTCAAGCTTCGGCTCATCCAGCAATTGGATTTGATCCGTTGTTGTCTGTTCCAGTTCCAAAACGACGATTTCGTTGTGTTGTTTTTTCAATAATGGGCCTGGCAAGTACAATCGTTGCTGCGGCCCGGCGGTGTTCCAGTAGCGGCCGAGGTTAAAGCCGTTAATGAAGACATTGCCTTTCGTGAATCCTTGCGTGTCGACGTACGTGTCCAAGCCTTCTTCGGCATCAAACGAGCCGCGGAAGAATTTCGGGAAGCGTGAGTTTTCTCCCGCTCCGTAGCTTTCCGGCAACTGTTCGAGCTCCACTTTGAACATGTCCCAGTGGAAGAAATACTGTTCGCCGAGCCATAAATTGTTGACCAAGCCTTTCGGGTCCGTCAAATGCTCTCCGTAATTGGCACGCCCCATATTTTCCACGAGAATCTCGAGCGTATTTACCGCTTCCGGGAAATCCAGTTTCAGCATTTTTTCCTCGTCGTTGATATATGTCGTTGCGACATGGCGGCCGTTGATGTAAATAAACCCGCGGTCACGGATGTCTTTTGAGCTGACTTTCAATTCACCCAGCCGATTGACGGTCGTCCGGTACAGCGTGTAGCCGTAAGCCTGGCCGATATCTTCCATGGACCGCGGCACAATATGCTCGACCTTGTCGCTGATCGTTTCCAACACATCGAACAAGCTCGCCGATTCTGCCAGCGTGACAGTTCCGTAGGCTTTCGCAGAAACGCTCTCCTCAAAATCAGCAGGTACTTCCCGGTACTCACTCAAGACTTTTTTGACCGCCTTGTATTTCTCGGTGATCGCGCCGCCTTCTGTCAGCAAGCTATCGTAATCGTAGCTGGTGATCGTCGGGTAATAGACATCGTAGTGATTGGCGCCGTTCATGAAGCCGAAGTTCGTTCCGCCGTGGAACATATAGAAATTGACGGAAATGTTCTTTTCCATGATTTCCTTGAAAACCGAAGCGACGTCGTCCCCGCTCCGCACGGTATGCTCTCCTGACCAATAATCAAACCAGCCGATCCAAAATTCGGTGACCATTTTCGGTGAATCCGGCTTGAAGGCATCAAGTGCTTGGAACGACTCTTCCACACGCGACCCGAAGTTCAAGGTCGTCGTCACATCTGGCATCGAGCCTTGCGTGATAAAGTCCGGGCCGTCTGAGGTGAACAAGAAGGTATCGAGCCCGTGCTGTTCGTATTGTGCTTTAAAGAAATCAAGGTAGGCTGAATCGTTGCCATATGCGCCGTATTCATTTTCGATCTGCATGGCGATGACCGGGCCACCGTTTTGATATAGATGCTTTTTGAATTTCGGCAGCAACTCCGCGAAATAATCTTCCACATGCCCAAGAAAAGCCGGATCGCTGCTTCGCAACACCAAGTTTTTGTCTGCCATCAGCCAGGACGGCAAGCCGCCCATTTCCCACTCCGCACAAATATATGGCGCCGGGCGCAGGATGACATACAGCCCTAAGCGATGTGCCAGCTCGATAAAGGCTTCGATATTCGCCATTCCAGAAAAGTGGAATTGGCCTTTTTTCGGTTCATGGAAATTCCACGGGATATAAGTTTCGACTGTGTTCAGCCCGAGCGCTTTCAGTTTCTGCAAGCGGTCTTCCCATTGTTCAGGCACGGTGCGGAAATAATGCATGCCACCTGACAATATTTGGAATGGTTCTCCTTCAAAATAAAACGATCCATTTTTAGCAGTCAGCACATCGACGCCTCCTATGTAAGATTCCGCAAGGCGTTTAACTTTGCGGAACTGTTCAGTTACACTCGCGTTAATTTATAAATAATAGAAGAAAAATCAGAAGGATGTTGGTTTTGGCGATAGCGGTTGAGCTGCACGCCTGCTCCCATCAATTCATCCCCGTAAAACGTATCGTCGATCCCATCGATGGTGTATTCGAATTCGGGGTTGAGCCCTTTGAAGAATGCGCGTGCATATCCTGGGTTCGGTTTGGCAAGGACTTGGTAATAGCCGAATATCGCTTCGCTCTGATCATCTGATACCACCATCCAGCTTGTCACGTTGCCGTCTTCTGCAAACGGGCTGGCCAGCCGATAAAATTGGCCTTGTTGAATGAGCGAACGGTTTTCTTTATAGAAAGCGATTTGCTCGGCAACAACAACTTTGTCATCATCGTTCATCTTCGTGACATCGAGTTCGTAGCCGAATGCGCCGAAATACGCGACATCCGCCCGTGTCTTCAAGCTCGTGATGCGTCCCACTTGATGATTCGGTACCGCTGAAACATGCGCGCCCATCGAACTGATCGGATAGACCATCGACGTGCCGTATTGGATCTTCAAGCGCTCGACCGCATCGGTGTCATCACTCGTCCACCCTTGCGGCGCGTAATAGAGCATTCCTGGGTCGAAGCGGCTGCCGCCTCCTGCACAGGATTCGAACAGGACATCCGGAAATTCCGAAGTCAATCGTTCGTACAAGGAATACACGCCAAGAATATAGCGGTGTGCGACTTCCCGCTGGCGGTTCGCCGGCAATTCCAATGAACCCACTTCTGTCATATAGCGGTTCATGTCCCATTTCACATAGGAAATCGGCGCATCCCGCAGTACGCCAGCTACCAAACCGTAGATATAATCCACCACTTCCTGGCGGGAGAAATCCAACACGAGTTGATTGCGGCCATGCGAGCTTTTGCGATTCGGCACATGAAGGATCCAGTCCGGATGCTCTTTGTACAATTCGCTTGCCTTTGACACCATTTCCGGTTCGAACCACAAACCGAATTTCATTTCCAAATCGGCAATGTTTTTCGCCAATTGACTGAGGCCGCTCGGTAATTTGCGCTTGTCTTCAAACCAGTCACCGAGAGACGTCGTGTCCGCATCGCGCTTGCCGAACCAGCCGTCGTCCAAGACGAACAACTCCACGCCCAATTCCTTGGAAGACTTCGCGAGTTCCAAAATTTTCGTTTCATCAAAATCAAAATACGTCGCTTCCCAGTTGTTGATCAATACCGGGCGTTCCCGGTCGCGCCATGTTCCGCGCGCCAAACGGCTACGGTACAGCTTGTGATAGGTCTGGCTCATATCATTCAAGCCATCCGGCGAATAGACCATGACCACTTCCGGTGCCTGGAAACTTTCGCCGCTTTCCAACAGCCAATTAAAATCAAATGGGTTGATACCGATCATCAATCGCGTCACGTCGTAATGGTCGACTTCGACTTGAGCCAGGAAATTGCCGCTGTACACCAAACTCACGCCGTACACTTCGCCGTGATGCTCGGTAGTCGACGGGCGCTTCAATGCCAAAAATGGATTTTGATGGGCGCTACTCGTGCCCCTTGTGCTGCTGATGCTTTGAAGGCCTGGCACCAATTTGCGATTGTGGACATGGCGCTCCCTGACCCACGCACCCGACAACTGAACCATCTCGAAATCCGAATCCGGCAAATCGATGCTCGCACTCATTGCTCTCGTCAAATTGACGTCTCCTTGGCCGTGATTGATAAAGCGGACGGAGCGGGTGATGGCGTTCAGTTGTTCAAATACGCTATAGGATAGCTGGATCTCCACATCGATCGCTTCGTCATACAACGAAATTTCCAAGGTAGTCGCTTCCTCGTCATGCTCGACATATGTCGCGGGCAAGCCAGCGAGCTGGTTTTTCCCTTGATGGATGGTGTGATTTTGATAGACGAAATTTGTAATGCGGCTGCCGCCTTGTTGCAGCACTTGGTATGCCGGCTCGCGGAAATCCGTCGTTCCGTATGCCGGATATTCCTGTTTGAGAATATCGAGCGAGAACACCAAATCGCCTTCATAGACGCAAGCGGTATTCGGCATTTCCTCGATATGAAACAAACGCTCGAACGAGTTCCGGTGGCGCAGTTTTTTGCCGTAATACAACTGGCCAAGCTGTTCATTTTTCAGGATGCTGAAAATATAGCTGGTCTTCTCGGTTTGCAGATGAAACTCACGTGTGGCGTCGTTATATAAAATCGGCACAATTTACCTCCTACTTGAACTTTTAGAAGTTGTGTTGATATTCCGCAAAGCAGCTACGTTTTCGCGGCAACAAGATATAAATCATGCAGCTGGCGCGGAATGACGTCACGGGTTTGCAGAGTCTACGCTATCTTGTTCCATATCTGAATTAGCAGTAGTTGAAAAGTAGAGTTGCTTTTTTAATGCATTCATTAGCGCCGGCGCGTCCACGGGCTAGGCGAAGCAAGAAGACAGGTGGTTTTCCTGGCTTCTTGCGGGAGCCATGCCCAAAGCGGCCGAAGCGGCGTTTAATTCAACAAGTCTTTAACTAGTGACATGTCCCCTTAAACTAACTTTCATTTAACCCTTAACCGAGCCCATCATGCCTGCAACAAAGTGCTTCTGCATGAGGAAGAATACGAGCGCTGTCGGCAATGTTGCGATGACGATCGCTGACATGATGACGCCATAGTCTGGCGAGTAGCTCGAGCCGAGATTGGAAATCAGCAGCGGAATCGTCCGTTTTTCCGGCGACTGCAAAATGACCAATGGCCATAAGTAGTTGTTCCAGCTGTTCATGAAAGCGATGATTGCCGCAGCTGCGTAAGTCGTTTTCATCGTTGGCATGTAGATCCGGAAAAAGACGCCGATCTCACTCAAACCATCGATTCGGCCCGCTTCCACCAAATCTTTCGGAAACATCTTGGTGTTTTGGCGGAAAAAGAAGATGAAGAACGCCGTAGTCGCTGTCGGCAAAATGACCGCGCCAAGCGAGTCGATGCCGATAAGCGGCGCCGTTTCACTGATGCTGCCGAACATGCGGTACAGCGGCACCATGATCGCCGCAAACGGAATCATCATCGACAACAACAAGATCGTAAAGACGATGTCTTTTCCTTTGCTGCGGTGAATCTCAAACCCGTAACCGGCAAGCGATGCCAAGAGAAGCGTTAAAATCGTCGTGATGATCGCGATAATGGATGAGTTGATTAACGCTGGCACTATGTCGACAGTCGCAAAAAGCGTTTTAAAGTTTTCGATCAAATGCGTTCCCGGAAGCAAACGTCCTTGCGTGACATCGACCGATTTATTGGTGATGCTGGTGAGCATCCATAGGAATGGGAAAATGGAAACAATCGCTGCGACACTGAGAAACGTGTAGATGAAGATTCGTTTTAATCTGTTCATTTTTTCTCACCCGCCACTCTGAATTGGATAATTGAAAGGATTACTACGAGAATTACGATGACGTAGGAAACGGTTGATGCGTAGCCAAAGTCAGGCGTGTATTCAAAGGACAAGTTGTAAATGTATTGCGAAATCGAAATGGTCGCATTCCCCGGTCCGCCGTTTGTGATGTTGACGATTTCATCGAAGATTTGCAATGTACCGATCGTCGATGTGATGGATGTGAACAAAATGATCGGCTTAAGCATCGGGACCGTAATTTGGAAAAACTGCTGGAGCGAGCTGGCCCCATCAATTCGGGCAGCTTCGTAAATGGATTTGTCGACGTTTTGCAATGCCGCCAAATAGAAAATCATGTTATAGCCCGTCCATCTCCATGTGATGGCCAAAATGATGACGACTTTTGCCCAAAACGGATCAGCCAAGAAATTGACCGTTTCGGAGATAAAGCCAAAATTCAGCAAAAATTGGTTGATGATGCCATCAATGCCAAACAAGTACTTAAAGACGACTGAATAGGCAACGAGTGAAGTGACACACGGCAGGAAAATGGCAATCCTGAAGAAACTTTTGAACTTCAGTTTCGGGTCATTCAGTAATACGGAGAAGAATAATGCCAAGATGATCATCAACGGCACTTGGATCAACAAGTAGATCGTTGTATTGGTCAATGCGGCGATAAAGGTTGGGTCGCCGAACAGGCGGCGCCAGTTATCAAGGCCTACATATTCCAGGTTCGCGCCCATTCCGGATTGGAAAGACAACAGGAACGCTTGAACCATCGGGTAAAAGTTGAAAATGGTGATGGCAAGGATTGAGATAATGATAAACAGCCAACCCACTTTTTTCTTGAAAAAGACACCGGTTTTTTGGCGCCTGCTCTCTTCATATTTCGTACGAACGGGGAGATCCACTTCGGCTTTTTTTGTTCCTAGCTGGCTCATGCTTCTCATTCCTCCTATAAAAAAACCTTGAGCTGTGCCCAACTGGTAAGTGATAAAGCACTTCTACCAGTTCGTCGGCGTCAACTCAAGGCTTCATTTATTTCCGATCAATTATTTGAGTTGTGCTTCAGCTTGCCCTTGGACATTTTCAAGTACTGTATCCAGTTCTGCGCCGTTCAAATAATCTTGCATTCCAGTGACCAGGATGTCTTCGATCGCATATGTGTGAAGGCCATAGTTGACTGCTGGAATTTCGTCTGTCCATGTAGAAAGGTCTGTGAGAAGCTGCTGCCCGCCGAAGAATTCGTCTTCCACTGCGTATGCATCTCCTTCAGCTGCCGGTGAATAAGTCCCAAGAGCGCCGATATCTTCTACAAGTGTTTGGTACAACTCAGGATTTGAACCGAATGTATTCAATAGGAAATCTGCTGCTTGTTCTTTGCCGTCCACGTTCAAGACGTACCATGAGCTGCCGCCTAGGTTGGATGCGTTAACTGCACCTTCCATATCCAAGCGAGGCATTGGAACGACTGCCCACTTGCCGGATTGATCAGCTGCTTGCTTGACGCTTGGCGTGATCCAGTTTCCTGTTGGCACACTGGCTACTTCGCCACTGTTGAACGCGCCGACAAATTGGCTCCAGTCAGAAACGATTTTCGCGATGTCCGCATCCATCATTTCTTTGTATGTTTCAAAACCGGCTTCAAGTGTTTCGTTTCCGGCGATGTTCGGTGTCGAACCATCCTCTTCTACATACCAAGATCCGTTTGTCTGGATCATCATGCGCACTTGCGCCAAATCGTTCGGATCCAAAGTCAGCATGTTCTTGCCTGTTGCTTCTTTGACGTCTTTCCCGATCTCGATGTATTCCTGCCATGTGATGTCCGTTACGTCTTCAACTGAGTAGCCGGCTTCTTCCAAATAGTCTGTACGGACATAGAGAGCCGCTACGCCTGAGTCGAACGGCAATCCGTATTGCTCGCCGTCGTAGCTGGTCGTGGCAATTTTGTAATCTGCGAAGTCGTCAGAATTGATGACGTCCGTCAATGGATGGAAAGCATCCGGATAAGCTTGCAAGAAACTTTGTGCACGGTAATCTTCAATCAGGACAATGTTCGGCATGCCGTTTGTTGTCCCTGAGCTGAGGCCCGTGTTGAGTTTTTGGATAATATCGTCTTGTGCATTTTCAATGATGTTCACTTCGTAATCGCCATCGCCATTGTAAGCTTCTTTTGCGTTTTCAAGAGCTGCAATGTTGAAAGCCGGATCCCAAGCCCACGCCGTAATCTCGTCTACGTCAGCTGAACCTTCTGATCCACTGCCACCGCTCGCCTCTTCATCCCCAGAAGAACAAGCTGCTAATGCGGCCATGCTCGCTGCCGCCAAAAACATAAGATTAAACTTCTTCATTTGAAATCCCCCTTTTTGTAAGCGCTTAACTTTTCGCCTTGTAAACAGTATAGCGGTCAAAAAAAAAAGATTGTTAGCACAATCTTTAGGTGTTCTATCCGAAAATTTTTAGATATTTCAATTTTCTCTCTTTTTTCTTGTATTATTGTTAGGTTCTTGGAATTTCGTTGGCTTTTGGCGAACAAATAAATCAGAGATAGAAAAATAGAATGTTAAAATCGCTTCAGGTGGGCGCTTTCCGCGGACACGGCTTCAGCCGCTTCCCTCGCTTACGCTCAGTCCAGGGTCTTCAGCTCGTGCTATTTCCGCAGGAGTCGCCACCTTCCGCTCTTTCGGATGAACTATTGAATAGATATGTAGCAAAATAGCGCAGACTCCTTGGGGATCAGCGAAGTGCTGAAATCCATTCGGGCGTTTAGCCCGAATTAGTTCAGCGCAAGCCCCCAGGAAAGCCAGCTGTTTTGCGGAATATCGCTTACAAAGAAATCTAAAAAATTCATTCAACTTACACCATGACTTTC
The DNA here is from genome assembly GCF_001465795.2 of Planococcus rifietoensis. Taxonomy (NCBI): domain Bacteria; kingdom Bacillati; phylum Bacillota; class Bacilli; order Caryophanales; family Caryophanaceae; genus Planococcus; species Planococcus rifietoensis. The sequence continues at coordinate 423,702 of NZ_CP013659.2, read as the reverse complement.
TGAAGCGGCAATTCCACTTTGACTTTGGTGCCTTCGCCTTTGACGCTCGAGATGTCTACGCCGTATTGGTCGCCGTAAAGCATCTGGATGCGCTCATGGACGTTACGGATGCCGATGCCGCTGAACAGATGGCGTTTTTCCTTGATGTCTTCTTTCGTGTGGTCGCCTTTGATTTCCATGCCATCGCCATTATCGACGATTTCGCACAACAAATTGTCGCCTTTTTGGGACACCAAGATTTGCACGAAGCCTTGTTTTTTCTCATTAAACGCATGGAAAAACGCATTTTCGATAAATGGCTGCAGGATCAATTTTGGCAATTGGCAATCCAGGCAATCCGGCGAAATGAAGAAATTCACTTTGATGCCGTCGCCGTAACGCGATTGGTTGATCAGCACATAGTTTTTCAAATCCGCTATTTCCTGCTCGACGGTAATGGTCTGTTCGACATTGCTGAGGGCATTTTGCAATAGCGCAATCAAGGCATGGATCATATCGGTCGCTTGTTCTTTTTTGCCTTGCTGGATCATGAACTTGATCGACGCCAAGGTATTGTAAATGAAATGCGGATTGATCTGGTGCTGCAGCGCCATCAATTCGGCACTGCGCTGTTTTTGCTGCGCCTGTATCGCAAGATCTACGTATTCCTGCAATTCGTTGAGCATCGAGTTGAACGCATTGGCAATTTTTTTCGCTTCGTAGCCGCCGGTTTCAGCGACTGGCACGTTGAAATCGTGTTTTGCCATGGTCGAGATTTGCTTGACCAAACGGCTGATGGAATTCGTCATGCGCCTTGAAATGATGAACACGACTATGACCGCGAGCAATACGATGCCGAGGCTGATCAGCAGGATTTCTCTCGTATTGACCAGGTTGGCAAGCACTGCATCTTTGTCGACGAGGTTGACCAAGTACATATTGTAAGTCGGCAAGTATTGCGCCATCAGCATATAATCCTTGCCGAACACTTCGACGTCTTTGTATTGCAACCCCTCATCGTCCACTTCTTTTGCCAAAGACATCAACTCAGGTGCTTCTTGGCCGATCATCGCCTCTTGATTGCCGGAAACGATTCTCCCTTCAGCATCGACCAGCATGACTTCGTTTTCCTCGCTCGTATAGCCTTCATAAAATTGCTTGAGCTGCGCTTCACGGATCGGGAAATACAGGACGCCGTAAATCTCGCCGGTCGACCGCTCCATCAACGCTTTGGTCGCGACAATCATCGGCTCATCCGCGAACGACGTGGATGGCAAATATTGATACAACAGCCGGTTTGGGCGGTTGATCGTGTATTGCGAAATCGGGTGGTTGCGCAGCGCTTCCCACGACACCGGCCAATTCGAGTAATTGACATTGTACAAGCGCTCGTTATTGCCAAGCACGATCATATTGGCATCGTACGACTCGACCGTCCGGTAAATACGCTCGATCTGCTCGCTGATATCGTGATAAGAGCTGTACGTTTCCAGGGTCGTGGCGTTTGTTTGCGTCAGCACTCGTTTGATGGTGCCGTTGTTTTGTACTTCATTCGTTGCCGCCACAATGGCAAAGCTATAATCCTCGAACTCGGTTTCGATCTGCTCCAAGGCTTTTGTGTTCGAAATACTGAAGGTGTCCATGAACAGATCGGACGACATGCGGATTGAACTGAACGTGATCAATAGGGACACCGCCACGATGCTGATGACCATGATCAAGAACATTTTGATGAACAAGCTGTTATTTCTTAAGATGAGAAAGGCCTTTTTCTTCATGTTCATTGCGGACTTGGAGCTCCTTTCGATAGCTGCCTGGAGACATCCCGGTTATGCGCTTAAACACTTTGCAATAATAGCTGTGCTCCGAATAGCCGACCATGCCGCTAATGTTCGAGATGGACACCGTGCTGTTTTCCAATAGCTCCATCGATTTCTTGATGCGCACGCGGTTCAAGTATTCGCTGAACCCTTCTTTGTGGTGCGTGCTGAAATAAGAAGACAGGTACGACGCGTTGAAATGGAAATGGTTGGCGATTTCCGACAAGCGCAGCGGCTCCGTGTAATGAAGTTCGATATACTCGAGAATCATCTCGAGATTATTGGATTCGCCTGCTTTATCCCCCAAATGAATGATTTGCTTCACTTCTTCGAGGAACTCATCGAGCAAGCCCAACGCTTCATTGACATCGGCGGCTTCGTTAATCGTCGAAAAATAGCGGTATTTTTTCTGTTCGAGTTCTTGCGTGTCGTATTTCATGGCATCCAAAAGCACGACGGTATTGAAGACGATATTGCCTAAAAACGATTTGAACTCAAAGCTATCGTTGTTGTAGCGCCCAGCCAAATACTCGACATGGTTTTCCAGATAGGTGAACGCGGCATTGAACAGCCGGTCCTTGAACATCTCAATGAAGTGATTCAAATCGAAATTCGCTTGTTTTTCATTTTCCAGCGGCAATTCCCCGAAGAGGAACAGCTTGTCTTTTGGCAAATAAAATTCATATTTCTTCATCTTCGCGCATCCTTCGTCATGCGCTTTCTTTAACTCTTCGATGGCATCGACCGGCTCGCACATCATCCACGCCGCGTCTGGCGAGTGGGCTGCCTGCTGTTTGATGGCTTGTTTGACGATTTCCAGCTGATGCGGATGGAAATTCAGCAACAGCAGCGCATCCGCATCGCTGGAATTCAAGATAAGAATCGGCAATTCTTCCAGCATGGAACGTTCCAAAGCCGTTTTCAGCTGGAGCGGAGCGGCGTTTTTGCCGCGGATTGCCAGTAAAGCGAAATGGCTGTTCGGCAAAACATCGGATAGCCCGTCCCGGTCGACAGGCAAATGATACCCTTGAATCACGCCTTCCACTAGCTCTTCTGTGGTCGGTTCCGCCTGCGACGCCGAAACGCAATGCTGCAGGCCCGGAATGCGGTTCACGACGCGGTTCAATATTTTCAACAGCTCAGGACCGTTCAACTTCGGCTTTAAAATATAATCAGCGACGCCGTTTTGGAACATCGACCGAACGTATTCAAAGTCTTCAAAGCTGCTCAACACGATAAATTCGGTGTCGGGAAACTCCGTCTTTCCTTCTTTCACCAAATCGATGCCGTCCATGATCGGCATGACGATGTCTGTGATGACGATATGCGGCGTAAATTCCGCAATCAATTGCATCGCTTCTTTGCCATTCGAAGCTTCCCCAACAATTTGAAAGCCCTCTTGTTCCCAGGCAATATAATTAATAATCCCCTGTCTGATCAACATCTCGTCGTCGACAATCAGAACTTTGCACGCTTCTCCCATGATTTTTACCCCCATCATCTGAAACTCATTGGTCCATTCCGAGCCCTTACGCCATCTGTCTCTTTGCTTGGCACGCTCGACCTGCCCATCCCCGTGGCAATTCTCTGAATCTTTTTCTTGTAGATATGTTACCACCTTTTATGCGGATTGGGGTAGTTCCCAGATTCTGACTTTAAAATTGGAGAAGTTAGCTCGCTGAATGGTGTCGTCGACAGCAGAATTGTGCGGTGCACAGGGACGTTTTCACACTCCCCTCCACTCTCCACGCATTTTCAGTGGTCGAAATTGTGTCATGCACAGGGACAGCACCAGAGTTTTTTCCCTTTTCCTCTAGAGCTTCCGCTCGCTCTGCTGTAGAATAAGGCAAAACTTAACTCGCATTCAATTCCCGATCGAGCCAAAGGAGCGAAAAACGCTATGAAAAAAGCCCAACTGAAAAACAGAATCACCGCCGCCAATAAAGAACAAAAAGCCGACCTCGTCATCCGCCATGCGTCGATCGTCAATGTCTTCACGAAAACCTTGACGACTGGAGACGTTGCGATCAGCGATGGCGTCATTGTCGGAATCGGCGACTACGAAGGCAGTGAGGAGATCGATGCAACCGGCAAGTTCATCGCACCCGGCTTGATCGATGCCCATGTCCATATCGAATCGTCAATGGTAACACCGCAGCAATTTTCACAAGTCGTGCTGCCGCACGGCGTGACGACGGTCATCACCGACCCGCACGAAATCGCCAATGTCAGCGGAACAGCGGGACTTGAATTCATGCTGAAAGATGCGCAGCAGGCCATGCTCGATATTAAAATGATGCTGCCTTCCTGTGTTCCGGCGACGCCGTTTGAAAATGCAGGTGCCCGGCTGTCCGCTGAAGACTTGATGCCTTTTGTCGGACGCGATTCGGTGCTCGGCCTCGCGGAAGTCATGGATTTTCCTGCGGTGCTTCAAGGAGACGACGCAATGCTCGATAAACTCCTGCTGAGCCGGCAAATTGACGGCCACGCAGCAGGCCTCACGGATAACGACATCAACGTCTACGGCACCGCCGGCATTTTGACGGATCACGAATGTGTGACGAAAGAAGAAATGACAGCGCGCATCGAACGCGGCCTTTATGTCATGCTGCGCGAAGGCTCAGTCGCAAAAGATCTCCACGCGGTTCTTGAAGGCGTGACCGAACAAAACGCGCAGCGCTGCTTGTTCTGCACCGATGATAAGCATCTCGATGATCTGATCGAAGAAGGCAGCGTCGACCATAACGTCCGTACAGCGATCCGCTACGGAATCAATCCCATCACCGCCATTTCAATGGCGACCCTGAATGCTGCCCAATGTTTCGGGCTGCACCAAAAAGGCGCCATCGCCCCTGGCTACGATGCAGATTTCGTGCTGCTCGATAATCTGGAAAACTTCACGATTGCGGAAGTCTATAAAGGCGGACAACTGGCAGCAAAAGACGGGCGCTACGCAGGGTCTGTCCAGGAAGAAAGCGAAACTTCCACTGTCCGGGAGACAGTACGCATTGCCGAACTGTCCGCAGACAAGCTGCAAATTCCAATGGGCACAAATACGAGCGCCCATGTTATCGGCATCAACCCGAACAAATTAATCACCCAGCATTTAATCGAAGAAGTGCCAGTCGCTGACGGCATGTTTGTTTCCAATCCGGCAAGCGGACATTTGAAAATCGCCGTCATCGAACGCCACCGGGCGACCGGCAATATCGGCCTCGGCATTGTCAAAGGGCTAGGCCTCCAAAACGGCGCCATCGCCACAACCGTAGCGCACGATTCCCACAATATAATAGAGGTCGGGACAAATGACGAAGATATGTTGGCGGCTATCCGCGCACTGCAAGAATTACAAGGCGGACTCGCCGTCGTCCAAAACGGCCAAGTCCTGGCGAGTTTGTCGCTGCCGATCGCCGGCTTGATGTCCGACGAACCGTTCGCCACCGTGTACGAGCAGCTGAAAACAATCGATAAAAGCTTGCTTCAGATCGGCGCCCCGACGCATTTCAACGCCTTCCTGACTTTGTCATTTCTGTCGCTGCCGGTCATTCCTCATTTGAAACTGACCGACCGGGGATTGTTCGATGTCGCGAGCTTCCGGCATATTTCTGTCTCTGTCCCTGTGCACGACACAATTCAACCATCAGGAAACGACTGAGAATGTTGATATAGCGGAGTTTTTCTGTTGCGCATACTCGAACTCGCCCCTGTGCACCACACAATTGAAGCAGAAAAAACATGAAGACCTCCGAGAATATAGAGGGTCTTCATGTTTTTTAGTATTTCTACATATATTTACAAAATGATTAAGCAAAATCACACATTACATCCGTCCAGAATGCTCTGCGATTCTGGAGCTTTCATGTGTCTTTTCAACGGAATTGTGTCTTGCACAGGGACGCATCGGGTCACATATAAACATAAAACACAGTCAGGCCAACACTTCCAGCAACTTCCGTCGCACATAAATTGTGTCATGCACAGGGACACTACGCAAAAAACTTCTCCACAAGCCCCATTGCCCGCATCACAACCGGCGGTAAATACCGGCTGCGGTCATAGGCAAGATAGACCGTCCTCGCGATGTTGCTTTCTTCAATCGGCTTGACTGTGAATCCGTTCTCCCGCTCTGCGCGAAGATAGCTCTCCGGCACAAAGGTCACCCCGAGTCCTTCCTCGACAAAACTGCAAGCTGTTTCGAAGCGCTCTACTTCGATTTGGATATTCGGCCGCGATCCGCCTTGGCGGAAAATATTCAAGATGTCTTCTCGCGTTTGAAAGCCTTCCTTAAAAATAATGAAGTCTTCACCGTCGAGGTCTTTGACGGAGATGCTTCGGTTTTTTTCGAGTGCATGGCTCCGTGGAAGCAACGCGACGAATTTCTCCTGGTAGATCGGCTGCACTTCTACCTCCTTTTCGGAGATCAGCTGATTGGTGATGGCGAAATGAATGTCGTAGTTTTTGATGGCTTTGTTGATGTCTTGCAGGCCCAACACTTCGATGATTTCAATATGAAGTTCCGGATATTCCTGCTTCATCGTCTTCAGTACTTTTGGCAGCCAGAATTTCGACGATTCGATCATGCCGATCGATAACTCCATCGGGCCCTGATGTTGGAGCCGTTTCATTTCCTCTTTCACGTGTCCCATGTGGTTGAGCAATTTTTTCGCTTCGGCATGCAGGACTTCGCCTTCCCGTGTCAGTGTCAGTTCGCGCTGTTTGCGGTCGAACAAGACAAGCCCTAAGTCTTGTTCTAAGTTCTTGATGGCGGTGCTGAGTGAAGGCTGTGCGATATGGAGCACATTTGCCGCTTTCGTGAAAGTTCCTTCTTCAATTAAAGTCGTGAAATAAATTAAATGCCGAATGTTCATAAGCTGCCTCCTCTATAGTTTCAAACTATAGAAATATAAATTTTTGGTATTAGTAATAATAGAATAACTCTTTTACACTTGGATTACACTGTATTTTCAGACATTTTTTATTTGGAGGCGTTCCCTATGCACGAACAAGCAAAGCGCCAGTTGTGGCAAGGGCGCATCGATAGCGAGACCGATTTCGACAGTTTTCGTTTTCATCAAGCTATCGACTGCGTCGAACCTGAAGATGATGTAAAACCGCACGCCCTTGCAATTGTCGGCTTTGAATGCGAGGAAGGCGTCCGCCGAAATGAAGGACGGCTCGGCGCGAAACATGCCCCTGATGAAATTCGCAAAACCCTTGCTTCCTTGCCTTATCATTTTGAACAAGACCAGCAACTGGCCGACACTGGCAATATCGTCTGCGTGGGCAAAAACCTTGAACAAGCACAACAGGAACTCGGCAATCACGTCGAACACCTGTTGAGAAAGTCAGCTTCCCCGATCATTCTCGGTGGCGGCCACGAAACTTTATACGGCCATTATCTAGGCATGCGCCAATTTATCGGGCCTGACAAAACACTCGGCTTGATCAACATTGACGCCCATTTTGATATACGCGAAGCCGATGCCCCTTCCTCTGGCACCATGTTCCGTCAAATTCTCGAGAATGATGTCCATGCAGGTTATCTGGTACTTGGCATTCAATCTTTTGGCAATACGAAAGCTTTATTCAAACAAGCTGATAAACTCGGATGCCAATACATTCTCGCAGAAAATCTCTCGACCGATCCTTTAACCAAAACCGTCATCGACGAATTCTGTGATCGCTATGACTATGTGTTATTGACCTTGTGCACCGATTCAATCGCAGCACAGGCAGCACCGGGTGTCAGCGCTCCCGCCCCGTTCGGCTTGGATCCCTTGCTCGTGCGCAACTTAATCAGCTATATCACCCGCAAGGCAAATATACGGAGCTTTGATATTTCGGAAGTGAATCCGCTGCTCGATGAAAATGGCAGGACCGTTAAGCTCGCAGCCTACCTCGTGGCAGAAGCCATGGATGGATTTGCTGACAAAGTAATGGAAAAGGAGTGACACGATGCTAATCGAATTAAACCAAGTGACCACAATCTTCCTCGCCATCGCAGTGTTCATGATTGGCTCTTATTTGAATTCCAAAATCAAAATCCTGGAGAAATACTGCATCCCTGCACCTGTCGTCGGCGGGCTGCTCGTCGCTCTTGTGCTCACTGCCCTTAGAGCTACGGGGCTTGCGGAAGTAACACTCGACACGTCGCTGCAAGGGTTGTTCATGCTGACCTTCTTCACGACTGTCGGGATCGGGGCAAGCTTCGCACTTGTTAAACTCGGCGGCAAGCTGCTCGTCATCTATTGGCTCGCCTGTGGTTTCTTGGCACTCGTTCAAAGCGCCATCGGCATTTCTCTCGCCTCGCTCTTGAACTTGGATCCATTGATTGGCGTCATGGTCGGTGCCGTCTCCATGGAAGGCGGGCATGGTGCTGCCACTGCCTTCGGTACGACGATTGAAGAATTGGGTGTAGAAGGTGCTTTATCTATCGGACTTGCCGCAGCCACTGTCGGATTAGTCGCTGGCGGCCTCATCGGCGGCCCGATCGTCAAGCACTTGATTAATAAGTACGATCTGAAATCAACAGAAGAACCGGATTTCGCATCATCAAAACCGAACAATCCCATTTCATCGATGGCCGCTCCAATCACTTCGCGCGTCTTCATGATTCAGTTATTCGTCATTGGCTTCTGTATGGCGCTCGGCTCTTACCTCGGCGAATGGTTCACGGCAGTCACAGACTTCGCCTTGCCGGGCTATGTCAGCGCCATGTTCGTCGCCGTCATCGTCCGCAATATTCTTGACCGCATGAACGACAACATCATTGAAATGAAAACAATCGGCATCATCGGCGACATCACCCTAAGCATTTTCCTATCGATGGCGCTCATGAGCATCAAGCTATGGGAAGTCGCTGAACTGGCCCTTCCGCTGCTAATCATCATCGTAGTACAAGTTTTGTTCATCGCCCTATTCGGCATCTTCGTCCTGTTCCGCCTATTAGGCAAAGATTACGACGCAGCCGTAATGGTTGGCGGATTCACCGGCCACGGCCTCGGCGCTACGCCGAACGCCATGGCCAATATGGAAGCCATCGTCTCGAAATACGGCCAGTCGCAAAAAGCCTATCTTGTCGTGCCGATTGTCGGCGCTTTCCTGATCGACGTATTCGCGATGCCGATCATCATCACTTCTATTAATATGTTCAGCTGACCGGGCATCCGGCTTTTCTGTCCGTCCCTGTGCACCACACAATTCAAGTGCCAGAACACGATCGGGAATGTTGGTACGACGGAGTTTTTCTGTTTATATCTGATCCAGTGCGTCCCTGTGCAAGACACAATTCCGGTGAAAAGACACATGAAAGCCCCAGAATCGTAGAGCATTCTGGACGGATTAAATGTGTGATTTGCTTTATCATTTTGTAAATATATGTAGAAATACTAAAAAACGTGAAGACCCGCCGTATTCTCGGAGGGTCTTCACGTTTTTTCTGCTTAAATTGTGTCTTGCACAGGGACGATTCCGTACCCAAACCCACTCCCGCCGCCATTCTCCTCGCTCGAATTGTGTGGTGCACAGGGACAAAACCGATACCACACCCCCCATTCCAAATCTCGAGCTTGTTTTTTTATCCCCATTTCCTGTATAACTTGAATTATGCTTAACACATCGAGGCGTTTTTTTGGAATGGAGGAAATCATGGAACAGCTATTGACCATCGAGAAAGTTTTGAATAACAACGTGGTGATCGCCCGCCATGATGCCTATAAGGAAGTCGTCTTGATCGGAAACGGCCTTGGCTTCAACCGGAAAAAAGGCGACGTCATTTCGTTCGATCATGCCGATAAGACGTTCCTGTTAAAAGACGAGGCGGAAAAGGAACAATACGTCAACATGATTCCGTATATCGATGAAGACCTCATCGCGTTTATCAACGACCAGCTCTTATATATCGAGGAACAGATGGGTACCGAGTTGAATGAACACATCCACGTCGCATTGACGGATCATTTGTCTTTTGCCATCAAGCGCATCCAGCAGAATATGCAGTTCTCGAATTCGTTTTTGTTCGAAATCGAGTCCTTGTATCCGAAAGAATACCAAGTGGCAAAGGGTGTTGTGAAAGAGTTCGAACGCCAGCTGGGCATTGTGTTTCCGGAAGGCGAAATCGGATTTATCGCGCTCCACATCCATAGCGCCGTGACCGACAAATCCTTGCGTGACATCAACCGGGACCACGCGCTCATTTCCCGCCTGACGGAATTGATCGAAGATGGGTTGAAAGTCGACCTCAGCAAAGACAATGTGAATTACCATCGCTTGATTCAACATTTGCACCGGGCGATCGACCGCATCCATCACGGGGAATCGCTAGGAGATGAAAATAAACTCCAAGAGCTATTGAAAGCCGAATACCCCGTGTGCTATAATCTGGCTTGGAAGCTCATTAAAGTAATGCAAAACCAATTAAAAAAGCCTGTCGACGAAGCGGAAGTGCTTTATCTGACGATTCATCTGCAGCGCTTGACCCATACAAACTGATTCATACGTGTTACTGATTCGATCAGGCATGAGTATGAAAAGGTACAACGGTTAATCTAGGGGATTTCTCCCCTTTTTTGCCGATGCCTTTTCCGCTCATGCCTTTTTTGTATGCTTTAGCTTCCGCCAAACACGCTCCATCCCGTTTGATCCGCATTCATTTTTACCAATAAAGGAGGAAATTTTATGTCTACTAATGTATTCGGTACATTGCAAAAAGTCGGTAAGGCATTGATGCTGCCTGTCGCACTCTTGCCCGCAGCAGGAATTTTGCTGGCATTCGGCACAAGCTTTTCACAAGACACATTTGTGGAAGCGGTACCATTCTTCGGCACCCCATGGGTCCAGTCATTGCTCTTCATCATGGCGGAAGCCGGCGGTGTCATCTTTGACAACTTGCCACTGCTCTTTGCGGTCGGCGTTGCGATCGGCTTAGCCGGCGGTGACGGCGTCGCAGGCCTTGCCGCGATCATTGGCTATTTGATCATGAACGTCACGATGAAAGCAATCGGCGGCATCACAGAAGAGATGGCCACTTCAGACCCTGCGTACGCCATGGTTCTCGGGATTCCAACTTTACAGACCGGCGTCTTCGGCGGGATCATCGTCGGGATAATGGCCGCGGCCTTGTACAATAAATTCTTCAATATCAACTTGCCGCAATTTCTCGGCTTCTTCGCCGGAAAGCGCTTTGTTCCGATTATTACTGCATTCTCGGCATTGTTTCTCGGTGTCGCGATGTTCCTCGTCTGGCCTTTCGCACAGAACGGCTTGAACTCATTGTCTTATTTCATGCTTGAAACAAACCGCACGCTTGCGGCATTTGTTTTCGGCCTTGTGGAACGCTCATTGATTCCTTTCGGTCTTCACCACATTTTCTATTCGCCATTCTGGTTCGAGTTCGGCTCGTATACGAATGCGGCTGGTGAAATCGTCCGCGGCGACCAGCGCATCTTCTTTGAACAGCTGCAAGACGGCGTCGAGTTTACAGCCGGCACGTTCATGACAGGGAAATTCCCATTCATGATGTTCGGCCTTCCAGCAGCAGCGCTTGCGATCTACCACTGTGCACGCCCTGAGCGCAAGAAAGTGGTCGGCGGCATCATGGGTTCAGCTGCCCTTACTTCATTTTTGACAGGGATCACTGAACCGCTTGAATTCGCATTCCTTTTCGTAGCACCAGTATTGTTCGGGATCCACGCAGTATTCGCCGGACTCTCGTTCATGATCATGCACATTCTTGATGTTAAAATCGGCATGACTTTCTCAGGCGGCCTCATCGACTTCCTGTTGTTCGGCGTCATGCCGGGCAGAACAGAATGGTTCTGGGTTATCGTCGTCGGATTGTTCTTCGCCGTCATTTACTACTTCGGCTTCCGCTTCGCCATCACGAAATTCAATTTGATGACGCCAGGGCGTGAAGACGAAGAAGAAGACGAAGATGGCGATTCAGCCGTTGCCGGTGAATTGCCATACGAAATCCTGCAAGCGATGGGCGGACAGCAAAACATCACCCACCTTGATGCCTGCATCACCCGCCTGCGCGTCAGTGTTGAAGACAAGAGCGCAGTCGATAAGAATAAATTGAAAAAACTCGGCGCTTCCGGCGTCATGGAAGTCGGCAATAACATCCAAGCAATATTCGGGCCGGTTTCCGACAATCTGCGCGGTCAGATGCAAGACATCATCAACGGCAAAACGCCGCGCACGAAACAAGATGTATCCCAAATAATCGACCAAGCGAAAGACGCGGGAGATGCACCGGTACGCCTCGGCACCGTTGATTTCGGCATCCCGATCACAGGCGACATCCTGCCGATCACCGATGTACCGGACCAAGTCTTTTCCGGCAGAATGGTCGGCGACGGCTTTGCGATCAAACCGTCTGAAGGCAAAGTATTTTCGCCAGTGAACGGTGAAGTCGTCACCTTGTTCCCGACGAAACACGCCATTGGCCTCAAAGCAGATGATGGCACTGAAATGCTGATCCATATCGGCATCGATACTGTCCATCTGAAAGGTGAAGGCTTCACTGCCCACGTTGAGCAAGGCGACCTTGTCGAACAAGGACAATTATTGATGGAAATGGACCTTTCCTATATCGGCAGACACGCTCCGTCCATCATCACGCCGGTTGTCTTCACGAGCCTCCAAGAAGGACAGCAAGTGAACATCAAAACATCCGGCCGAGTAGCCGCGAATACGAAAGACTTGATTGAAATTACTGGCGGGAATGAAGAAGTGTAAAAGCTCCTTTCTTACCAGCTTCAAACCCGGCCCGATGCGAATCTCTTCGCATCGGGCCGGGTTTTTTAAAATAAGCAAGCTCACTCACTAAACCGTTTTGGAGGAATCAATCAATGAAACTACTGACCTTGAATTGCCACGCATGGCACGAAGAAAATCAACTGGACAAGATCCACCATTTGGCACGAGCCATCGCCGAAAAACAATACGACGTCATCGCCTTGCAGGAAGTCAACCAGTCGATCGATGATGAACCAGAACATATTATCAAGCACGATAATTACGCATGGGTCCTGCTTCAGGAAATGGAGCAACTCGGCATGACAGGCTATTCGATGGTGTGGGATTTCTCCCACCTCGTCTACGGGCGCTTTGAAGAAGGGCTGGTGATCTTGACGCGCCACCCAGTCGCCGAGGAGCATAGCTTCTTCGTCAGCCAAAGCACTGACAAGAATTCCCCGAAAACGCGGAAGATTGTCGGTGCGACTATCCATTACGAAGACCAGCCCTTCACATTCTATTCCTGCCATACCGGCTGGTGGCACGACACAGTAGAGCCGTTCAAGTTCCAGGCCGACCAGCTGCTTGAGCAAATGAACACGGAGGCCCCTGCCTTCTTGATGGGCGACTTCAACAACGACGCTTCGCTCGAACAGCAAGGCTATGCTTACTTATTGGAGAATGGGCTGCACGACACGTACACCTTGGCTGAGGAAAAAGACGCCGGCATCACCGTCAAAGGCAAAATCGCCGGCTGGAGCGACAACAAGCAAGACCTGCGCATCGACTTGATCCTCTCCACCGAACCCGTAACCGTCAAATCGTCGAAAGTCATCTTCAACGGCGAGCACAAGCCGCTGGTGTCGGACCATTTCGGTGTGGAAGTTCAGTTGGTAATGAATTAGCGAAGAGTCAGCTGAGCAAATTCATTTGCGACGCATTTACGCAGTAAATGTGGGAGCAATACTTTTATGTGCGACGCATTTACGCAGTAAATGTGGGAGCAATACTTTTATGTGCGACGCATTTACGCAGTAAATGTGAGAGCAATGGTTTTATGTGATGCTCGAACTAAAATAACTAGACAAATAAAACCGCTTTTCCCTCCTCATATGCTGGACGGGAAAAGCGGTTTTCACATTGGCTATTTTCATTAAAGCAAAAGCTTGGTCACTTGCCGGGAGATTTCGTGCGTGTTGATGGGGGACTCTATTTGGCCTTTGTGCACACAGCGGATAAATTCGTCGAGTTCGTAATACATCGTATCGAACTCTTGCGGGACGGAAATGTCTTCGGTTGTGCCGTCGCGGTATTTGATCAGCACATGTTTCGGGTCGCTGATTCTGTCGATTTCGATGACGCCCTTTTCGCCTTGGATTTCACTCGGCAAATACGAATCCGAAATCTTTGAGTACATGACGATCGCTTCACATTCGCCATAATCAAGAATCATGCTGCCTTGCCCTTCCGCACCGGTCGATAACAGGTAGCGGTTGCGCAATACGGCATCCGGCTCACCCGCCAAATGGACGAGCGGCGCCAAGCCGTAAACGCCGAGATCCGTTTTCGCGCCGTTGCCGAGTTCCGGCTTGAACGCGTTCTCGACGATGCCTTCTTTGTATTTATCGTAGCGGGATGAATACTGGTTGTAATGGAATACGTAGCGGCGGACCGGGCCAATTTTATGCAGCTCTTCTTTCAGCCGCAGGAAAGTCGGTGTCACGGTCGATTTCATTGCTTCCATATAAGTCATGCCGGTTTCGTTCGATGCCGCAATGACTCTATCCATCTCATCCAGGCTGACAACGGCCGGCTTTTCGCATAGCACATGCACGCCGTGTTGCATCGCGAGCAAGCTTTGTTCAGCGTGAAACGCATTCGGCGAAGCGATATAGACCGCATCGATATCGCCTTCTTCGAACATTTTTTTCATGTCCGTATAGACCGCCTCCACCCCGTATTTCTCCGCAAACGCGCGGCCGGTCTCTTCCGTCCTTGAATACACGGCGCCGATGCGGAAATCCGGATGCTGCTTCGCTGCTTTGATAAATCGATCGGTGATCCAATTCGTTCCAATGATTCCAAAATTCATAGTTGGTTCCCTCTTCTCTTTATGTACTTGAATTCAAGCATAATGCAATCGCGCGGCTGTGTCACACGCCACCCAATCTAACCAATGTCTCGACTGAACATTCTATTTTACTTTTATCTCAAGATAATGAAATTAAAGATTTCCTAGACATATATACGAAGCAATAAAAAAGTCCTTAGTCCTCAAAACCCATTGGATACGCTTTCACTTACGCTCCCCTTATCAATTATCTATCGCTTTGCCATAAATAAATAGAAATATTAGTTTTTTCGAAATATTAACTTTTATTTTCCGAAAAAGATGCTATCATGTGTTATACGATATATCACTGACACCAGGAGGACGACGCATATGATTACATTTTTCGCAGCACTTGCACTTTTAATATTGGGATACATGTTTTATTCGAAATTCATCGAAAAGGTATTCGGCGTCGACGACAATACTCCAACCCCTGCCTACGCGCAGGCAGATAATATCGACTATGTGCCGATGAGCTGGTGGAAAGGTAATTTGATCCAACTGTTGAACATCGCAGGCCTTGGCCCGATCTACGGCGCTGTAGCTGGCGCATTGTACGGCCCCGTCGCTTTCATCTGGATCGTTGTCGGCTGCATCTTCGCTGGCGGCGTCCACGATTACTTCTCAGGCATGATGTCGATGCGCCACGGCGGAGCACAATTCCCGACGCTTGTCGGGCGCTACCTCGGAAAGAACGCAAAAGTCTTCATCAACGGCTTGTCGCTCGTGTTGATGCTGCTCGTTGCAGCTGCCTTCACGGCTGGCCCCGCTCAATTGATCGCCCAAATCACGCCGATTTCGTTTATCTGGGCGCTTGCACTTATTTTTGCTTACTTCGTTCTCGCGACAATCTTGCCGATCAACCGCATCATCGGCCGCATCTACCCGCTACTCGGCGGCATCCTGTTGTTTATGGCCATCGCAGTCGCCGTAGCACTCGTGTTCTCCGGCAAACCGATGCCGAACTTGACCTTCAGCAATTTGCATCCAGGCGAATTGCCGATTTGGCCGCTCCTTATGGTTACCGTCTCTTGCGGCGCGATCTCCGGCTTCCATAGCACGCAAAGCCCAATCATTGCCCGCACAATGAAAAAAGAAACCGACGGCCGCAAAATCTTCTACGGCGCCATGGTCATTGAAGGCATCATCGCCTTGATCTGGGCGGCAGCTGGCATGACTTTCTTCAACGGCACAGAAGGGCTCGGCGCAGCACTTGCAGCAGGCGGACCGTCTGGCGTCGTCAACGACATCTCGATTTCGCTTCTTGGCACGTTGGGTGGCATCCTCGCGATCTTCGGCGTCATCATCTTGCCGATCACAACGGGTGATACTGCGCTGCGCTCGTCACGCATGATCTTGGCTGATTTATTGTCGAAGTTCACCAAAACTGACGGCACGCTGCGTATCCTGTTGATCACTGTCCCACTTGCCATCCCGACGTTCTATATGGCGACAATCGACTACACGTTCTTGTGGAGATACGTCGGCTGGACCAACCAAGTCGTCGCCACCTTCATGCTGTGGACAGCGACGATGTATTTGCTCAAGAACTACAAAATGCACTGGATCAGCGGCGTGCCGGCCATGTTCATGACAGGCGTCGTCTCCATGTACATCTTCTATGCACCTGAAGGCTTGAACATGGAATACCACATCGCCGCCATGATCGGCTCGGTCATCACTTTGGCAGTCGCTCTCTGGTATATCGCGCAGATCCTGAAATACCGCGCTGCGAAACAAGTGGATTCAAAATACGAAACAGTTTAATCAATTCATGCAGCCAATGCTGCAAAGATGGCTTCGGCATTGCCGGGGCCATCTTTTTCTATTTCATTATTTTATTGAAGAAATTTCGGTGTTCACAAGCATTCTTATAAGGCCTCGAGCATGCTTTTGAAAGCGTTGACAGGACTAGGGAGCGAAGATATACTAAGTTAAATGAATAGTTCGAAAACAGGATTGTTACTGGTAAAGCAGGCAAAACCTAAGTCGCTAAAAAGATAAAATCGCTGTGATTTTATCTAGTTTTAGTTCGGCTTAGGTTATTTATTTTGACAGATAAAGAACTGGGGTGAAGCCATGAAAATAGCCAAAGTCATTAATAATAATGTCATCAGCGTGCTGCAGTCAGACGGCTCGGAACTGGTGATCATGGGGAAAGGATTGGCTTTTCAGAAAAAGCCGGGCCAAGATGTGGATCAGCTGAAAATCCAGAAAGTATTCGCCTTAAAAAACAAAGAAACGACCGATAATTTCAAGATGCTTCTTCGGGAAGTACCGGTCGATCACATGATGGTAGTGGAAGAAATCATTACATACGCGAAAAATACGCTTGGCAAAAAACTGAATGAGAATATTTATGTTTCATTAACGGATCACATCAATTTTGCGATGGAACGCTTTCGCGATGGCATCGAGATAAGAAATGCCTTGTTGTGGGAGATCAAGCAATTATATAAAGAAGAATTTTTGGTAGGCGTCAAAGCGGTTGAACATATCAATGAAAAGTTCAATGTCTCCTTATCGGAAGACGAGGCCGGCTTTATCGCCATTCATTTGATCAATGCCGAAATGAATGAAGATGTATCGAACACCTTAAGCATCACGAAGTTCATCCACCAAATCATCACCATCGTCAAATACCATTTCAAAGTCGACTTTGACGAGGATTCATTGAATTATGCACGCTTCATCACCCATCTGAAATTCTTCGCCCAGCGGATATTCAAAGGGACGCATTACGAAGGAAAAGATGATGAATTATACCTTTTGGTGAAGCAAAAGCACCCAGACGCAGCGAAATGTACGGACAGAATCAAGGAATACATCAAGAAAGAGCATGGCCAGGAATTGACCAATGACGAAATGCTCTATCTGACAATCCACATTGAACGCGTCGTCAACAGATGAAATCAATCGGAAACAAAAGCAAAAAGAAGAGATGCGGAATTTCCGCATCTCTTCTTTTACTGTTTAGCCCATATATTCAACAGATAGTTATTGATGGCATGCGCTACGCCGTTTTCGCCATTCGTATGGGTAACGACATCACAAAGCTCTTTCACTTCAGGTTCTGCATTCCCCATCGCTACCGACAGCCCTGCCACTTCCATCATTGGGAGATCATTGAAGTTATCTCCAATGGCTACGGTATTGTGCAATGGAATGTTAAAGTGCTCGGCCATTCTCTTCAATGCGCTTCCTTTATTGCCATACTGATCCATCACTTCAATATTCAACGGGCTCGAAGAAGTGATGCCGATAGTGGAAATTTCCTCCAGCGAGTTGCCTAACGCTGTTTTACTGCTGGCGTTTAAAGTGAGGACAAAGAATTTCTGAATGGTCAGCTCTTCTCGCGTGAACAACTCACTATAATGATCAAAGAAATTGAGGAGGCTCGATTTTTGGGGCTGCTCCGTAATCTTTTTATAGATTTCATCGGACAGTCCTTCGACTTTAATCTGCTCCTGCTGCATCGCAAGTTCTACCCGTTCGGACCAATCCGCCGGTACGTATATTCCTTCGTTGGTATAGATTCGATATGGAAACCTCTCCGCATCCAGTCTTTCTGCGGTCTCGATAACATCGTTTCTGTCCATGGAAACACTTTGCAACACCCGTCCATGAGCGTGCACAACGGAGCCGTTGCTTCCGGCCAACGGAATCGACAAATCGTATTTATCCAGGATCTGCTGGATATCTTCAGGAGCGCGCCCCGAGCAAATCATGACGATATTCCCTTGGTTTTGTGCTTCTCGAATAGCCTCGAGGCTTTCTTCGGTAATCTCCATATTATGAGACAGCAAAGTGCCGTCCAAATCAATCGCAATCAGTTTCATAATTGTCCACCCTTCCTCTCAAAACAAACCGGTTATCTTTCTTCATTATAAAGCAATATTTCATGACTGCCCTGTCCTTTGAATTATTTAAAGATTGGTTAATATAGCTGAAAGTGCCTCACTCTACTGAGCAAGGCACTTTTTCTTCACTTTACTTCATTTAAGCTTTTTTGAGACAATTCTTCGCCGTTCGTCGCGATTACATTTTTGTACCAGTCAAACGACTTTTTCTTTCTTCTTTCCAGCGTGCCGTTGCCATAATCGTCTTGGTCCACGTAAATAAAGCCATAGCGCTTGGACATTTCGGACGTGCTGGCTGAGATCAAATCGATGCAGCCCCAGCTCGTATAGCCCATCAGTTCAACGCCATCTTTAATCGCTTCACCCATTTGTTCGATATGGGCCTGCAGGTAATCAATGCGGTAATCATCGTTGATCGAGCCGTCTTCTTCCACCACATCGTATGCCCCTAAGCCATTTTCAACGATGAACAACGGCACTTGATAGCGGTCATACATTTTGTTCAAGGTAATGCGCAAGCCTTTCGGGTCAATTTGCCAACCCCAGTCCGACGCTTCCAAATAAGGGTTTTTGATGCCAAGAGAAAAATTTCCTTTCTCTTTTGCTTTATCCGGATTCCCGCTCGCGACAATGGACATGTAGTAGCTGAAGGACAAAAAGTCGACAGTATGCTCAAGCAGGATGTCTTTGTCGCCCGGGAGCATTTCAATTTCAATGTTATTTTCTTTAAAGTATCGCTTCATGAAGCCCGGATAGTAGCCGCGCACCTGGACATCTGTAAAGAACAAGTTTTTCTGGTCTTCATCCAGTGCTGCCTGCACGTCGTCTGGGCTGCATGTTTCCGGATAGGATTCCATGCGCGCCAGCATACAGCCGATCTGTGAACCAGGAATGATTTCGTGGCAGGCTTTGACCGCTTTCGCACTCGCCACAAACTGGTGATGCAGCGCTTGATAGACCGCTTGTTCTTTGTGTTCCAGGCGGTCAACTAAAATACCGCTGCCAATATACGGCGAGAACATGGAAATATTGATTTCATTGAATGTCAGCCAGTACTTGACTTTATCCTTGTACCGGTTGAATACCGTTTCCGCGTAATGAACGAAAAAGTCCACTAAGCGGCGGTCAGCCCAGCCATTGTATTTTTGCACCAAATGAAGCGGCATTTCATAATGCGATAAGGTCACCAAGGGTTCAATGCCGTGCTCTTGCAGTTCATCAAACACCCGATCGTAGAAAGCCAAGCCTTCTTCGTTTGGAGTTTGCTCATCCCCATTCGGGAAAATCCGCGGCCACGAGATCGACAGGCGGAAGGTTTTGAAACCCATTTCTGCAAAAAGAGCGATGTCTTCTTTATAACGGTGGTAAAAATCGATGCCTCGGCGTTTCGGAAAATTGGTTTTCCCCGTTTCTTCCAGAAGAGCATTCAATTCCTCTTCGCTCTTCACATCCATTTCAATGTCTTTGCCGCGTTCTTCTTTTGGCACGAATGACACCATATCGAAAATCGATAGCCCTTTTCCGCCTTCATTATAGGCACCTTCTAGCTGATTCGCGGCTGTTGCGCCGCCCCATAAAAACCCTTTTGGAAATGTAGTAGATGTCATGAGTCTATCTCCTTTTTTATGTATGGAAGAAAAACGAAATTCCGTTTTTCTTCCTACTTATTTTTGTGAAATTAAATATCCAGTGAGATGAGCGGATCGCCCCATTTGATCTGTTTATCGGTTGTCGTGTTAACTTGAGCGTATTTCCCAGTATCCGTAACGACGACAGGTGTGGTAATTTCAAAACCAGCTTTTTGAATGGCTTCAATATCGAACTCGATCAGCAATTGCCCCTTTTCAACCCGGGCACCTTGTTCTACAAGTGCAGTGAAATGCTCGCCACCCAGCTGGACCGTGTTCATGCCGATATGAATCAATATTTCTGCGCCGCTGTCTGCTGTAATGCCGATCGCATGCTTTGTCGGGAACAAAGCGGTGACAATTCCGGAAACCGGTGCAAATAATCTTCCTTCTGTCGGCTCGATCGCTACACCTTGACCTAAAGCACCCGACGAAAATGCGGCATCTCCGATTTCTGATAAGGGTCTAATAAGTCCCTCCATAGGGCTTGCGACGATCTGGTTGCCGACAAGCAAGGCTTCTTCTTTTTGCACAGCTACTTTTTCTGATGCAGGATCGGCTGTTGTGTGTGCTTTACTCAACCCGAAGAAGTAAGTAAGGACAAAACTAAGGACAAAGGCGATGCCGAGTGCAGGCACAACCGCCCAAAAGGCAAAGCCCAATTCTCCAGTAGGAGGAATTAAGGACGGAATTCCGAAAATCCCGAGCCCACCGACCATGTAAATTGCTGAATTTGCAAATGCGAAAACTGCACCACCTACCGCACCACCTATACAGCTTATAAAGAAAGGCTTTTTCAATGGGAGCGTAATTCCGTAAATTGCCGGTTCGGTTACGCCAAAAATCCCTGAAATGAAAGCCGGCGCACTCAGTGATTTCATTTTTTGATTCTTAATTCTGATCCAAACTGCAAGTACCGCGCCAATTTGTGCAAATGAAGCTGCAAATGCCATAGCCAGCACGGGGTCCGAACCATAAACGGTCAAGTTGTTGATTGCGATCGGTACGAGCCCCCAATGCAAGCCGAAGATAACGAACACTTGCCAAAGCCCTCCGATAAATAAGCCGGCAATGATCGGGCTTAAATTAAAGATGAAGAGTGTCGCTTGGCCAAGCAATTGACCTGCCCAAGTCGCAATCGGCCCAATCAACAGGAAGGTAACCGGCACTACGACCAGTAAGGTTGCAAATGGAACAATGAAGGTTTTGACGACATCAGGTGTGATTTTAGTGAACATCTTTTCTACTTTAGCGCCAATTGCTGAAGCAATAATAATCGGAATAACGGATGACGCATAACTCATCAGGATTACTGGAATTCCTAAAAACGTGATATAGACAGGGGATTCAAACAGCGTGCCACTAAACAAGGTATAAAGCGGGTCGCCTGCCGTTACGGTGGATAGTGTAGGATACACAAGCGCTGCCCCGATGGCCATCCCGATAAACGGGCTGCCCCCGAATTTCTTCATGGCAGTGTAGCCAAGGAAAATTGGGAAGAAGTAAAAGAGTGAATCACCGACTGCATTTAAAATCTGATATGTACCGGACGTCGGATCAAGCCACCCAAGCGCGACAAACATTGCATTTAATCCTTTGATCATCCCCGTTGCAGCAAGGACACCAAGGATCGGCGAAAAAATACTGGAGATAATATCAATAAATCGGTTGAATAAACTGGTCTTGCCTGACTCTTCTGCCGGAGCATCATTAGCTCCAAAGCCACCGACTTCAACGACTGCCTTGTAAACGTCTTGCACATGATTGCCGATTACCACCTGGTACTGGCCGCCACTTTGCATGACTGTTACGACGCCGTCCATGTCTTTCAAGACTTCTTTGTTCGCCTTGCTTTCGTCCTTCAGTTTAAAGCGAAGCCGTGTAATGCAATGCACCACGCTATTGATGTTCTCGCGGCCTCCTACATTTTCGATGATGTCCTTTGCCAATTGTTCATACTTCATCTTCTCCACCTCCCGCAATATTCAACCAAGTTTATTTTGGAAACAAAAAAACCCAAATCATACAAGGTCAGAGATCGGTCTCTGCACCTTCTATGATTTAGGTTTTGCCTGCTTCACCAGTAACAATCCTAAAGGACTGATATGTAGTTGATAGGCTTAATATATCAGCAGCGAAATTGGATGTCAACGCTTTCATTTAATATTTTTTAATTTTATAAAAACTTAAGTGATACTCACTAACCTAAAAGAATCCACTTAAAAACCCGCTTCGGTTATGGCTTTCTCTTGTGGATTGGCTAGAGCCGCCTTCTTCTCAATGCAATTCTAAATACGGAAGCCGCCCTCCTCATCTCTCCTCTTGATTACAGACGGTTGGGATCTTAACTTATAATTCATGCGCTATCCTGTTTCGTTTCCCCAGCTTAAAGTTTTCTCCATCAATTGTATAAAACATGGGAAAAGTTTTCTGTGAATTATTTGCCTAATCAAAAAAGCGGTGTTACAGTTAATCCAATTCAATATTCTGGGTTGTTACTGGTCGTGCAGGCAAAACCTAAATCGCGTATGCTACGGGACAAATCTGTCTCCAGCGTGATTTAGGTTTTTTTACTGCCAATGTGATCGTGACACCACAATACATAATCGGAGGTTTTTCAAATGACGAAAACATATCAATTCCCCGAGAACTTTTTATGGGGCGGCGCGACGGCAGCGAATCAATTAGAAGGAGCCCACCTCGAAGGCGGCAAAGGCATGAACTTGGCAGATGTGATGCCAGGTGGAAAAATCCGATTCAAACTAATCAGCCAACTCGGATTCGATTTTGAAATCGACAAGAACAAGTATACATACCCAAACCACGATGCCATCGACTTCTACCACCGTTACGCTGAAGACATCGCTTTGTTTGCGGAGATGGGCTTTAAAACTTTCCGCCTGTCGATTGCCTGGTCACGTATTTTCCCGAATGGCGATGAACTGGAGCCAAACGAAGAAGGCCTTGCGTTCTATGACCGTGTTTTCGATGAATGCTTGAAACATGGGATGGAACCGCTTGTGACGATTTCCCATTATGAGATGCCGTTGTACTTGATCAAAGAATACGGCGGCTGGAGAAGCCGTGAAGTCATCACTTTCTTCGAGCGCTATGCGGTGACTTTATTCAACCGTTATAAAGACAAGGTGAAGTACTGGCTGACGTTCAATGAAATCAATGGCGCCACCCATATGCCGATTTTCAGTCTCGGCTTTTCTCCAGCCACTGAAGAGGTCCGGTTACAGGAAACGTTCCAGGGCTTGCACCACCAATTTGTGGCCAGCAGCTTGGCAGTAAAAGCTTGCCACGAAATCATTCCTGAGGCTCAAATCGGCTGCATGCTGTTATATGCTCCCGTCTACTCATTCGATGCGAATCCAGTCAACGTATTGCACGCAATGAAAGAAGAACAACTGTTCAATTATATTTCGGGAGACGTCCAAGTGCGCGGTGAATACCCTGCATTCACTAAGCGCTACTTCAAAGAAAACAACATTCAAATTGACATGCAAGAAGGCGACCTGGAAACGATCAAACAATACCCAGTGGACTTTATCTCCCTGAGCTATTATATGTCGCGTACCGAAAAGAAAGAGAAAACTCCAGAAGACATGATAGAAGGAAACATCATGGCAGGCGTGAAAAACCCATTCCTGGAAGCAAGCGATTGGGGCTGGGAGATTGACCCTATTGGCTTACGCATCTCATTAAACCAATTGTATGACCGTTATCGTGTGCCTTTATTCATCGTCGAAAACGGCCTTGGCGCTTACGATACGCTAGAAGAAGATGGCAGCATCATCGACGACTACCGCATCAATTACCTCCGGGGACATATTGAAGCGATGGGCGAAGCGATTGAAGATGGCGTAGAGTTAATGGGTTACACGCCATGGGGCTGCATCGACCTCGTAAGTGCTTCCACTGGTGAAATGTCCAAACGTTACGGCTTCATCTACGTAGACAAGCATGACGACGGAAGCGGCACACTTGAGCGTAAAAAGAAAAAGTCTTTCCACTGGTATCAAAACGTTATTTCCACGAATGGGAAAGAACTATAAAGTAAATGAAAAAAGATGAGCTCTGGCAGTTTTGCCGGAGCTCATCTTTTTCGTTTATTCCAGATTTTCTACGGCGTAGTCAGCTTCTTCTTGTGTGAACTGGCCGCCATAATCCGAAGTCAATTGATCGCGAATAGCTTCTTTGGACATGCTCATGCTTTCTTGATACGTCTTGGCCGATTCCAAAGCGTTCACTTTCCAATCAGCATCCACATTGTCGATCGCGTATTGTGCAGCGTCTTCTGGGAACTGGCCGCCGTATTCAGATGTCAATTGATCAAACACGCCGGCTTTCGACATATGCATGGTATCTGAGTAGGTTTGTGCTTGATTCAATGCAGATTCGAATTCCGTCGATACTTCCGGCTCAGCTGGTTCTTCTTCAACCGGCTCTTTCGTTTCAGCAGCTTCTTCCGTTTCAGCTGGTTCCTCAGCTTCTTCCGTAGAAGTTTCTTCTGTGGCGGTTTCTTCTGTTGCCGGAGCTGTTTCTGTCGTGCCTTCGGTTTCAGTGGAATCTTCTCCACCACCAACTAAAGCAACCAGTATCGCCATTAATACAAATAGGCCAATGATGCCGAGACAGCCAATCTTAAATACTTTTTTCATGATGAATCCCCCTTTAATTTCGAATGAAGTTCACTCGTTATTTTTTTTCTTCTTTCCTCGAGCCTCATAATCCCGCTCAATTTCCTTTTTCCATTCCCGGTCAATCTTCTTGCCGGTCCGGAACGAACTGACCGCTTCGCTCACCACTTGATAATTCAATTCCGTCCCTTCCGCATCCGCATGGTAATCCACCGCAAAATCTTCGTCGACTCCGAATTTTTTTGCCGTCGCGGCCGCGTCGATATTTGCACCGAGGAATATGAATTCCCAGCCTGCCGTCTTTTTCGAGGAGATCATTTCATGGATTTTCTTGTACGTGTATTCACAGCTGGAGTTTTCCAGGCCATCTGTTGTAATGACAAACATTACCCTGTCGGCTTGATGCTTTTTCAATGTCCCGTTTTGCGCATTACTGATCTTTTGGATTGTCGAGCCGACCGCATCGAGCAAAGCCGTCATGCCGCCTACTTCATAATCGCTATCGGTCATCAGCGAAATGCCTTCGAGCGAAATCCGGTCGTGAAGCAGCTCGTATTCATGATTGAACAGTACCGTTGTCACGCGGACCTCACCCGGGAGCTTTCGCTGCTTGTCGATCAAGGCATTAAAGCCGCCGATCGTATCCTTTTCAAGACCTGCCATCGAGCCGCTTTTATCAAGAATAAACACCAATTCCGTCGTTTCATTTTTCATCTTCGTTTCCTCCTTTGGGTTACTTGCTACCCCAAGGATACGATTTTTGCATAGAAAAAAGGTCGCTTCGAAAGCGACCTTTTACGAACCAAGAAGCGCTTCGTCAAATGCAAACAAGGCTTCGTTGATTTCAAATATATTGTATTGTTCCCGCTCGATGAAATAGCGGACGATCAAGTCGAATTTGTGGCTGTTCGACAAGCGGTAGCCCGCTGTCCCGAGCAGTTCTTCCGTCTCATCGAGATCCAGTTCGAGCGCGACCGCAAATGCCAGGATGGTCTTTTTCTTCGGCGTGTAGCCAGGAGAATTCCTGATTTTGGAAAACAGCTTTTTGTCGAGATTCGCTTTTTTATAAGTCTCGGCATCGGTCATGCCTCGGTCGTCAATAAACCTGAACAGCCGCTGCGAGAAGGATTCGTCCAAGTCTTCCAGCAGCTCTTCGAGGCTTGCTTGCGGTTCCAGCGTTTCTTTCGGTTCGTACATCGGAATTTCCAGTGGCCGATGGTCGCGGTAACGGACAGCCCGTTCTTCCAAAACCGCCGCTTCTTGTTCTTCGATGAACGTTTCAATCGATGCGTAAAGCTTCTGGCTGATGCCGAACGACTGCTTGTCCAAGACGACCAGATAGACATCCATATCGTGCTCGTTCAGAAATTCATCGATTTCTTCCGTCGCCACTCGCAACGCTGGTTCTTTCGGATAACCGAAGATACCGGTCGAGATAAGCGGAAACGCGATCGACTCACAGCCAAGCTCGATGGCAAGTTCCAGCGAGTTGCGGTAGCAATTGCGCAGCAACATTTCCTCGTTTCGCCCGCCGCCTTCCCATACCGGTCCAACCGTATGGATGATGTACTTTGACTCGAGTTCAAAGCCGTTGGTATGCACCGCTTCCCCGACCGCACAATGGCCGATCCGGTCGCACGCTTCCTGCAACTCTTTCGGACCCGCTGCCCGGAAAATCGCACCGCACACGCCGCCGCCCATCTTCAGGCTGGAGTTTGCGGCATTGACGATGGCGTCTGTTGTCATTTTGGTAATATCGTTGCGCACGATTTGCAGTGGCATGGGCTCATCCCTTTCTGTTTCTTGTCTCTTTTCATTCTACCATCCGGTGTGTCCCTGTGCGCCACACAATTCCGGCACCCTCGATTCGCTGGAAAGTCAGGCAGAGCAAGGGTTTTCGTGTTCCGTAATCCGCTTGTTGTCCCTGTGCACCACACAATTCGCACATAAAAACACACGCGACAGATAGTCGCGTGTGTTTTTGCCGTCGAAGTATTAGTTTTTAAATGCTCTAGTAGCCGCCACCGCTTGCTTCCAGCCATCGTACAGTTTTTCACTTTGTTCAGCTGGCATTTCGCTGGTGAAGGTTTTATCGACTTTCCATTGCTGCGCGATCTCTTCCTTGCTTTCCCAGAAACCAACTGCCAATCCAGCTAAGTAAGCTGCGCCGAGCGCTGTCGTTTCCTGGATGACCGGACGTTCAACTGGCACGTCCAAAATGTCGCTCTGGAATTGCACGAGGAAATCGTTCGCTACCGCTCCGCCATCCACACGCAAAGTTTTCAGTTCGATGCCCGCGTCTTCGATCATGACGTTCACGACATCTTTCGTCTGGTAAGCGAGTGATTCAAGCGTTGCGCGGATGAGATGCGCCCGTGTCGTGCCGCGCGTCAAGCCGAAAATGGCGCCGCGAGCGTCCGTATCCCAGTAAGGCGTGCCGAGTCCGACAAATGCCGGCACCATGTAGACGCCATCCGTTGATTCGACGGAAGTGGCGTATTGCTCACTTTCCGGTGCCGTGTCCAAAATCTTCAAGCCATCGCGCAGCCATTGAATCGCAGAACCGGCAACGAAGATACTGCCTTCAAGGGCGTATTCCACTTTGCCGTCGATGCCCCACGCCAATGTCGTCAACAAGCCGTGTTCGGAAACGACGCCTTCTTCCCCCGTGTTCATCAGCATGAAACAGCCTGTTCCATACGTGTTTTTAGCCATTCCTTTTTCAAAGCAGGCTTGGCCGAATAACGCAGCCTGTTGGTCACCTGCGATGCCGGCGATCGGCACTTCATTGCCAAAGAAATGGTAGTTAATTGTATTGGCATAGACTTCAGACGATTGGCGTACTTCCGGCAGCATGCTTTTCGGCACCGTCAGAATATCCAGCAATTCCTGATCCCATTCCAAATCATAAATATTGTACATCAGCGTACGGGAAGCGTTGCTGTAATCGGTGATATGCGCAGCGCCGCCAGATAGCTTGTAAACGAGCCACGTATCGATTGTCCCGAACATTAAATCGCCGTTTTCCGCTTTTTCCCGCGCGCCTTCGACATTATCCAAAATCCATTTCACTTTCGTTCCTGAGAAATAAGCGTCAATCAATAATCCTGTTTTCTTACGGAACAACTCCTCGTGGCCTTGTGCTTTCAACTCGCCGCAAATGTCCGCCGTTTGTCTCGATTGCCAGACAATCGCTTTGTAGATCGGTTTTCCAGTGTTGCGGTCCCATACAACAGCCGTTTCGCGCTGATTGGTGATGCCGATCCCTGCCACTTGATTTGCTTCAATGTCCGCCGTGCGCAAGGCTCCTGCCATACAAGCTAAAACTGATGTCCAGATTTCATTCGCATCATGCTCTACCCAGCCCGGTTTCGGGAAAAATTGTTCAAACTCCTGTTGGCCGGTTCCCACGATTTCCCCTTTATGGTTGAACAATACTGCTCGTGAACTCGTTGTTCCTTGGTCAATCGCCATAATATAATCTTTACTCATCAATGATTCCTCCTCGAATGGTCTTGTGCTTATTTTTTATTTATCGTCGACTAAAGTTTCTTCTATTTCATTTGCTACCGTATGCCCTTTTTTCAATTCGGCGCTTGTTGCCCCGATCAAGATGACAGCCATGACTATGCTTAATCCCCAGAACAGCAGGCCGTAATCACTTGTGAAGAAAGCTTTATAGAAAACCGCGCCATAAATACCGCCGAAAATCGGCCCGACGACTGGAACCCAGGCGTAACTCCAGTCCGAACTACCTTTTCCAGGAATAGGAAGAAAAGCATGTGCAATGCGAGGACCGAGGTCACGTGCCGGATTGATCGCATAGCCTGTAGTGCCGCCGAGCGACATGCCGATTGCAATAATCAAAGCTCCAACAATTAAAGGATTCAAGCCATCTGTAAAGTCATTGGCGCCAATGAATAGCAACCCCATCACCAACACAGCAGTTCCAATAATCTCACTGACTAAATTCGAAAATGGGCTTCGAACAGCGGGACCCGTGGAGAATACAGCTAATTTCGCTCCTTGATCTTCCGTAATCTTCCAATGCGGCAAGTAATTCAAAAAGACGATTACTGCGCCGATAATCGCGCCGATCATTTGGGCGAGAATGTACATTGGAACTTTCGACCACGGGAACTCGCCTACAGATGCCAATCCAAACGTCACCGCCGGATTGACGTGGGCTCCTGAAAAACTGCCCACTGCGTACACCGCCATCGTAACGGCCAGCCCCCACGCAATCGTGATGACGACCCACCCGCTGCCTTCAGCCTTGGAATCTTTCAAGACTACTCCCGCCACTACACCGCCGCCGAAAATAATCAAGATCATGGTCCCGATCAATTCTGCTAAAAACTCTGACATGCTTAACACTTCCTTTCCTTTTAAAGCAACAGCTGTGCAAATGCCCATTAAAAAAATCCGCAATTAATGAAAGTTCTCCTCGATAGAAGTACTCATTAATGTGCGAATCTCCGGGTCTCCAACACAACTCTTAACTTGTTATCTATAAGTTATACTTAAAAGAAAGCGCTGTCAATATATTTTTCTGAATTTTTGTTTAAATATTCCTGCTCTGCCTCCTAAATAATTCCCCCTGCTTGCTTCAAACAACTTCGCTGCGGCTCATCTTGCACTGAGAAAAGATTTCACGAAAAGCTAGCGCAGGAGCATCTTCATTTAAATAAAAAAAACAAGGCTTTGCACGAGAACGATGCAAAGCCTTGCTTATCGAGATGGCGGTTGTCGCCTATCACTTAGTTGTTTTTGTTATCCAATGCTTTGACCAATTCCTCAGCCAATGCCTCAGAAGCAAATGGGTCGCGGCCCGTCAATACTTGCTCATTGCCCCACACGACTTTTTCGTCTGCGGTGTAATTGGCCACTTCGTTCATTTTGCCTTCCAAGCTAAACGGCAGGATTTCCGGTAGACCTTCAGGTTCGACAGCTTCCGGATAGCCAGTAACGTCCAATCCAGCGATGATGCTTTGGCCGTCTGGGCGTTTCGTCCAAATCAACGGAGCAGGTCCGTGACACACTGCCGACACGATCTTGCCGTTGTCGTATACAGCGTTGATGATGCCGTGAAGCGTTTCATCTTCCGCGAGGTCATACATCGCACCGTGTCCGCCGACGATGAAAATCGCGTCATATTCTTTCGCGTTCACATCCGATAATTTTTTCGTGTTGTCCGCAAGGCCGGATTGGTACATTTTCTTGTACTTGCCTTCCGGGTCATACTCTTCACTGATGCTGACTTCGTCAAGCGTCGGTTTGCCGCCTTTTGGCGAAGCGAGCTCCACTTGATGTCCTGCGTTCTTTAAAATTTCCATCGGTGCGAAAAGTTCTTCTGCCCACCAGCCGGTTTCGTAATTGTTCTCCGTATCTTTATGTCCACTTGATAGCACTGCTAATACTTTAGCCATTGATAGTTCCTCCTCTGAAAAATCATTCTGACACTAGTTGTTCCCGAATGTTTTCACGTTTAAACAAACTTACAATTCCCTCAAATCAGTGCTTATTCTATTCACGGGCTGGCTGTTTCAAGAACAGCGCATTGCCATTTTTAATGAAACGCCAAACGACCGCCGCCACGAAAATGACGATGCCTGCAATTAACACGCCTTGGATGATCGAAGCCATCGCCGGGTCGAGCTGGCCGTTCGCGTACGAGCTATAGATGCCGAAAAATGCCCAAGCGAGCGGAATCGGAAACGCGGCGTTTTTGAAGCGTGACAAGTAGAACAACACAAACGCGATGGCGATTCCAAGGACGACGATGGTCCACACCGAATCTGAAATGCCGAAGCCGCTCCATTCCAATTGCACCAGCAACAGCGAGATGTTGACGATTGTCGCGATGAACACCCAGCCGCCGTATAACGTGAACGCAAGCCCTGCCAATGTCGATGGAAACTCGGAGCGATGCTTGTAGATCCGTTCGACGATGAACAGCAAGGAGAACAACAGCCCCAAGATCAACAAAGTCGAGATGCCAAGCGCCTCATACGAAAATGCCACAATCCAGCCCATATTAAACAACGAACTCGCGATGAATAACGGTGAGATCAGCAGCACCAGCCGGCTGACCTTATCGTCTTTTCGTTTAATGAATAAATAAACGAGCGTCACCAGCACAAGCGTATAAATGACACCCCAAATCGAAAACGTAAACGGCGCCGGCGATATGAGCGTCATGTATTTATCCGAAATGTCTTTTTGCGTATTGCCGTTAAAGAACCCCGACGAACCGAGGTAATTGACGCCAAGCGTCGTGAAATAAGCAACCAGGTTCAAGATCGTAAACAGTTGGGTTTTCTTCAATGTGCGTTCATCCATGATGCGTTCATCCTCCCGAAAGATAATAGTCACTGGCAATATGTGCCTCTTTCTTTCTATCTTCCCGTTTTTGCCAGCCGGTGAAACGGTTTCCTGGAATGAATCGGATGAATTGTGTCATGCACAGGGACGTGCTAGTGACAAAATGCTGCTATATCAAGGTTTCTTGTGCTCGAATTGTGTCTTGCACAGGGATAGACAGAACGCTGCCGCTCTATCCTTTCACACCATCTCTCAGCCATTTCGCGGTCAAAGTATCCGCTTCGAGCATCTCTTGCGGCGTGCCTTCAAACAGCACTTCGCCGCCTTTTTTGCCGCCGCCAGGGCCCATTTCGATGACCCAGTCGCTCGCTGCGATCAAGTTCAGGTTGTGCTCGATGAGGATGACCGAATTGCCCGTGTCGACCAGCCTTTGGAAAACGTCTAACAGATGGGCGTTGTCTCGGGTGTGCAAACCGAGTGACGGTTCATCCAATAAATAGATCTGCCCTTCTTTTTTCAGATGGCTCGCCAATTTTAAACGCTGCACTTCGCCGCCGCTCAATGAACCGGTCGTTTGCCCAAGCGTCAGGTAACCGAGTCCCACGTCTTTTAAGGTATCCACTTTTTTGACGATTTTCGGCATTTCCAAATACTCATTCGTTTCGTCGATCGTCAGCTCCAAAATCTCCACAATGTTTTTCCCTTTGTAGCGGTACGACAACGCTTCATCTGAATACCGCGTGCCCTTGCATGCTTCACAGGTCACCGTCACGGGATCCGCAAATGCGACGTTCGGCGTGGTGATGCCTTTGCCTTCACATACCGGGCAGGCGCCCAGTGAATTAAAGCTGAACAAGCCCGCCGGCTGTCCGGTTTGTTTTGCGAGAATCGACCGGATGTCACTCATGATGCCCATGTACGTTGCGAGCGTCGAACGGCTGGACGTGCCGATGCTGCCTTGGCCGACCGCAATCGTTTCAGGATAATTGCCGGTAAATGCGCCAAACATCAACGAGCTTTTTCCCGAACCGGAAACGCCGCACACCGAGACGAGGGCATTCTGTGGAATTTCCACGCTGATATTTTTCAAATTATTATCCGATGCATTTTTGATCGAAAACGTGTTTTCAGCTGTTCTCGGCTGTTCATTCACCGTTACGGTGTGGTCCAAATCCGTGATGGCGGAAGCTTTCTTCAAGCCTTCCTGCCCGCCTTGATAGACCACTTCACCGCCGCTTCTGCCTGCGCCCGGCCCCATTTCGATGATTTCATCCGCTGTCTTGATGACCGCCAGATTGTGTTCGATGACGACGACGGTATTGTAGTTGTCCCGCAAACTTTCCAGCATATGCGTCAACATATTGATTTCTTCGGGATGCAAACCGGCGCTCGGCTCGTCAAAAATATAGGTGATGTTGTTGAGGCTGCTGCCGAGGTGGCGCGCGATTTTCACGCGCTGTGCTTCGCCGCCGGACAAAGTGCCCATTTTTCGCGACAAGCTCAAATAGCCGAGTCCCAAACCGACCAGCTGTTTCACGCTCGGATGCGCTTGCTGTGCAATTGACTTGCCGATCGGGTCATCGATTTTCTCCAATTCCCCGAGCAGTTCCGTTAATTCCAAGCGGGCGTAATGCGCGATGTTCAAGCCGTTGATTTTGCACTCCAACACTCTAGGATTGAGTCCCGAACCTTCACAAACCGGGCACGGGGTACGCGTCGTCAACGCCAAGACATCTTCTTGGGACACGACCTTCAGTTTCGTCAGGTCCCGGTTGATGTATAGGCGAATAAACCTCGGAAGCAGGCCGTCCCACTCGATTTCGCGATCGCCTTCTTTGTAATAATAAGTGCTAAATGCACGTTCTCCTTCCGGCGGCCCGTAGACGAGCAGATTGTATTTTTCTTCCGTGAAATCTTTGATAGGGAGATCGGGATCGAACAATCCACCGTCCCTCATCCATCTGCCTTGCCAACCAGGAGGCGCCAGTGGTTTGAAGCGCACTGCGGAGTC
Source organism: Planococcus rifietoensis (assembly GCF_001465795.2). Taxonomy (NCBI): domain Bacteria; kingdom Bacillati; phylum Bacillota; class Bacilli; order Caryophanales; family Caryophanaceae; genus Planococcus; species Planococcus rifietoensis. Next base: position 390,584 of record NZ_CP013659.2, on the reverse strand, counting down.
CCGGATCGATTTCGTGTGATCGATCAGCTTGTGGATATCCGGCGCCACGACTTCCCCGAAGCCATTGCATTCCGGACAGTTGCCGAACGAACTTTCACTCGAAAATTCAGTCGCCGAGCCGATCGGCGGACTGCCGATTCTCGAGAATAACAGCCGTATCAGCGGGTCGATGTCCATATACGTGCCGACCGTCGAACGGGAATTGCCTCTGACCGGCTTTTGTTCCACGACCACCACCGGGCTCAAATGCTGCATCAAGTCGGCATGCGGCCGCTCGTATCTCGGCATCTGGTGGCGGATGTATAGCGGATAGTTCAAGGTCATCTGCCTTCTGCTTTCGGTCGCTAAGGTATCGAAGACGACCGAACTCTTGCCGGAACCCGACAAGCCGGTAAACACATTGATCTTTTCTTTCGGGATATTCAAATCGATATTTTTCAAATTATTTTCGCGAAGCCCTCGCAATATGATTTCATCTCGTTTTTCTGGCATGTTAACATTCTCCTTTTCCAATCCGTCCAAGGGATTACGCTGCTACATAAAAGTGTTCCCTGTTTCGGGGTGGTTCACACAACCGACTTGTCCCTGTGCACCACACAATTCCCACACAATTCATCAAGACATAGAAAAAAGACGCATCCGCCAGCGCGGATGCGTCAAATTGTGTGATGCACAGGGACGTTCTTTCACCGAAATACTGCTACACCAAGGATCTGACCCTCCGAATTGTGTGGTGCACAGGGACACACTAAAATGCAGCCACTGTCTTCCTTTTCGGAAACACCACTCGCCACCCAATCACTACAGCCACCAATAATACTACGAGATACACATAAATACCGGAATCGAACGCATTCGCAAGGAAATGCATGCCCACAAAAGCTCCCGTTATCAGTGTCAGAAGCAACATCTTCGCGCCGCCTGATTCTTGGGTGAATTCGAAAGAAGTGGAGAACGGAAATTCGCCTTCATTCGCAATTTTATAGGTGATTAATATTTGCAAAAGCCCTCCGATCAAAACCGCTGCCAAATCCGGCAGAATTCTCACCGAGAAAATCCAGATGAAGATGATGGACAAGAACAGGAAAATCGGCAAATATATTTTCACAAAGAAAGCTTTTAAGGTACCGCTATAGGCACTGGATGGCTGTTCAATCGGTGCTGCCCGGAACAGCCAGCTGCCTTTATAGCCTTCCGAAAATTTCAGCATGAATACGACGCTCGGAATGATGACGTTGCAGAAATAGATGAACATGAACATATTACCGCCTGAAATCTCTTCCAAGCCGCCGTCGACTGAATAGGTGAAAATCAAGAGAAACGGGAAAAACAATGACATCCCGAGCATCGGGAACACCTTCAGTTTGAATTCGCGTTCTTTTTTCATCATCGATGCCGCGAATCGGTAAAAGACGCGTTCTTCATTCGAACGGCATAGCAATTTAGCGCCGGCCTCGTCCAGCCAACTCCTGGATTTCTTGCGGGCTTTCGTGTCGCTCAACAGCTTTTCAAGATTGCGTTCAAACGATGGCATCAGTTTGGCATAAGCATAAATAGCGATAATTGGCACCAGCACCGCAAGCACCGTGAACCAGATGAAATGGCTCGATGTATTGCCGTTCAAAAACACTTCAAATGGCGCTCCGTACCAAAGCGGCGGAATGAGAAAATGCCACCAGCTGAACGCATATTCCATATTCAAATCCACAAATTCAAAGGACCGGATCAATACTTGATAGCCGACAACCACTCCGACCGACAGCAAAATCTGAACGTAATTGATGATGTCTTTCAGCTTCTCCCCGTCGAAAAAGCGCAAGATGAATAAATACAGCAAGGACGTCAAGACGACGACCAATAAAATCGTCAACACGAGTTCAATGAGGAAAATCAACGAAAAAATAATGCCGTGCCGAAACAAGCCGACCAGAAACGGAATCGTCGTAAAAGCCCCTGCCACAAATGTCATATAAATCATGATATGGACAATTTTTGCCGCCGCGATGGTCTTTTTATTGACCGGCTTGGTCTGGATGATGTTCTTATCCCGAATATCCAATAGCACGACGGAAAAATCGGAAATCATCGAGGTCATCAAGATGAACAGGATCATGCCAAAAACGAGGCTCAATTGATACATATAGTTTTCCCCGAGCAATAAAAACGGGATCAAGATCAAACTGTAAAGCCCGTAGACCCACAGCGATTTCAGGAACTGGTTGCCTTCCTTCTTCTTTTTGCCGTTATCGCCGAAAATCGTTGGCACGCGCCGCTCGTCCATCGTCAATTTGATCCGTAGTATTTTTTCCATGACCACATAATCGACGCCAAAACGGGTGAAAATGCTTTTAAATGAGCCGAGGAACTTCAGTGATTGGAATTCACGCATACTCCTCGTCTCCCTGAACGATCGACACGAAGTCCTTGGCCTTGCTGCGATGCTCCGTGAAGCCGGTCAATTGATTGAAAATGCCGGAAAGCGACCCTTCCTCGCTCATCTCCTTCAGTTCTTCAAACGTCGCATCCGCCACCACTTCCCCTTTTACCAACAGCACGATGCGGTTGCTGATTTTCTCCACGAGATCCATGATATGTGACGAATAAAAAATCGTTTTTCCTTGCGCCGCCAACTGCGCCAAGATCTCCTGGATGACCATCATACTATTGGCGTCAAGCCCACTGAGCGGCTCGTCCCAAAACAATAGATCCGGGTCGTGAAGCAGGCTCGCGATGATCAGCACTTTTTGCTTCATGCCTTTTGAAAAAGAAGACAACCGGGAATGGCCGACATCCTGCAACTCAAACTGCCTTAATAGCCGCTCCGCTTTCGACTGCGCCGCGTCCCGGTCCATCCCGTACAGCTCTCCGGTAAAGACCAAATACTCCATCGCCGTCAAATTGTCATAGGCTTCCGCATTTTCAGGCACATAGCCGATTTTCTTTTTATAAGATGGATCCCCCGATGCAATATCCTGCCCGAAAATCACCACTTGTCCCTGGTAATCATCGATCAGCCCGAGCATGATTTTCACCGTCGTGCTTTTGCCCGCACCGTTTGGCCCGATGTAACCGATGATTTCGCCTCTCGCCACTTCAAGATTGATTCCATTCAATACTTTTTTGCCACCATAAGTCATCGTCAAATTTTGAATCGACAGTACCTTATCATTTTCTCTTATCATCTAAAAACCCCTCACGCTAATTATGTGTTCATTCTAACATTCAACTGGTTGAATTTGGGACTTTTCACCAATTTAATGGGAATCAACTTAAATTGTGTGATGCACAGGGACGTTCTTTCACCAAAATACTGCTACACCAAGGATCTGCCCCTCCGAATTGTGTGGTGCACAGGGACACAGCCGTTTCCCCTCTCGACACGGATGATATACTGAAAATACAGTCATTCCATGAAAAGGAGCCAGTACTTATCTTATGATGCGATCCCTGCGTTTCAACGGCAGCCGAATAGTGAAAACCGGTCTCGCGATCTTTTTGACGGCGACGATCTGCGTCTGGTTCAATTGGCCGCCTGTCTTCGCAGTCATCACAGCCATCGTGACGATCGAGCCGACGGTTAGCGATTCGATAAAAAAAGGCCTGGTCCGTTTCCCGGCATCCGCAATCGGTTCGGCTTTCGCCGTGCTCTTTATCACCTTATTCGGGAATTCCCCGATCACCTATACCTTGGCCGCGGTCGCTACGATTTTGGTTTGTTATCGTCTTAAGCTGCATGCCGGTTTACTCGTCGCGACTTTGACTTCTGTCGCGATGGTGGAAGTCATCCACGACCATTTCTTGTTCTCGTTCTTCATTCGCCTCGGAACGACGACAATCGGCCTGGTCGTCTCGACCGCTGTTAATATGCTCGTGTTTCCGCCGAATTACAGCACGGATATTTTGAAAAGCATCCACAGCATCAGCGGCCGCGCAGGAAGCATGCTTGAACACACTTTCCAGACCATCCTGTTCGGCGGCGATGCAACCCTCCAGGAAGATAAGAAAATCGTCAAACAGCTGACAACAGAAATCCGCAAGACCGAGAAATTGGTTCATTACCAGCGCGACGAAGCGAGCTTGTATCCATGGGTCCGCAACCGTGAAGCCGAGTTGCAGATGGCAGAACGGCAATTGTTGTTCCTCGATAATTTCGAATACCATTTGAACGCCTTGCTCCGCGTCCCGATCCAAGACATCCAGTGGACACAAGCCGAGCGGGAAATTGTGATGGATGCCGTGGCGACACTCGCAAACGACCTTCAGCATTCCATCAATTTCGATCACGAAAAACATCAAGCGCAACTAAAAAGCATCACCGACCTATTCTGGGAAAACAGCAAACGCGTCCCGGCAAACGACGCGCTCCATCCGACGCTGTTCCCGCCGGAATTCACGATTCTTTACGAACTCATCACTATCTATGATTTGGTCGACAAGTTTTTCGACCCGAATAGCGTGAAAGCTGTGCAAGAAGCAGAAAAATCATAAGACATGAAAAAAACCGTCCCGGAAACACTTCAGTTTCCGGGACGGCTTTTTTGATTGAATTGTGTGGCGCACAGGGACACTCTGAAACGAAAATCCTGCTGCGACAAGGATCTTGCTGCTGAAATTGTGTGATGCACAGGGACACTATCTATTCCGATTCGTCACCTTATACGTTTCGCCTTTGCTGTCATACGTAATCCATTCGCCTATCGGTTCGCCCTGTTCAAAATGGCCAGAGCGTTTTAAAGTCCCGTCGGCCCGGTACCATTCCCAATAACCCTCCGGCTCGCCGTCCACAATTTTCCCTTTAGACCATATCGTTTTTCCGTTGGCGTGATACTTGATCGTATAGCCATCGATCACTTCGAGCTTCTTTTCCTTTACGCCATTTGGTGTCACCACATCGCATTCTTTCTTGTCCATGATTGCTCCAACTCCTCCCGACTGATTGAATTGTGTGGCGCACAGGGACGCATCGCACCTGAAATGCCGCCACTGCAGCTATTTCCCTCCCGGAATTGTGCCTTGCACAGGGACACGACCACATCACATCATCGTCGCAAACCACAATCCAAGCGTCGTCCCAATATAGTTGCCAATGACATAGCCAATCGTCCCGACCACCAAAATCGGCCCGATCAGTTCGCGCCAGCCTTTGGCAATCGCCATCGCAGCAGCCGTTGTCGGGCCGCCCACGTTGGCGTTAACGACCAATAAAATCTCTTCAAGGTCGTATTTCAATAACTTCCCGGCTGTCAGCGACACAGTCAAATTAACGATCACAATAACCGCAACAAAGACCAGCAATAGCGGCGCGTTCTGGACAATCAATGGGATTGACGCCGGAATGCCGATGACCACGAAGAATAAGTAAATCAAAAATGTCCCGATTTCTTGGCTGCCGTTGATGCCCTCAAAATAGCGCGGGAACAACGCAAGCGCAAGGAAGGTCAAAGTCGTCAGCACCAAATATTGATCGCCGATCAAGCCGCTGAGTAAATTCCAGCCGAACCCCACTTCTTCGCCGGACGGAATGATGCCGGCGAAAAATTCAGCGATCTTCGTCGCGACCACGACAAGGAAAAATGCAGTCCCGAGTGACATGGCCATATCTTTCAATGAAATATCCTGGCGCTTCCAGAAGTTTTCGGCGTTGGTCTTGCCCCCGTTCGACTCCGCTTCCCGCTCCACTTGCAAAACGTGCGGATGCGGGTAAGTTTTCCGGAAGAAACCGAATGTCGGAATCGCCATCAAGGTAATGAACACGAGCGCCATCATCAAATTGTCCGCTACCACAGTCGCAGACACCAGATCTTCCGGAGCATCGAACTTCGCCGTCATCGCGGCAAAATTGACGCCGCCCCCGACATAAGATGCGCCCATCATGCCGCCGATGCGGTCAAGAAACGGAATCGTATCCTTTAATAAGAAGAAACTGAGGATCGTCCCGGCGACGGTCCCGATCGAACTGATCAGGAAAATAAGCAGCATGCGCCCGCTTTCTTTCCAGATTTTCTTGAAGTTCACGTGGAACAACAACAGCGGAATTGCGAGCGGCACGATAAATGCCCACACCGCGTCATACGCAGGCGACGCCGTTGGGATAATCCCGGTATTCGATAAGATGATGGCAGAAACGAGCGCAATGACAGCGCCGGAAATCTTCCCGGCCCAGCTGTATTTCTGCTCGAGCACGATGCTCATCGCCGCGACGATAACGATGATGCCCCACAATGTCAGCAGGTCATCAGCCTGGATTAATGAATTCTCCATATGTATTCTCCCCTCGCTCGTTGCACTTCAAGTCTTCATGAGTCGTGCGCACAAGCTGTGTTTAAATTGAAATCTTCATCTTCCAGTATCCTATTATTGTCAGATTATGTCGAGTAGTCATGCAATTCCACGCAAACTTATGTCCTTACGTAAAAAGGCCGAACCGGAAACGCTGTAGTCTCCGATACGGCCTGTTAAATTGTGTCACGCACAGGGACATCTAACATCTGAAACCCTGCCATTTCAACAATCTCATCTCTAGAATTGTGTGATGCACAGGGACAACTAAGAAAAGCGGAAAACTAAAGATCCATCCCCAACGCAATCCGAATATGCGCCAGATGATGCTCCTCGTGCCAGGACAGCTTCGCCAAGTTTTCAGCGACACGAACCTCGCCGTCCGTTTCGTGGATGAAAACACGGTCCAATTGTGTGCCCGTTACATAGTTTCCAAGTGCGACGATCCGTTCGTTCAACCCTTCCAGCATGCGGATTGAACTTTCCACCGGCAGGCGATTATCCGGCAGATACGCCCATTTGTCCTGGTCGAACTCAGACACTGTTGGTTGGTATTCCGTCAATGCCATTTTCAGGCGGTGATACAAAGACAATTGCGAATCTGCAATATGGTGCACCAGCTGACGCACCGTCCAGCTGCCTTCTCGATAGGTCTTATTCAAGTCTTCATCGTCCAAGGAATCCACCACTTCGCGAAGACGCGTCGTGTAGCTATTGATTTCGTTAAGCCATATTTTGACATCTTCATTCGTTACTTGTTCCGGAACTTCCATTTGCCCAATCGGAAATTTTACATCCATTTGATTAACCCCTTTTCCAAGCGCATATAGAAAACGCTCTCTTCTCGCTCAATATATCAATGGAGGCTGGGTTTGTAAACGTTTGGCAGAGAGCGACATCCCCCACTGGAACATCCAAATAAGTATAGTTACTATAATAAACCGAAAAAAAATCACCTAGCTGAACCCCCGATTCCCTAACTAGCCAGTTTCCCATGGAACTTGGGGCTCGCATACATATCCTCTTTTTTTCTTTAGAAAACCTGCTTTTGAAGCCTTTCCCTTTATGTTGCCGTTCTCAAGCATAATCCTGCTATTTTACACGTTTCTAAAAAAGTATATATTTGTTATAAACAACAAAAACCATGTTCCAAATTCATCCAAATAATGATACTATTTATTAGGAAATATAGTAGAAAAGAAAGACGGTGCAATGAGAATGATAAAGAAAAAAGTAGCAAGTTTAATGTTCGTCGGTATGATTACCGGCCTTCTGGCAGGCTGTGGATCCGATAATCCAAGCGCTACTGTCGATGAATTTTTAACTGCCATCCAAAAGAACGATTTTGAAAAAGCGGGTTCTTATGTTCAAGGCGGGACTGAAAGCCTGACGACCAATGAAGAATCAGGCGAGGAAGCCGATGAAGAACTGGCAATGACTGTATTTGAAAACATCTCAAAAGATTATGACTTTGAGAGCCCTGAAGAAGTATCAGCTGAAGGGGATAAAGCAGTAATTAAAACTGAAATCACCTCTATTGATATGGGAAGTGTCATGACCAGCACGATGGCTGAAATCATGCCCTTGGCTTTTGCTAGCGCTTTTGAAGAAGAGACACCGGAGTCGGAAAAAGCCTTTGAAGAAATGACTGAAAAAGCCATGGTGAAATACATGACTGCAGAAGACGTCCCACTCGTTACCCGGTCGGTCGAATTAAACTTAGAAAAAGACGATGAAGGTAACTACATGATTGTGGATGACGAGAATTTGGATGAAGCTATCTTTGCCAATATGTCGCAGTTAGAAGATATGTTCAGCGAAGAAAACGGCGAGGCTTGGACAGAAACTGAAGAAGCAGAAGCGGAAGAGCAACCTGAGCAAACATCTGAAGTGTTGTCTGTCGTAGCTGAGAATAAATCATATGACGCTGATCCGGTGAACATTACATTGGAAGAAGCATCATTCAAAAAAGCGAGCAACGTCTCTGAAGATCAGCAATTCGATATAAACAATATGTATACAGACGAACCGATTGGAGCAGAGTTTAATTACTTCTATATTAAATACACTGCAGATAACACCTCTGATCAAGACGTTACTTTCAGCGGAATCAATGAAATCGTCTTGTTCTCAGAAGGCAAGCAAGAGAAAATTGAGGTCGCATACGATTGGAAAGACTTTATCGACTATGATGAAGCACAGGATCCCGATTATTACGGCGCCGTAAGCAAAGCGGGAGAAGTTGGCGTAGTCATAAAAACGGATCCGGCTAAAGTAGAGAAAGTCCGAGTTGTAATCAGCGAATCCATGTTGACTGAGACTTATGAAACACTTTCGGAACCACAGAACATTGAATTTGAAGTAACTAACTAAGCACTGATTGAGATAGTGATATTTACAGCAAAGCCGCATATCAACATGCGGCTTTTTTTATTTTGCTTGATAGCTAGATTGGATTACACAGTTGATGCTCAACAACACTACTTACTTGCTTCCTTCCTCAGTCTCTATCGGCGCTTGATCACATCCCTGTCCGCTTCCTAATATCCCAATCCCAGAAGTTAGAACCTTGAGTAATAATCAATTTTTCAAGCCATTCTTCAAAGCTCATTCCGATGGCTAGGTCATGTTCGAAGTTATTGCCCGTATCAAACCAACTTAAGTATCCGCCACCTATATGCTGATCCGTAACAATCAAAAACGAGCCATCATAACCTGTCGCGACCGGAAACCAGTTATCAGGAAAGTCATCACCATAATAGGATCGGTGTTCCAGAATTTGTTCTATAGTATACAGTTCCATCCCATTATTCCCACCGTCTTCTGTAAAAAAGAGACGCCCGCCGTGGTGCAGCCTTAAAAACTCTTCATAATCGGCGGGGAGTTTAAAAGGGAACTCCTCAATTTCTTTTTCCGTCGCAGGGCCATTGAATTTGACCTTAGTCTTCCCTAGATAGCCGTCTTCTTGTTGGATCCATAGAAAGCCACCCTCGTCTAACCTTTGCTTTAAGTTGCTAATGGCAGTAGCCAACCTGGACATATCGTTCTCACCCCAATACTTTGTCATTTATTCTTTTTAATATGGTTCAGTTTCATTACAAGTTCTCTTCAGCAATTAACAATTCCTTTATTACGCTCCACATTTTTTTAGAGGGGCTTCGTCCATTCATTTCTCCCATCCTTCAAGCCAAATCATGCTACTATAAAGTCAAAATATCATTCATTCTGCACCTTAACGAAAGGCGGCGATGAGGATGGTCGGGGAAAAGAAGCCACGGTTTATTCTCGGTTTGATGACAGTCGCATCCATCGTCTTGATTTCTTTCTTACTGCAAACTGCCGGCAACCCGTTCCTGAATAGCATCGTCATGCTGCTCGTTTTCTACATCGTCCTGCCGGTGTGGATTTGCAGCTATTATTTCCAAAAGCGCGGCGTGAAACTGCGCGAAGTCGTCTTTTTCAGCGGCATCGTCCGCTGGCTATTGCCGATTGTCGGGCTTACGTTCTTGCTCCTGGTGTTTTCCATGAGCGTCTATTGGCTGTTATTGCGGGGGCTGATGGCAACGGCGCCCGCGCTCGTAAATCTCTTCCTCACGCCGCAGCCGCTTCCCGACGCTGTTTGGTATTTGGCCGCCACCGGGGTCATCGTCGCCGTCATCGCACCGATCGCAGAAGAGTTCGTCTTCCGCGGCGTTCTCTTGAATCAGCTGATGAACGTATTCGGTTTGTGGAAAGGCATCGGCATCACGAGCTTGATCTTCGCCGTCTTCCATCTCAATTTTTTTGGCGCTTTCCTGTTCGCGGTCATCGCGTCCCTCCTGTATGTTAAAAGCGGCAATTTACTCGCGCCGATTTTGCTTCACAGCGCCAACAACACACTCGCCGTTTACCAAGCATTCGCCGACACCTCGTTCATGGAATGGCTAACGGTGACGAGCGTTAATGACCTGTACACTAAAGCCACACCGAACCTCGTTGCGCTGATTGTTAGCACAGTGCTAATGCTGCTTATAATCGGCTGGATGGCACGAGGTTTGAAACAGCACCGCTCGGTTATTCGGTAATTCAACAACTTTCAGGAACAGGCGCTCACATTTTATTGGTGAATTAAAAATGCCCACGCTAACCAAAGCGCAGGACACAGCAGATTATGGACAAACGCACACTTCATTCTTTCCTCACAAAATAAACCTGCTCACCCGGCAGCTCCAGGCAATTCAACTGCCCGCCGTACACCGCGCCCCCATCGATCCCGATGATGCGGTTGTCGCCAAAATAAACGCTCGTATCATTCGACCCTCTCAAATTAAACGTCGGTGTGTGCCCGAAGACGACTTTCTTATCGCCTGCATAGCCTCGATGAAATTCATCGCGGATCCACATTAATACGTACGGATCTGTCCCTTCAACCGGAACACCAGGCTGAACACCTGCATGCACGAATAGGTAGCCATCTGTTTCATAATAGAACTTCGTTTCTCGTAAAAACTCGATATGGGTCCAAAACAGCTCCGTCACTGGGAGCTTCATGCCTTCTATGGAAGAATCATAACTTTGCAATGTGGAAAGTGCCCTGTTGCGCAGCCAGTTTCCCGCTGCGCCGGTTTCTCCTCTCGCTGCTTCCAACATCATTTGGTCGTGATTGCCGCGCAGCACAATCGCGCCCTGCTGATTCAATTCGATGACCCGCTCCAGCACGCCTTTGGAATCCGGTCCGCGGTCCACATAATCGCCGAGTAAAATCAGCTGGTCATTCGATGCGTCATACGACACTTTCTCCAGCAACTCATTGAACAAGTCCAGCTCTCCGTGAATATCGCTAATGGCTAAGATCCGTTTCATCGTGTACACCTCCTGCTCCCCGTCTTCCACTACATCTTTGAATTCATCTGGCTTCCTGATATATGCGTATTTCCCTATTGGCAATCAAACTCCTGCAAAACAATCTCTATTTTTCGTTACCATCTTTGTCCAATTCTTTACCCTCCGCATGGACAGCGAAACCCTCACGCCTCGTTCAGCTTGAACGGTTATCGCTTGCACTCATTTACTATAGCTGTTAATTTTAGAGTGACCGTTATATCTAAACCAATGGGGGAATGGCTCATGAGCACCAAAAAAGAAGATTTGCTGGTGGCTGCAGAACAGCTGTTTTACCAGCACGGCTTTCATGCCATTGGCTTGAAGGCAATTGTCCAGGAAGCGGACGTGGCGCTGATGACGCTGTATAATCATTTTAATTCCAAAGACGAACTGATCTTGGAGATCTTGACCCGCAGATCGCAGGTCTATATGGATTATCTCGAACAGGCGAAACAACAAGCGACAGGATCGGTCGCAGAACGGCTGGCAATCGGCCATTTGAATTGGCTAAAGCATACCGCTTTCAATGGCTGCATGTTCTTGCGGGCGAAAGAAGAATTCGTCAGCGAGCCCGACCATCCGATTGTCCAACTCGTGACGAATCATAAAGAAGACACAAGACAGCTGTTCCTGTCGAACGGGCTCACGCCTACCGAAGCGGCGCGCTTGTCGTTGTTGTTTGAAGGGGCCGTCTCCTTAGCCGAAATTTCTCCGTTGGATGAAGTCGAAGATGCCTTGATGGCTTTGGTCCAGCATTTATAAGTAAGCGGTCGCTTACTTTTTTTACCCTAGGAATATAGTGACCGCTCTATCTATAAATCAAGTCAAGATCGTATGTTATAGTTATATTTTTTTAGCCAAAAAATATAATGACCGTTCTATCTAAAGAAGGAGTGAACTATTATGTGGAAAATCGTTTTGCCCGGCATCGCCATGATTGGTGTCACCTATGCATTCGCCAGATACAGTTTTGGTTTGTTCTTGCCGGAAATCAGCAGCACCTTAAGCCTATCCGAAAGCCAGTCGGGATTGATCGGTTCGGTGGCCTACGCCGCCTATACGCTGGCCTTGGTGACAGCGGCCATTTTCATTCATAAAATGAGTGCCCGCCGCGTCGTGTTGTATTCGGGAGCGACCGCTTTTATCGGCATGCTTGGAATGACGGCATCGCAAGGCTTCTATACGCTTGCCATCAGCGCATTTGTCGCAGGACTCGGTAGCGGCTGGGTCTCCCCCGCCTTCAGCCAAGTCGTTGCACAATCACTTGAGAGCCGCGAACGCGACAAAGGCAATACGTGGATTAATACAGGAACGAGCGTCGGGGTCGTCGCGAGCGGCCCTGTCGCATTGGTATTTGCCGAGCAATGGCGCTGGGGCTATGTGCTGTTCGCGATTCTGGCATTTTTGACGCTGTGGTGGAATGCACGCGCGATCAAGCGAGCGAAACAAGAACCGGAACAATCCACTGGCAGCAAGTTTAAACTAAGCCTGCTCGGCCAAGCGCGCTTTATGATTCTCGCAGCAATAGGCATCGGTTTCAGCTCCTCCATTTATTGGACCTTTTCACGAAGCTACTTGACCGAAACGCACGATTTCTCGACAAGCGGAAGCATGGTCTTCTGGATCGTCATGGGCGCCGCCGGCATCATCGGCGGCATCGCCGGGACCATCATTCAGCGCATCGGGCTCGGCTGGTCTTACCGTCTCGGCGTGTTGGTCGCGACCGCATCTCTTGTCACCCTGACCATTCCGCACCCTGCTTCGATTTTCCTGTCGGCAATCCTGTTCGGCATCTCATTCATTTTCATGACCGGCTTATTCATCGTCTGGGGCACGCGCCATTTCCCGGATACGCCTTCTGTCGGCGTAAGCTTGTCATTCTTCTCGCTCGGCATCGGCCAATCGATTGGATCGATCGCAGCGGGCATCTTGATCGACAGCATGTCCTATCCGATTGCCTTTTTATCATTCGCAGCGATCGGCCTGCTGTTTATCTTCATTAAAACAAATACCCAGGCAGTTTCGACTCAGCAAACCGCTGCGCACGCAGCCAAGTAAATCTGTTTAGGAAACGAAAACGGGAACGATGCTTTACTGGCATCGTTCCCGTTTTTTATTCGGAAGGAATCCGTCGCTTTAAAGAGAATGGATATGAACCATCGCTATTCAAAAGGAAGGAGACAATCTCATGGAGAACAATCAATTACTCCGCATGGACAACGTCGGTATCGTCGTGGAGTCACTCGACGACGCCATCGCATTCTTCGAAGAAATCGGCTTGGAACTCGAAGGCCGCGGCATGGTCGAAGGCACATGGGCGGGACGCGTCACGGGGCTTGGCGACCAACAAGTCGAAATCGCCATGCTGGTGACGCCGGACGGCCACAGCCGGATTGAATTGTCATGCTTTCTCACACCGGCTGTTACCAGCGATCACCGGACAGCCCCGGTCAATTCACTCGGGTATTTACGCGTCATGTTCGCGGTCAAAAATATCGACGACATGGTCGCTAGACTCACGAGACACGGCGCCAAGCTTGTTAGCGAAGTGGTGCAATACGAAGACGTGTACCGGCTATGCTATATTCGCGGGCCTGAAGGGATTCTTGTCGGCCTTGCGGAACCGCTCGGCGATCATTAGCCTCTGAACATTTCGTTGTTTTTGATAATGAAGCGGGTATACATGAAGCAACTAATCATTCGGGAGGAATCCGCCATGAAGAAAATTTGGCTTCCACTGCTTCTCGCATTCGGATTATTCGCTGCACTTCCCCTGTCTTTTGATTCAGCCGCTGCCGCAAGCCATGGATCGGCAACAGAAAACCAGCTACCCGAAAACCTCGAGAAACTGATGGACATCGCCCCGGAGCATCAATTCACGCTGCGCCAAGGAAGCAAACGGATTGAAGTCGAGCTGCTCCAATGGACCTTGAACGATTACGGATTGAAAACGGAAGTCGATGGTATCTTCGGGCCAAAGACCGACCGGAACGTCCGGCAATACCAGCAGGATAAAGGCCTCGTAGTCGACGGCATCGTCGGCATGTATACGTGGGTCGCCATTTACGCCGAACATCAACAGCCTTCGGATGACACCCAACTCCCCGCCAGGCTGAAGAATGTAATGGCGATCTCACCGGAACACCAATACACCTTGCACCAAGGCAGTCAGCGCATCGAAGTGGAATTGCTGCAGTGGACATTGAACAATTACGGATTGAAGACGGAAGTCGATGGCGTCTTCGGGCCCGAAACCACTAGGAACGTTCGGCAATATCAGGCCGATAAGGGATTGCACGTCGATGGCATTGTTGGGGTCAAAACGTGGACGGCGTTGTACGGGGAATATTGATTTTCAAAAAAAGCCTAAAGACCCGCCGATCCCTAAACGGATTGGCGGGTCTTCTAGTTTGTTGCAGAACTTGATTTTTTAGAATGAAGTTCAGCACAAATCATTTTCAAATGGCTTAAGCTACTTAGCTTTTCATTAAAACTCCTCATGCGTCGCCGGGTCCATATCAAACAACCTTCCATCCGGACGGGACAATTCCGAAATCGCCGCCATTTCACTGTCGCTTAATTCAAAATCGAAAATGGCCAGGTTTTCGCGTTGGCGCTCAGGCGAGGTAGAGCGAGGAATCGATACCGAACCGATTTGATATTGCCAGCGCAAGACGACTTGCGCGATGGTTTTGTGATGAGCTTCCGCAATCTGGCGGACGGTATCGTTCGTCATGATATCCTTCGCCCTCGCGATCGGGCTCCACGACTGAGTTTGGATGTTGTGCTCGGTATGCGCTTTTCGCTGATGCGCCTGGTTAAAGAACGGATGCAATTCCACTTGGTTCACGCTCGGCGTGACGCCCGTCTCTTTGATGATGCGCTCCAAATGCTCAGGCAGGAAATTGCTGACGCCGATCGAGCGGACGAGTCCCCATTTCTGTGCGTCGATCAACGCTTGCCAAGCTTCCACGTACGTATCTTGATTCGGCAACGGCCAGTGAATCAAATAGAGGTCGAAATAATCCAATTGCGCACGGAATAGCGATTCCTGAATCGCCACCAAAGCTTTTTCGTATGTGTGATAGCGCCCCGGCAGCTTGGACGTCACCCACAGCTCTTCTCGTGGAATGCCGCTGCGCCGAATGCCTTCGCCGACCGCGCCTTCGTTTTCGTAATTATACGCCGTATCGATCAAGCGGTATCCCGCGTTGATGCCACTGCTGACGGCGTTCGCCCCGGCATTGCCCCATAGTCCGTATGTACCGAGCCCTGTCACCGGCAAAGTCGTGCCGTCATTTAATGTCACTTCTGGAATTGCTTTCACCATTTACTTCCACTCCTCTCAAATCTATTTTCAGATTACTCTTACAGCTCTATGAATTCAAATCATTCGGCTCCCGAAATTCCGTCCAATAATAAAAAGGATCCGCTCCATTATCGAATGGAGCGGATCCCGAATTGTGTCGTGCACAGGGGCGTCGCATCACACAAACGCCGCTATATCAAGCTTCTTATCCGGAGAATTGTGTGGTGCACAGGGACACCAACTACTGCTTCTTCTTCCTTTTCCCTTTTCCTTTCCCCTTCTCTACCACTTCAGCTTCAACGCTCACCGCATCGTAAATCGAATTCGCAATGAAACGGTAGCTATGTTCGGTATGGGCACGGAATGCGAGAGAGTTGGCAAACAAATTAAACGTCGTCTCTCCCTGCTCAGCCGTGATGGCCATCGTTTGGCCTTGTGCCTGTTCATAGCCAGGCCACCAGCCGGCGAGATAGAAATCGTCGCTGTCCTGGAAACTTGCGAGCACTTCTGCGCCTTCCGGAACGCCCGAAATCCATGAACCGGTTGTGACGTAGAGATTTTCTTCCTGCTCGTACCCGGCAGTCAGCGGATGCTCCGCGACGTCTGCTTTCACGAGTCCTTCGTGTCTGCTTCCGGTACTCGTATACGCAAATCCTGGAAGCAAGCCGCTCTTACTTACTGCATTAAGTGCTGGTGCACCAATCCCGACAAAAGTTTTGCCGGTGACTTGTGCTGCGTTAAATGAACCGCCATCGCTGACGATGACGTCCGCTCCTGCAGCGTCCGTCAGTTCAAATCCGAGCTGGCGCAACGAGAAGTTCAATTGTGCAGAACCAGTTGCCGCAACACTCGGCTGCTCCAATACTTCGGTTTCGGCATTTTTGCCGTTGCCGAATACTTGTGTTTCAAAATAATAATCATCGGCATACGCGCGAAGGTCGTTCGTCGCGACGACGAAATCGCCTGCTTCCGCTTTGCCTTTACTTTCCGTCAACACTTCCACTGTTTTGCCGTCAGCAAGTAGCGCGTTGACGACGCGGATTGCATCGTTCGTGGAGTTCTCGAGAATTTGTTTCGGCGGGTTTCCTTTTACCGTGCTTGTCGGAATCACCGCTTCTTCAAGTTCTTGCGTCTTTCCATCGAATGCATTTTCAACACGAACTTCTTCCAGATCAAAGCCTCTCAAATCGGAGAAGTTGACGACGATCGGGTCATACATCGCGTCCCAGTCAGAAACGTTATCGCCTTCATAGAGCATGGCGTTCGCCAAGCCGCGCTTCGCTTGGTCCATCGGCACGATGAATGTGCCTTTCGGATACGTGACACCGTCCACTTCGACAGGTTTCACGGTCTTTTCGACTTCCACGCCGTTGCGAATCAAATAATCCGCCATCTTATACGCTTCCAATGCATTCTTCTGGTTCTTGTCATCTGTCGGAATCACGTAATAATCCGGGAAAAAGTTTTCATTGTCTCCGCGGTCACGGCCGATCACTTCACCCGCCGCATTGACGTAATATTCATCGACGGCACGGTTATCTTCCCCGTCCACGCCGCGCTTGAAAATCTCCAATTGCTCTTTGTACAATTGGTCTTTATTGTCATGCACATAATTCGCCGCACCAAGGCCACTGCCGACTAACGCATTATAGCCGTCCTGGCTCAGTGTCGGCACTTCGATCGTATGGCCGAGCGATCCGTGAAGCATCGCATAAATCGCGGTGTACGCTGGCGTCATATCATCCCAACCGGAACCATAACCGTCTTTGGCAATGAAATAAGACGTCAGCTCGGAATTGGCGATGCCCGCCTGCCCCATCGCATTGGCTTGTTCCATCATATTGTCGATCAACAAATCGTATTCAAAGTTCGGGTTATGCGGCGGTGTTGCCGGTTCGATCAAGAATCCGTCTACATAGCCGTGGAAATCCACAAATGATAGCGGCGTCCATTTCGACAGCACTTCATTCACTTGCTGCGTTTCCACTTGCGTCTGGTACGCATTGTCGCGGTTCAAGTCAAAGCCCTCGGCGTTCGCGCGCGTGTTGGCCGCTCTGCCATCCGGGTTGCTCGTGAACATATAGAGGAAAATCGCATCGTCCAAAACTTCGTCCACATTCAAGTTCTCTTCGAATTCCGTCTCGCCGTCTGTATTCATGAATTTCACTTCGTCTTCCAAAGCGAATTTCTCCAATAGCTCAACTTGTACATCCACGCCTTCCACTTCGTCCGGGTGGATATTATTGAACCAGATTGGCACTTGGTAATCGCCCATCGTATCGTTCTCGAGTTTTTCAATTAAACTTTCCGGATCTTCGAGTGCAGTCGGCAAAGTTTCATTCAAATACTGATCGACCGCTGCTTCATCTCGTGCCAAAATGACGAAATGAATATCGCGCCCTTCCACCGTTTTGCCGACGGTCTGATATTCGAGGTAGCGATCGTTGTCCGCATCTTGTTCAGCGGCTTCGAAAATGTCATCGATCGCCGGTTTTAATTCATCGTAAAACTTGAACTCATCGTAGACGTTCAATTCGACAGTCGCTGTCGCTTTGTCGCCGCTTGCCGCATCAATCAGCGCCAGTTCATAGTCACCGATAAATTGCTGGTATTGAGTGCGGATCGTGCGGTTGGATAAATCATCCGTCCCGTACAATAAACCGAATTCCAGCACCGCAGTGATTTTGTTCGTGCCTTCCACAAAAGAAGGCTCTTCAACGACCGTGATGAACGGGTCGCCATTATAGTTTTGGCCTTCTGTCCATTGCTGCCATTCAGACAATGGCTTTCCGCCAAATTGGAATTCGACATCTTCCAAGTCGACCCCTTCGCCTAAATCAGCCGACACTTCGACAGTGCGCGCTTCGGTCAATGAAAAGACCGAACGGCTGACTTCAAGCGCAGTCGCTTGTTCAGTCGCACTGACCCCCGTTTCATTTGCGGCCATTGTCGGCACAAACGCTGACAATACCAGCACTACCGAGAGCCATCCTGCAAAAACTTTCTTCATCCACATAACATCCCTTCACCTTGAAATTTTTATTACCAGCTCTTAATATAACAGAATATTTCGTAATCCGAAGTAGGCGAAAGGATTAATTCTTAAAAATAGGACTTTATTCCAGTTAATTGTGTGATGCACAGGGACGTCTAAACATATAAACCCTTCCACAACAAGGTTTTTACCCGGAGAATTGTGTCGTGCACAGGGACATCGACCAAAACTTTATACAAAATTACGAATTCATGTACAATTAAAGACAGTACATCATTATAGCGAGGAGCCTACATATGGAAACGAGCACATTTAAACTGATCGAAGCGACCATCGAAGACGTTCAACAAGCGTTCCGTGACCAAAAACTGACCTCAGTCGAATTGGTCCAAGCCTATCTCGACCGGATCGAAGCACTCGATCAAAACGGACCGAAAGTCAATTCCGTCCGGGCGATCAATCCACACGCGTTGGCAATTGCAGCCGAGTTGGACGAACAACGCGGACAGACTGAGCAAGGACCGCTCTACGGCATTCCCGTGTTGCTGAAAGACAATATCGAAACGAAAGACCCGATGCCGACCACTGCCGGCGCCATCGCACTCGAACACAATTTCGCGAAAGACGACGCGTTCGTGGCGAAGCAACTGCGAAACGCCGGCGCCATCATCCTCGGCAAAGTAAATTTGAGCGAATGGGCATATTTCATGTCGCAAGATGGACCGAGCGGCTATAGCTCACTCGCCGGACAAGTGAAAAATCCGTACGGCATCGACATCTTCAAACCAGAAGACGTCGGCGGCTCGAGTTCGGGGACTGGTGCTGCGATCGCGTCGAACTTCGCAGTGGTCGGCGTCGGCACGGAAACTTCGGGCTCGATCCTCAGCCCATCCAGTGCCAATTCCCTCGTCGGCATCAAGCCGACCGTCGGGCTCATCAGCCGCTCGCGCATTATCCCGATCGCCGAAAGCCAAGATACCGCTGGACCGATGGCACGTACCGTGACGGATGCTGCAATCTTACTTGGCGCGATGACCGGCGTCGACGAACAAGACCCGGCGACACTGGGGAGCGCAGCATGCACACTCACCGATTACACGCCGCATCTGAAATCAGATGGCTTGAAAGGCGCCCGTATCGGCGTGGACTTATCGTTTTTGAACAACGAAGCCCCGGAAGAACGCGCCATTATGGACGCAGCCATCGAGCAAATCAAAGCACTCGGCGCCACTGTCGTCGAATTGACGATTCCAAAACAGGAGTTCGAATCAGACGTCTTATGGTACGAATTCAAGCGCGGCGTCAACGACTATCTTGCGACTACACCAGACGAAGTGCCGGTCAAATCACTCGCAGACGTCATCGCATTCAACAAACAAGACCCCGAGCGTCGCATGAAATTCGGCCAAGCCGAACTAGAGAAAGCACAAGGCTTGAGCGACGATCCGAACGACGCGACATACCTGAAACACCGCGAAATCGATTGGCGCACTTCTACCACAGAAGGCATCGACCACGTCATGAAACAGCACCAACTCGACGCACTTCTTTTCCAAAACAACCGCGGCGCGGCGATGTCGGCCAAAGCGGGTTATCCGTCCATCACGGTGCCGGCCGGTTACACAGAAGACGGACATCCGGTTGGCGTGACCTTCAGTGCGCAGGCCTTCAGCGAAGCGCGGTTGATTGAACTGGCTTATTCTTATGAACAGAAATCATTTAAACGAAAGATCCCACATTTTAAAGCAAATTGAGTTTTTAAGACAACAAAAAAACACCCTTTACTAAAGAGTTGGTATTTAGCACTCACCATTTAGTTAAGGGTATTTTTATTAGTAAGACATTTGAGTTCTTAAAATATGAAGGTTATAATACTTACATTGAAATTCTTTTAGGGGAGCGGGAGAAATGCTACTTGTTATATCGGTGATTGATTTCATCGTTGCGTTAATAACTCGAAGTTATTTCAAGGTTCGAATCCTTAAAGGGGGAATGTATATGCTAAAACAAACTATTTTGAAAGTAAGAAACTTGCTTAGCAATTTGTTTGTCAAAGCATTTCTCCTGATACTGGGCGTGTGGTCATCCCACCCGCTGCCCTAAGAGAATTTCTTGATGAATTTTATTTTAAAGTATTAGTTTTCGTCATAAAGGATCAGGGGTGGCTTGGATGTATGCCGTCTTGATCCTTTTTAGTGTTTAATGAATTTTAATAATCCATTTTATAACCATTAAAAAATATCTGAAATAGAAACTCGCAAAGTACAAGTTACCGAACACACAACATAGTAGTTCTGTCATGAAATACTTTCAGTTCCACAGAAAAGAACGAGACATAGAGTTACTTATCTGGCTTCAGTTTTCGATAAGAACAATCTCCCCACGGACTGAACAGAAAAAGTATATTATATAACTCCCATCACGTTTATCTAAAATCTCCAAGAAGCGGCACAAGTCCCATACATTTTATCCGCAATAGTAAACTCTCTATCTACGTGATAAAATAAAAAATGCAGCTACATAAAGTGGACGGGCGGTTGGCACTCCCTTGAGAAAGGGGGTGTTTAGATATGGTAACTTACGATGCTATGAATATGCTATTTCAATTTGGTATATTCCTCACTTCAGCTTTGACCGCTGGAGTTGCGATCATCGCAATTGCCATGAACAAAAAGAAGTAACCGCCTTCTCCCTGCCAGGATTGTAGGTAGTTACTCTTTGCTTAAAACATCTTCAATTTGGCCAGCCGCACTTATACGGCATGTACTGCATCGACCGGGTGTTAGCGCACTCGGTCTTTTTTTATGTCTAAATTATAGCATATTAAGTTTTTGGGTTCTATTATTTAATAGTTTATTAATAGACTCTTTCGGATTTTATCTCATACTAATTAATGCTGCGGCTTTTGCTTTTATCTCTTTACTGATCGAGGGATGCTTTGAAGCAATCACTTCTTTTAAAGCTTCTTCTTCCCACCCATTTTTAAAAATGGTAATAGCTGAAGAAATCCTCATTAATTGGCCAGAAATTTTAGAAGCATTTGGATTGTCCTCTAGAAGCTTTTTAGCCAAAGGCATTTTATCTTTCCCGCTTAGTTTTTCCTTGCTAAATGCCAGTTGCTTATAATCCTCGAAGTAGTGAACAAAATTAGATTTCCCTATAGACTGTAGCGCTCTATTAACTGTACTCATGCTAGATTCCCCTTTCCCTTGTAAGACAATTCCAGAATAGCACATAAAATTACAGCCTGATTCAGTAAATATTTTATTGTTAATCTTCAACATTTATAATTAACAAGAAAAGGTGCTTTTACATATGGACACATAAATCGAAAAGAATTGAATTCCGTCAACCCTACGTTTTCATGTTCATCTGATAAAAAATATATCGAAACTTTTTAATATATTCCTCGTATTAAAACTAAAGGGGTGGGTGTGTGGAAGCAATGGTAAAATCAATAAACAAATTCAAACTTTTTATACTTAAGACAAGGTTGAAAGAATTCAATAAGCCAGGCGAAGGCGGAATTGTGGCTACCCTTTTAGAAACAAAACATGGAGAGCCAGTTTTGCTGGCTCTCCATGAAGATAAAGAAGGTCCAGTATTAAATTTTTGGTTGTACTCAGTTCACTGGACAAAGATTGATCGATCATCAATGATTCTTTTTTTAAATGAACATTCTTTACAAATCAGTGATATTCAAGTATTAGAGTATCGTGATAAACCTTATATTAAAAAATATGGCAAGGGTTATGGAACTATTTTTATGACTTACCTTATTAAAGAAGCTAAGAAAAGAAACCTAACTGCAATAACTGGAGAAATGTCTTTCGAAAATGACGAACAAAAAGTTAGACAAAAAAATTTCTATACAAAATATGGTTTTCATATCGATAGTGATTATAAGCTTTTAAAAATGCTTTAAGCCTGTCTTTAATTCACCTGCTTCTGTAAATAAGAAAAGCGGAAACGGATCACACCAAACTTTAAATCCCACTGAATTTAATCAACTAAAATAAACACCCTCTGCTGAGTAGAGGGTGTTTTTCGCGATGAATTGTGTCATGCACAGGGACATTAGGCAACACAATCTTCTCTACATCAAGGTTTTTGTCCGCAGAATTGTGTGGTGCACAGGGACATTCACTCTCTCCGCGGCACATAAGCATAAGCCTGATCATCTTCTGTCACTTCAACCAACACTTCAGAAGGAACCTCCTGTTCCGAAGCTTGTTGCTCATTAATCTTCACAGGCGCCAGTTCTTTCAAGCTCTCCAAATTGCGGTACTTCAAGGCTTTCAGGCCGAAGTTGATTTTAACTTTATAGTTTTCTTCAATGCTCTTCACTTTCTCTTCAATGCTTTGGATCAAGGAATGATTCTCCGTCACGATCTCGGCCAAAGTCTGCGATTTCACGTCGGCTTCTTCGTAATTCCGAATGGTCCGCAAATACGGCTCGTAGCATTCCTGGATAAACTGAACGTTCAATAGCAATAATTCCTGTTTTGCGTTGAAGCGCCCGATGAGTTGCTCGTACTCTTTTTTCACCGGGGCCTCCCCCCATTTCCGCAGCGTTTCATGCTCTTTCAAGTTCACGACGCTCGCGACGATGGCTTTCAAGTCTTTCGTCAGCACTTTCAAATCCTGCAGCGTCGCTGTGTAAAAGCCTTCGATTTCCGCATCTTCCACGCCGCCTAGTGTGATGCCATTTCTCCGGAAGCGTTCGATGACTTCTTTGAAATAACCAAAGCGCGCATCGATCTTCCCAGCAAAGTCATGTTCGCGGTGTTGGATGAGTGTCTCAAGTTTTTTCTCCATGCTCTTCAAGGAACTTTGGATTTCCATGAGTTGCTGCTGGCCGACCACGGTTGTCAACAAGCTCATGCTCGCATGGGCCACAAGACCAGGATTCACCCGTTTCACCAACACCGCCTGCTCGTATATCCCTTTCACGCCATCTTTTTTCACCGCCGGCATATAGCCCTTGCCGTTGACCCGCTCAATGAGCGTCATGCTCTTATCCTTCAAGCCCTTCACCACTTCCGGGCTGAATTGCACGCGGAAGGTCCGACTTTGATGGAAAATCACCGCTCCGTCTTTCAAGGTCTCAGCGATTACAGGAATCATATTCGCAGGGATTTCAATCCGCTTGTAGCCGCTCTTGACGAGTTCGGCGTCCTCCACTTCCGTCACGACCGGGTTCAAATGGCTGTCATCGTCTTCCGGCTCTGGCTCAGGCTCCTCGACTTCAAGCTCTTCTTCCATGCTTTCACTTGGTGTTTCTTCTATTTGAATGGATGCGTCTTTATTGTTTCTGAAATAAAGAAAGACGCCAATTAATATAACTAAAACTGCCGCAATCAGGAGATACATATATTCCATTAGCCATGCCTCATTTCTTCGATATTTACCATTTTACTAAAGAAATGTTCATTAACAAAATATGAAAGCCGTCTCCGCTAAGCTTTGAGCTTGCCGGAGACGGCTTTTTTTGGTTTATGCTTGCGAATACACGGAATCGCCTTTAACAAAAGCACGTGATTTCGGGATTATGCGTTTTCTTCTTTCGTTGCTTCCTCAGGAATGATCAAGTTCAATGCAATCGCCATAAAGCAGGCGATGGTGATGCCAGAGCCGCCAAACAATAACTTGATCACTTCCGGAAAGCCAGCCATTGCATCGGGTACTTGACTTAAGCCGAGCCCAAATACCAAAGACAAGCCAATGATGATCTTGGCTCTTTCAGTCAATGGCTCTGAAGTTAAGATGGAGATGCCGGTTAAGGTAATCTGAGAAAAAATGATGACCGTGGCCCCACCAATAACGGCTGGTGGCATGGTGGAGATGAGCGCGCCCATCTTAGGGATCAGCCCAGCCAAAATGAGAAAACCAGCGCCGACAGCGACGACATAGCGACTCATGACTTTGGTAAATGCGATCATCCCTACATTTTGGCTAAAAGATGTGTTTGGCAGAGAGTTGAAAATCGCTCCCAGCGAAGATGTAAAACCATTGGCTATGACGGAGCCAGAAAGTTCCTTTTCTGTAGGTTCTCGCCCGGCTCCCCCATTCGTCATGGCTGTCACATCCCCAACGGTCTCAACAGATGTCACGATAAACATGATCATCATCGGGAGAATCGCTCCCCAGTAAAATTCCATCGGGAAATAAAATGGTTGCGGAACTGAGAACCAGCTAGCTTCTCTCATAGCGGTGAATTCGACCATCCCCAGCGGCAAAGCCACTAAATATCCAATAATAATACCAATTAAAATGGAGGATGTTTTCGCCATTCCGGTTGCATATCGATTGAGAAACAGCACAATGGCCAATACGAGTAACGCCACCAACCAGTTTTTAGCTGATCCAAAATTCTCAGATCCGCTGCCTCCAGCCATCGAGACAATACCTGTAGGCAACAGGGACAAACCGATCGTCAGAACGACCGTACCGGTGACGATTTTCGGAAAGAATCTTCTTATTTTCCTGATGAAAAACCCTAAGGCGCCGCCGAATAAACCACCGATCAGGCTGGCACCCAATAATCCGCCTATGCCGTAAGAGCCGGCGATGACAAGATTGGTCGGCAAAAATCCAAAGCTCGTTCCCATCACGACCGGGAGCCGCGCCCCGACCAGCCATATTGGGTAACATTGGATGATCGTTGCAATTCCAGCCATGACCATGGCGCTTTGAATCAAGATTGTCAAATCCGCTCCGGTGATGCCGACCGCACCTGCAATGATGATCGGGACAGCAACATTCCCTAAAAACATCGCGAAAATATGTTGCAATCCTAATGGTATGGCTTCTCTTAATGGAGGTACGCCATCCACATCGTATTTGTTTGTATTCCTAGTCTTTGTATCAGCTCCAACTACTTCCTTCATACAACACCTCTTTTCCATTTTATTCAGCTATTATTCGATCCACCGTGTCATGTTCGATATATAGGACTCTGCGCTCCATGCTGCGCTTTCCGCGAGCCCGCGGAAAGCGCAGCTGTTTTGCGGAATATCGACTTATTAGTCAACCTCTATACTTGGATGTCATTCAATCTCCAATATTTTCTTCACCGCATAATCCGCGCCTCGTTCTCTTGAGACGTTGCGCCAATGCAGCAAATTGTCTTTAGAACTCTCTTCTAGCTCAGTAAACGCCTGTGCCAATTGTTCTGTGCTGAAATTATTCGGGTCCAGCACTCTTCCCAAATTATTCTTCTCAATATCATAGGCAATATTGAACTGATCGCTGGAGAACGGTAAGATGACCATCTTTTTCCCATGGTACATCGCTTCAGTCAAGGTGTTGCAGCCGCCGTGAAAGACCACGGTGTCGACATACTGCATCAGCGCGACTTGAGGAATAAAACCTTCGATGATCGTATTGGGCGAGCTGTACTTCTTGAGTTCCTCCGCATGGCTGCCTGCCGAAACGATCAACAGCGCATCAGGATGGCTTTCCCTGGCCGACAGGATGAGTTTTTCCAGGACGTCTTTTCTATTCGACAAAAAAGTCCCTAAACTGATCATGATTTTCTGTTCTTTCGTCTCTATCTTTTCCATCCAGTCTTCATCTAACGCAACCGCTTCAAATGAATTCCCTATGAATAATTCTTTCGGGCTTTCTTCACTTTTTTCGATATTGTTGAAATCAAAATAATTGTAGATCACCGCGATTTCAGAGACTAAGCTGAACGCATTGCCGATTTTTTTAATCGATTTATTTTCACTGATAATATTGTTGAAGACTTCAGTAAACTCCTGTTGCGTTTGGGTGGAAACTTGCTTTAACTTCTTCAAATCTTCTTCCTTGACCGTTATCGCCTCTGGCCAGCTTTTCGGTACATTGAAATACCGTCCATCTCTTGGAATGGTGTTCGGATGAGGCGGGCAAAACGTCACGAAAGGCAGCCCCAAGAAATACAAGCTCAGCGTAACCGAATACGATAAGATGTCCACCACATAGAGGTCAACATCCATAGAATCATCTATCGTCTTAATCTTATCAATCAGCTCTTGCGGATTATAAAGCATATCCGCTTTTCGGTGGCGGGACTGGGTGATCAGTGTTTCCACCGCCCCTTTTTTGGTCGACTCGAAGAATTCTTCCAACCTCATTCTCTCCGTATCCGGCTGCACGGTGTCTTCACTGGTCCCTGTATTTTTATTGGAACTGATGTCAATTTCATAAAAAGCCAAATTCTCTTTCAAGATTTGTTCCTTGAATTCGATGCTGCAGCCAACTGTCACTTGTGCACCCTGTTCTTGAAAGCTTTTGGCTAATACGAGCAAGGGATTAAAATGCGAGTAAAATGGCGGACTGACGACAAAGATTTTTTTATACTTCATTTTCGTTTTCTCCTTCTAAAGACAAATAAAATGACACGAACTCGTGTGAAATCTTTTGAATGGAAAAGTTTTCATCTACTGTTTTCTGTCCTGCAGCTTGAATTTGTTTCACTGCGTCTTTATCAATTTTAGGATCATACAGATGGCTTTCCGTTTCTTTGGCAATCGTTTCGCCATTGCTGGTGTCGATCAAAAATCCATTTTCTCCGTTCTTCATATAACTCTTAACTCCGCCTTTGATCGGACCGAGAGTCAGGAAGCCGATCGACATCGCTTCTAAAATAGCGATGCCAAACTCTTCTTTTACGCTGGAGCACAGATAGATATGGGGATAGTCAAAGTCTCTTTTGATAATATCCCTTTCAAGCAATCTGATATCCACATTCGACATGGCCCCTTTATGGATGAACCTGTCTTTGAACTCGGGATGCCGTTGTAGGAAATCCTCGAAAAACTCCATCACCATTTCTTCTTCTTTACTCGGCCGCTCCAAATCTCCACCGATGATGAGCAGATTATGGGTTTCCGAAAGCTTGGAGTTTGCCCACGCTTTTAACAGTTCCATCTGCCCTTTTAACACTGCCAATCTCCCGACGTTTAAGATGACAGGTTTTTCAAAAAAGCCTTTATTGGTTTCATTCCATTCGATGTGGCGGTTGGAATAGGCAGCGATCGCTTCCTCATCAATGGTTTGGCCTGTTTGTATGCCTTCACCAATCATTTTAATTTTTCCATTTACATCTTCATCTTTGAATTGAGGGAAATAAACCGCAAGTTCTGTTTTCACATCTCCATTCCCAATCCCAACGATTCCATTGCTTGTGTGGATTAATTCATCCCCTATTTTGATCTTGTTCAGTTTTTCAATAAGCTCGTCAAAACCAAGTTCTTTTAACTGCCCCGTTCCCTCAAACATGTTCCGGTGCGGGTCTGGCGTTAGCGTAAAGACCAGTTTGCCATTTAATTCCTCACTTAAATGAGCCACCGCTTTAGACGCGTTGTCTAAAAACCGGATATGAAAGACGTCGGGCTTTATTGCTGACCGTTTTAAATAACTGGCTATCTGCCGTTTGATAAACAACTCTCTTTTGATGAACTTGTCTGATCGAGACTGGTCCAAATAAATCGGCAACCTGATAAAGACGTGTTTATCTCCATGAGAGCTGATAAAGGGCTTGTTCAATTCTTGGGTAATCGTAATCGTAAATACATGGGCTATGCGGCTGTCTTTCGAGATCTCTTCACCCAAGCCTTTTAATAATACGGCTAAGCCGCCATTATTCCCTTTTCCGCTATCTTCAAAATCCCCATAGAACATCGACTGTAAAATGGAAATGCCTGGCTTTTCAAAGGTGAAGTCTTTCTTGAGAAAGTCCATATAGCTATCAATAAACACCTGGTTTTTCTTGTTTCTTACATGCTCCTCCATAAAGGACTGATCGATAGTTTCCGTTGGATACAAATTCATTAATGCATTGATTCCTTGGATCTTGATGCCATCCGGGTAATCCATGGCTAATATTTTGTAAATCGCGTCTTTAAATTCCTGTCTGTTAAAGCGATCGATAAAGTCCAGCAAGATGGAAACGATCTCTACATCCAGTTCGTATTTCTCGAGCATCACTAAGATATCGTCATCGCTTAACATATCGAGACCACATTCAATGCAAATATCCAACACATGATAAAGCTTTTGGCTATCGTATTGTTGGTTTACGAGTAAGTCTTTTATTTTTCTCTCTATTAGTTGCTTGTTGTCATCATGGAACAAATGTAAAATCGCATCTGCGATAAAGCGGTCTGTCGTTGGATGCTCTCCTAAAAACGACAGCAATTCGTCTACTTCATGTTCACCTAGCTGCTTGTCCAGCTCTAGTTGCTTGATCGTTCGAATTTGCTCGACCACTCTTTGTTCATCGGAGTTTATCGCCTTGCTGTTATTTATGTACTCATCTAAAAATTGAAGAGGATAATTATAGTTACTTTCCTTGTCATACACACGATTTCTGAACTCAATAAATTCGTTCATTTTTCATCCCCCGATGCTTTCAGTAGATTAGTTTCTTCCTATTCTATACCACAGGAGGTGCTACTATATACGCATACGCCTGTTCATTCTTTTTAATAAAACGAACGATGCCAATTAATACCAAAAATATTGAAGCAATTAGGTGCAAATATACTTCATTCCTTATACATTATTTCTCTGTAGCGCCTAGATAACTAACCCGTTAGATAGAAAGGATACACAATACTTTCCTAACTCCTTCAGGCCACTTGCTGAATACGGGACAATAAAAAACACTTGCCAGGTTGAATCGGCAAGTGTGGAAATCTAGTATGTGTTTGATGAAAAGCTATTGCAGATCCGCCATGCGGCTAGCTTGCTCATCCCTTATGAACAGCCGTGATTTCTTCCATTAATCCGACCCAGTCGTCTCTCGTGAAATCATACAACTCCAGTTCAGTTTTTCTCAAAACCATATGGACACTGTCGAATTTCTCGTCTGAGCGGAACCGCCACCAGCTTTTCGCCGTGGACGTTTTCGTGCCTGGCTCAAAGTAAGTCAAGGTGATTTCGGGATCGACGATGTCTTCCACCCGGTCGATATCCAATAAATTATGCGGGAAATCGATATAGAGGCCGAGCGCCGCTTTATGAGGCGTGATGGACCCGATTTTATATTCCGAGTGCGCGTCCTTCTTCTCTAGCGTGTCACTCCACGGAACCGGGGTGTCGCTCACAATCAATATCCGGCCCTCTTCACTTGTTTCAACTCAGCATATTCCTCACTTCAGCTTTAGCCGATCGATTCGCGATCACCAAAAAAGCAACCACCCATTCCCGGCCAGGATTTTATGTGGTCACTCTTTGCTTAAAAAACATCTTCAATTTGGCCAGCCGCGCTTACACTGCATATACTGAATCGAACGAGTGTTAGCGCACTCGGTCTTTTTTGTATCTGAACTATCACATCTTAAAATTTCGATTAGATTGAATATATTTTATATTGATCTTATTTATTTCATGAATTGTTTTATTCTCATTAATCTTGTTGGATAATCTCTTTCGATAGTATACAAATCATTCAATGACATTAACTCAAAATATCTTTTTCCTGCAACTTCAAAGCACGCTTCGTATAAGTCAGATTCGTCATTCCATAAGTGGTTTACCTCAACCTCTAAGTATTCTGAAACCGCTGAAACTATTATAAAGCCAATTGCACTACGAAAATGCTTGCTTAGTGATGCTTCCTCGTAAAGCGTCTGCTTAGGGTATAACTTAAGAAAGGTGTCATCAGTAGTATAAAAAAGTTCTAAAAAGTCTGACAGAGCTAATCTATTTACCTCATCTTCTGATTGAATTCTTAAATAACCAAGCTCAGGCTGAGTAGCAAAATAAACTAAAATATTATCAAACGCAAGCGCAGTGTGGTGAAGAATACATTCCTGAACTTCTTCGCTATTAATGAATTTTTTAGCTTCTTCTTTTGACATTGTCATTTAAAATATCTCCTTTTTTATATCCTTTACCGTTAGAAAGGAATATTTCTATTGTTTATACTAAACTTAAAATGTCCTAATTCCTTTTCCAACATAAGCGCGGAAGCAATCAAGCCTTCCTTCAAATAAGGAACCATAATTCAAAAAGCTTCATTTATAATGTCCATCATTGGTTCAATTTCATTCAAAATCTCTTAGTATACGTAAAGAGGCTTACTACAAGGGCAAGTCGTAGCAGCTATTCCAAGAATTCTATTTACTTTGGTGAACTTTTTCTTCTTATCTAAGTGTGGTTGGATTTAAGACAGTTAAATGATTGAATTATTAGGCGCCTTAATTAAAAGAGAACTGACATGAATAAATTTCACTACTATGTTGAGTAAGTAAAAACTCTTTCACTCGTATAATTTATAAAAAAGTTAGCCACTTCTTTTAATTATTCTTTTAATCTTCTTGTATCATCTATCTAGTTTTTATTTTTAAAATCTGTTCTTATATTTTGTTCCATACTGTTATACAGGCATAGTGTACAGATATTATGTCATTTCATCTCATGTCTTCTTACATTAGTTTTACTCAATTCAATATCTTTATTATTAAGTATTCAGCGTACTTATTTAAACTTCAATATTGTTTAATAAACTTTTTAAACTCAAATCCTAAGTCAGTTAAGTTGGACAGCACATAATTGATTTCTTCAATATCCCAAAAGTAAATTTGATCACTTACAGTTGTATCAGCAATTGTCGGAGAGTTCCCTGAAACTACTACGTTTTCATAAAAAAATGGTTGTAATGCTTTGGTCTCAAGACGAACATCCATGGTGCTCAACCAACTCATTTTACTTTGTGCATAACTTGCATACGTGCTACCCGGTAGAAGTCTGTGAATTAAAAATCCTAACTGAAAAGAAAGTTGTACTAAAATTGCTTTATAATGTCTATGAATAAAATTGGATTCAGTTCCGGCTGCCAGCATTATTGTATTATCAAATAGAGATTCCAAATCAGCAATCACTAAATGCTCAATGTTTTTCCTGTCTAACTTAGGTAGAGTTTTATCTCTATATTTAATAAAGTCTGCTAAGACATTGTGAACTTCTTTTAAAGATTCTTGATTCGCTGATTTTGTTAAAATCGAATCCAAATAAATGTATTCGGGTTTTTGAAATAGCTTATTAGCTGGTTTAGAGTTAATATTTTCGCTGAAAGTCTTAGCAGACTTAGAACTATGTTTGTGTGTTTGATAGGATTTCAACGTGTTGTCCATCTTATTAATAAGAACTTCAACGCCATAGTTATAGCCATTACCTCCATGAATTTTATTAATTTCGATTTTATATTTTTCCCCTGCGTCAATATTTGGTGCTAAAGCGGTAGCTATATCCTTTGGAATCCATCCTATATTCTGGTCATTAATATTATAGACAGCAATCGCATTTTCATCGTAGTTGTTGTATTTTTCTCTTTTCATTTTAATTTTGTCAGTCATACGCATTTCAGATAAAATTTCTTGTCTGCCTTCGTATGTAACTCCAGCAAGCCTTACAATTATAGGGGCGTTTACATCAGTTACAGATTTAACACTTTTTGAGTGTGGAGAACTTTTAACTTGTTTCTCCCCATTGGCTACGTTTGAATTATAACTTTCAAACAATCTCCAATTGCACTTATTACAAGTACTTGAGCTATTGAGATTTTCAATTAAGTTCCTTGATGCACACTTCGGGCATTCTTTAAAGGTTTTGATAACTTTTGATTTAGATTTTTCTGCGGTAGGAGAGACCGTATTTTTCACTTTTCTTGTGCCTTCTCCTGAAGTAGCTGTAGTATTTTTATTAGAAGTAGGGTTTCCATGTGAATTAGACGAACCATTTTGACTCGAACTCGCACTTCCACTTGCCCCTCCAAATACCACTACTAAAATAATGATAATTATTATAACTGTGAACATTTAAATCCCCCAATATTTCTCTATTATATTCTTCTATAACTGATTCCTAATACATCTCGCAAAGCTCTTTGAAGTTACACCGCATACATTTCGATTCGTAAATTGTTTTTTCGAAATTTTCTAAGTCGAGAGGTTTATTCTCAATAGGGTCCTCTAACAATAAGCTCATCTTTTCATTACTTAATTCAAAAACAAAATTAATATTTTCTATATCATGTCGGGTTAATTTGTATGTTTTATGGAACCCTTCTAATAGGTATTCATTACGTACTTCTATTTCTGAAAAATCCTTGAGTTTAAATTTATCTTTTAAATATTTGGCATACAGAGCTAATTGGCCCCGATCTTCATCTGATGCTTTTCCAGTTTTCCAATCAACAATAATCCATTTATTATTTTCAAGATCTCTATATACCATATCCATAACAATGAAAACCTTTATTCCGTTCCATTTCATCGATCTAAATTGTTCAAATTCAAAAACTTCTGTCTTGTTTCTGCTTTGAATTTCTTGAAATGTATGACTTGCTAAGAAATGTTTCATGCAAACATTTAAGCGATACTTTATTTCTTCTATTTTTTCTGACATCAGTTTCCCTTCATAGTAGATTTCATGAAACATCGTATAATGTTTCGGCTTCATTTCCCATAATAATTTGCTATTCATTGACTCCCAAAACCCTTGATTCAACTGGTTTTTAATGATTTTGTTAAGCGAATCTTCATTAGGAACTGTATCATTCTCAAGAAAGTTCTTAAGAATTTTTTCAATAAGTTCATGAACGATTTTCCCAAAAAACATTTCAAGATTCGTTAGATTTTTTAAGCGGTATGCATCTTTTGCTAAAACATTCGAATCTTTAAGCCAACCGTTGTGACTCATGTAATACTGAAAGGCATATTTGCGGCTACACTCTAAAAACGTTTTATGCCTTGATAGAGACCAGGAATATTCGGGAAATTGTCTTTTCTCGTACATCTAATTCCCTCCAATTTTATATTTAGTAACATATTCAAAATATAAGTATTTTTGAAGCTCATAAGATAAAAGTCACAAAAATACGATTGTTAGTTAAAAATTAAAGAAACATCAATATCCTCACTAAAATCCATAAAACGGAAATGTTTTGTGTAATTTAATTCTAAACTATATTTTTTTTAATACAATATAACTTATGTTGTTAAATTAATATTTTTACATTTATTTTTATTTTTTAGAATTTTATTCTAAAAATGGAAGTGATGATTTATAATCAAATTGAAATACAAAAAATATTAATTAAAGGGGATTTGAAATGTCTTATCAAGTTGATCAATTACTAGACAGAGGAGTAGCTTTAAAAAGAAGTGGAAACTTAGAAGGCGCGAGAGACTGTTATATCGAAGCCTTAAATGCAGATCCAACTAATATGAATGTCTATTTAAGTTTAGGGAAAACTGCTCATTTATTACGACAACAAAATTTAGCAATAAAATGTTATCTAGCATTCTGCCATTTAATGCTATCTCCTATTGAGAAAGGTATAAGACAGAATAATTTGCCATTACACCTGAAGATTCAGTATGAGCAACTCCCCTTAGATGCACTTGCCTCTCTTCCAAAAAAATCAGCATTTGCTATTTTTATGGATACCAATACACCAAGACACCTAGCACACTCTCTTTTTGATTTATCAGATCAAACATTAAATAGTCACCCACATCTAAAACCATATTCAAAAATTTATGATGCTCATATTTTAGGAGATGGATCTCATAGCCGTATTTTACAAAGTTTCGGTTTAACAGCCTCGGATCAACTTGCAACTGACGAAGATATTTACATCCCTGCTGGGCAAAATTTCTTGCTTGAAGAAATTCAATGGAGCAAAATTGAAAGTACAGATGTTATAGATATCTATTTAAAATCGTAAATACACAAAAGCCCTCCTTGAAGCACATTTTCAAGGAAGGCTTTTAGTCATTGACGAGATAATGGCTGATTCGGTATTTCTAAATCGAAGCCTATACCTTTAGGAATGCCTCTATCAAAGTAAAGTTAGCTTTAATTAAATCTCCTAAAAAATTATCACAATTTACGAAATTACCGAATGGTGTATAACTAAAAACAGTTCATTACCTATTATTAGAAGCCCTGTAGAGGGCCGTGAAACCGGCAAGAGCGGCCAATCTGGTCAGTGTCACCTTAAGCGCACAGGCGTTCAACGATGCACGCTTGATTGAAAAGCTTGTTTTTATGAACAAGCGACGCAGAAACTGATTGCACCGGATCTGGAATCGCACTAATTTCAATGAACAGTTCCTACTTAAAAATACAAAAGCCGTATCCGACAAGTTTAAAACTTGTCGGATACGGCTTTTTCATCACGAAACTATCTCGAGGCGATTCCCCATCATTTATGAACTGCTTTGATCTCTTCCATCAATCGAACCCATTCTTCCCTGTTGAAATCATACAACTACAGCTCTGTTTTTCTCAAAACCATATGGATACTGTCAAATTTCTCGTCCGACCGGAACCGCCACCAGCTTTTCGCGGTAGAGGTTTTTGTGCCTGGCTCAAAGTAAGTCAAGGTGATTTCGGGATCGACGATGTCTTCTACTCGGTCGATATCCAACAGATTATGCGGGAAATCGATATAAAGACCGAGCGCCGCTTTATGAGGCGTAAAGCAAAAATCGATTACTAAAATATTTAATATTTCTCTTTCAGTTCATTCACCATTTCTTCCAGCAGTGCTTCTTGATAGCCCGCTTTCTTTGTTTCTCGCATCATCGCCAGTATTTCCTGTACATCAGGGTGCTTAATACTACCGATTTTTTTGACACGGTCGCCAAGTTCAAACGACGACAGTGCAGTTGCATAAGATTCTGAATCCATCTTCCACAGTCGAACGCGTTCGGGATACCGTTCAAGCAATCGGGCTGCCATTGCCACACCTTCTGGATCGAAGTCACCTGCATAATGAACGTAGCTCCCAGACTCCACAAGAAAATCGAGAAGACGAAGTCCCGCTAGCTTGAACTGACCATGCGTACAGACAAGAGGAGCAGACGGCACCGCATCGAGCAGCGAAGAGAAAATACCAGAATTCTCTACGACATAGACATCGGTCCCCACTGCTGGTTTTACCAAATCAATCAGAAGCAGTTCCCGCAGTGGCATATTGACTGCACTTTCTGTCTTAACAGCTGCATACCAAACAGGATGTACTGTACCATCCTGAGTTCCGAGTAAATTAGCAAATGATACAAAATTTGAAATATCATCACGAAGAATCAGAAATTGCAGCAAGAGTTCATTCACTTCTTCCGTGCCGGAAGGTGGTGCTCCGCCATCGTAAAGTCGAAAATGAAGAAAATGAATAAGCAACTTGCCGTTCATTCCCGATAAATCAAATGTGTGTGGATTACCGCTCACTCTCTGACTGAAAAACGGGAGCCGCTCAAACTTCTGTGGTAGCGCATTCGCTGCCTTCGCAAGAAATTGGGCACTCAAAGTAAAACTGTCAGTTAACAGAAGTCGGATAATCCAGTGGGAGTCAGCTGTTCGCTTACTAAGATAATTGAAGTAACCGTTCAGCACAGGATAAGTAACTCCTAATTTCTTAAGCATTTCCTCTTCCTTGTCCCTCTTCTCTTTCCGCACATCTTTATTAAAACGAATCGGTTCACCGAAAAACACTTCAAGCAATTCAGGTAGATGAATGTCTACAAACTTCGTTTCCTGCAACCGCTCATCGAATGCAATGAGGGGAATTGCTTTCTTATTTCCCATCTCTCCGAAAAAAAGTGTTAGTGATTCCAGCTCCTCCGCAGAATAATCTTCAATATTCACGGTACCACCTATTCGACCAAGCGATTCGATTTTTGCTCGAAATTCACTAAACAGCTTGTGGTACACAGGAGTACTTTGAAAGTAAGTGACAGCTTGGCAGATTATCTCCTTATTCATTCTGCCAATCCCTTTCCGTATCTGTCACTGCGACAAGTGCACGGCCATCCCATTTATAGCGAATCACAGTCACAAAATCTGCATTTCGAGGCCGAACTAGTTCGCAAACCGATAGCCTGCTGACCGTCTCATAATCTCCCCATAGAACTTGAGAATTCATGATGTAGTCAAACCCTAGCTGTTCGACGACCTCGAACATTTCATTGATATTGTTCTCATCTACGCCCGCAAATGCTTCGTCTAGCGTAATGATGTACGGCGCGCTATCAGCTGCTTCAAGATATCGCGAGTAGCACGCCGTGAACAACGGAATGTACATCGCCATCGCTTTTTCACCGCCACTGAATGTGAAAAATTTATGGTTTGTGAGCTCACGTTTCTTTTCGTTTGGTCGTTCATACGATAGTTCGAACGAAAACCACTTGCGGTAGTCCAAGACATGCTTCAGCACTTGCAGGAGTGTCTGTCCTTCTCCTTTCTCTAGCATCCACTGCTTTGCCATTTCGATTTTCGAACGAAAGTGGGTAGAAATTCGTTCTATATCTTCTTCCTTGAGCAATCGTGCATCCTGCTTAAGTAACGCTACCAAGTCTGTTGTATCTAGCTGGCTTTCAGAGTCCGCGCTTCTTGGTTTCCACCGGATAGAGAACTTTAGACCGGAAGACGAATCGCGACTTTCCATTAATTTCTTCATCCCTTCAGTCCAGTTCTCCGCCCGGCGGATTCGGCTGCGCAGTTTATGACCAACCGAGTTGAATAGAATTTCCTCATACAATTCTTTATCTTGTTCGTTCAAGCGATTTTCCTGTAGGAGTTGCGCATCTCCAATTTCTTTATACAGGGAATAAGGTGTTACCGATATGCCACGATTATCGAATTCAATGATTCGGCGTGATGTCTTTTGACGCCACTGATCGATGATTGGTAACAACTCATCTGCGTCGACGCCCGCCATCCAGTCTTCTAATTCCCACTTCACGCTTCGCTCACGCATGCGGTGTTCAGCAAGGTCTGTCTGCACTTCGTAAAATACGTTTGTAAGTTTTCGTTCAATCTGGCTTTTATCTTTCGAGACATCCACTAATAATGCCGCTTCTACTTTAGTCACATCTTGCCATACGCTTTCCTTTAATGAAATAAATCCGCGCTTAAGTTCTCCCCGCACCGCTTCTTCCCAACTCGTCTGCATGTTTCTCCAAAAAGCGAGTCTTTTAGAGGAAACCGAAAGTTGATCACTCAATGCTGTTTTCTCGGCTTTTCGCTGCGGCAGAGTAGTACGCCGATCGGCTAAAACTTCTTCGATTTGCCGTAGCTCATGTTGAACAGAGCGAATCTGTTTCCGTATGTCGTTGGCCCCTTCCTCCTCCAGTTGTTCATCCAGATGCTGAAGAGATTGGCTGGCAATAGCAAGAGTGTCTTCCAGCATATTCAGTTCGCCTTTCAGTTCATCAATGTCCTCTACTAAATACTTCAGCTGCTCTTGTTCTTTTCTCAAACTTTCAGCATCATGAAGACGTATGAGATGTTGATTTTTAAGCTCTGCCAATTGCTTTTCGTATGTCCGTAAAAATCCGAGCGCTTCACGGTACGATTCTGCTGTTGTTTCCAATGAAAGTGTTTGAGTTACTTCGTACACATCCCGTTTCAACTGCTGAAAGTCCTTGTCCATCTTCCGGAGCCCCTCAGCTGCCTGCTCTATTTGACTGTCCAAGAATTGGATTTGACGCTCTGCTTCCCTTTTTTCATTGAAACTTGTTTTTAAATCTAGGTCTTCTGGAAATGTACTCCAGGCTATTTTAGAGTTAGCCAGTTCAGTGGCTGTCGCTTCCTGTTTTGCTACAAATACATTAATCCGCTCTTTTATCGACGCGATTTCCAGCTCCAGTTCCTGGATAAGCCGCTCACGGAAACGTCGACGTGCTTCTCGTCCGATATAGCGTACATGCTCGACTGGTACGGCGTGACCATTTAGAATACCGAGTGAGTATGTGCCGTCTTCTCCTATCCCCGTCGTACTATCGTGGTCACCGACGAGTATGCTTTGCAATACTTTTTCCACCTGTTCAACCGATATTCCGGTCTGTCCAGTGTCCGGCTTCAGATAATCAACGAGTGTGTGGGCGAGCATAACCGGTGCTTCTTCCAATACGCGGTCATGTAAAATATCGACCGCCTGTTCCGTTACTAATGCATCAAGCAGTCCAGCATCAATAAGCGCCGCTTCCAGACGTTTTTGCATTCCCTCCGATACATTCGGTTGAAATTCCACTAGCTCATAGAGAGGTGCAAATACCACACCTTTTTCCAAAAGGACTTGCCTTGCTTCGACCGTTGCCGGCTGGCGTTCCGGCTCCGGATCACGCTGTGCTTTTCTCTCTTCAAGCTCAGTTTTTTTATCCGCCAGTTTGTCTTTTTGAACGTTCAGCTCGTTTTCTTGCTTCAGTCTTTTGAGTTGCAGCTTATCATCATATGCTTGTACAAATGGTAGATAGGATTGTTTCACCTCACTATATGAACTGTCCACATACAGTTCACCCAAAAGACGAGATGCTTGCTGGTGCGCAGTTCCAGCGATCCCGTATTGGTTATAAGTTTGTGCCCATAAGTGGAATTCGTTCAACTTTTTTTGCTTATCTTCTTCAAATGTATCGTTCCAGCCTTTTGCCTCTTGCTTTTTTTCGTCACGCTGATGCTCAATATTGCTGATTTCTTTACGCTTCTCGGCAATTTTCTCTTTCAGCGCTTCAAATGTCTGTAGTTTACCTCGGGCTTCCTCTAGCCGCTTATGATGAGCAGCCGTTTCTCTTTCCCATGTGCCAAACGAAAATTTTTCTTCCAAATAACGTCCAAAATCTGCTGCGTTCTGCTCATGCTGTCCGAATCCACTCATTTCTCCTTCATATGCCATGTCCTGCAAATGGTCTTTCAGTCTGCCAAGCTGTTCGTTGAGCGTTTCTTCTGTATCTTCAATCACCTGTTTACTTTGTCGTTCTTTATTTTCATAGGTTGCAAGTCGATTGTTTTCGCGCTTAAACTTATTTTGATTGTCAGACTGCGATTTCAGTAATTTCTCTCGTTCCGCTTCCAGCCCCCACATCCGATGACCTGTTAGCCGGTCTTTCGTCTGCTTGAGCGCTTTCTCGCGCTGCTCATGTTCTCTGAGTTCTTGCTCAATCGAAAGAATAACTGACTCTAGTATTCGAAGTGACGCCACCATCGCCTTCTCGTCTTCCTTTTCTTTCTTCACTCGCAATATAGCCCTTTTCAGTTCTTCAATTTGGTCGGCCAAAATTCTATGGTTGTAAGCATCATACGCTTTCGTCAGTTTGCTAAGTGCTTTCACTTCCCTATCGAGCTGTTCAATTTGCTGTTTCGTCTGATCCATTTGCTCAATCGAATCGGACAGATAACGAAGGTCTTCGTCAGTCAAAGGAGGTAAGGCATTCTCCAAGATTTCATAAATGACAGTCGGCCTGAAATCCTTCGACAGTTTCGGACTTCTAAGCTGGAGGAGCAGCTCGATCAATTCTTTATATGCATCCATTGTTGAAAAGCCGAATACGTACTTGTTCACAAGTGCCATATATTCCTGATTCGTCTTAACGACTTCTCCACCCGTGCCGATAAGATTTTCCAGTTCGATGCGGGATCTTGGTATTTTCGCCAACTTCCCGTTCTGATTTTCCACCTTGAACAGTTCCAGATCGACACCGATTCGGCGATTATCGGTAATAACAAATCCCCATGATTTCAATTCTTTGCCACGCTTTGCCTGCATGCCGATACCTGTCGTTACATACTGATCCGTACCCTGTCTTTTATACTCGAGGAATAAATAGCCGGTCCGTTCTTCCCGGTTGGTTATCTCTTTTTCACCGAGTAAATAATCTTCCATTCGACGTGATCTAGATCCAAAAGGGTCCAATCGGTCAGGGGATTTTTTCCCATCTAGTAAGACCGGTAGAAAGCTTTGCATTGTGACTGACTTACCCGAGCCGTTACTGCCACGTAGTAAGAGTTTTCCATCTTCAAAATCAAATGTCTCTTCATCGTAATACCAGAAATTCAACAATCCTGCCCGATTCATTTTCCATTTATTCGTCACTTCGCTTCACTTCTTTCATATAGTCTTTTGGGTAATGGCCGATCATCCGCGCTGCGCCGGAACGGATGACGATTACTTCCTGCTCCTTATCTACTTCTGCAAGTTCCCATTCCTGCCACATGGAAAGAAGCGATGCGACTGTCTCTTTATCTGTCTCATCGCGATGCTGTTTACTCCAACCATGACCATGTCGCTCCTTAACTTGTCTCACAATTGCTTCAAATGTTTGACGCGGCAGCCGGACTTCGCCAAGCTCTGTCACTTCAAAATTTTCCTCTTCACGCAAATATGCTGCCACGTGCAGTGCGACACTACTGATACCACGCTGGTCCGGCAAAAATGTATATCGTTGTTTCCGCTCAGGTAAAGTCAGCATTGCCGCATTCTTGAATACTTCGAGTCTAAACGGCGGGTGTGCTTCTAAATCATCACGCAGCGAGTTTCGATAGTTACGGATATAAGCAAAATCTGCATCTGCCTCTCCATTGCGATGCACCACGGGTGAAAACATAAGCTTTCGATAGACGCGCTTGCGCCGTTGATCATCTAGATGTCGTTGCCATTCGCTTTCCAAAATCTCTTCAATTGAATTGAATCGGAATAGGTCATCCGGATACGAGCGCATAAAATAGCGGGCATAAATCGTGACTTCATACAATACTTCTTCTCCACCATCCGACTGAAACAATTCTACGTTTCCGTCAATTGTACGAATCAGCTTCAACTGGGCGATTTCTTTCAATGCACGCACCAGTGATTTGCGATGCCGATAATCTGTCCAATCAAGTGGAAAATCACCACTATAAATTTCCTGGATACTTTCTGTTAAGTCTGATAGCAGAAACTGCTCACTTACTGCTTTTTGTTCCGTAAAAGCAAGTGCACAGCAGAAAATAGCATAGTCCATTGGCTCTTGGAATACTTGAATACCCATCCAACTTTTCGGTTCAACCGGTACTTTCTCCATCTTGATAAAATGCTGTCGAATAATTAGATCAAAGCCAAACTTTTCGCTGATGTAGCGCTTTAATTTGTGTTCCCGCTCCTGAATCTGCTTGTAAGCATTGGGGTCTTCCGCTCGTAAAATCCAAAACTTCTCAAATAACAGTCCGAGTGCTTCTTCCGTCTGTTCGTCAAAATATTCTTCTCTCACATTCATGACCTCACCTCTTCCCGGATAAAGCGGAAACGGGCATTAGGCATTTCAATCGTGCCATCTGACGATTTAAGCAAGACCGTTTCATGCGAATCAAGCGTAACTTCTACTTTCGTACCGTATTCCGTTTGAATTATCCGGTCTTCTCTCACCATTGCCTTGGCAATCCATGACAATAGCAATTTACGAACATATGGCTCCACGGAGGGCAATTCGTGGAGAAGAATTTCGCTGCCATTCATGTACTGCTCGATAACCCGTTTTTCCTCGTTACGACGTTTAAGATGCTGCCGCTTTGCTTCTTCCTTTCGTTCTGTGTGATCCGACATTTCAGTCGGCTTTGTTTTCTCTCCGTATTTTAGAACCCGAGGGAGTGTTTCGTGAATCATTGGTTGTTCTTCCCACGTCTCTGTATAGATATCATCGGTAGGAATATGATCTGAATGAAAATGACGAGTGTGAAAAACACCAAAGACAACTGAAGACAACTTATGCGCTTCATCGACTGATTCCATTCCTGCAAACCAATTAGCCAGATGCAAATAATCGTCTTTCCT
Source organism: Planococcus rifietoensis (assembly GCF_001465795.2). NCBI lineage: Bacteria > Bacillati > Bacillota > Bacilli > Caryophanales > Caryophanaceae > Planococcus > Planococcus rifietoensis. The sequence continues at coordinate 348,554 of NZ_CP013659.2, read as the reverse complement.
GCTCCGAAATTGCTGATTGCGCTCACCCAATCTTTGCACGGTACGCGTGATACGGCGGATCGCTTCGTTCGTCTGTCGTTGGATCGTTTCGTATTGGCTATCTTCGCCACCAAGGAACCAATCTCTAATGTTGGCCCATTTCTCTAGCATTACGGTAATTGCTTCCGTGTCATTCTGTTCGAAGCGGAATGTTTTTCCCTCATGACGGTCGACTTTCTCGAAAAACGATGCCATATGTCGGTGATCAAGTGACTGCAAAAGTCCTTGTATTTGTGAAGCAGTTTGCTGCAGCGCAATGATAAAATCTCGCAAGTAGGCTGTGAAGCTATCTTTATATAGAAGAAACGCTTCCGATTTCATTTGTTCACTCGCATCTTCACTGCGGAGGTATGCGAAATAATCAGATGTGTTCTGCCGGATTTTATTGAAATAAGTCAGAACATCATCCCAATACTGTGCACACTTTTCATCATCATCATCTTTCGAAAATACTTCAATACTCTTCAGGCATTTGTATAAGCGATCGAACTGCGTTTTTTCTAGCGAACCGCTAAACGTATCGCTTCTTTCCAATCCGGTGAGCATACGCTCGAACTCCACGGTATATGGGGTACACTGATAACGAAAACGGCGCTTCTTGAATTCCTCGATTGTGCGAACATTTCCACTCTCCTGTTGAGCGAATAAATTGCCCCATTTCACCAGCTGCGTCAAATCCATATGGAGTTCTTCTATCGCATAATCCTCAAAAGTTATATATTCTTTGAGATGCGCAAACACCTCCTCTGGCAGTAAAAACTCCTTCATTCTTTCATGCTGAATATAAAAGAAACGTAAAATCGTTCTGTATGTTCCACTTTTCTCCGCAGATAAATACGTCGCTTCTTTTATGCGTTTAAATTCCTCTTCTAGCATAATTCTCCCCCCTTAATCATTAACTTTATTAGTTCTATAGTATTTAAAAATAACAAAAATATCTACTATTATAAGTCTTTTAACATAAATTCTATTATTATGAATATACAAAAGCCGTATCTGGCAAGCTCAGAGCTTGCCGGATACGGCTTTTTCATCAAGTAATACTTGTTAGGTGATTCATTTATGAACAGCTGTAATCTCTTCCATTAATCCGACCCAGTCGTCTCTCGTGAAATCATACAGCTCCAGTTCGGTTTTTCTCAGAACCATATGGACACTGTCGAATTTCTCGTCTGAGCGGAACCGCCACCAGCTTTTCGCCGTGGACGTTTTCGTGCCTGGCTCAAAGTAAGTCAAGGTGATTTCGGGATCGACGATGTCTTCCACCCGGTCAATATCCAACAGATTATGCGGGAAATCAATATAAAGGCCGAGCGCCGCTTTATGAGGCGTGATGGATCCGATTTTATATTCTGAATGCGCGTCACGCTTATCAATCATGTCACTCCACGGAACCGGGGTGTCGCTTAAGATCAATACCTTACCGTCCTCACTTGTCTCAACCCGGCAATTCGGCAGGCTGTTAAAGACGTCTGTCATCTCGTTCATTTTTTGTTCGACCATTTTATTCATTTTGCTATCCATCCCTTCAACTCATCTATCATTTATGGTTGCTGCACTTCAGATTAGACAAGGCAACTCCGTTTATTTTCTGTTTCACTCTCTGTTATTCTATCACGCTGTTCTGCTTGCTCCTTGTTTAAATTTCATTTCTCCGGAGCGGCTCAATCCTGCAACCTATTTACGCGAATAACAGACAGCGGATTTGATCCTTTATTTCCAACATCATCCCGTTAAACAGTGTCGGTTTTCATTGGATTTGAACTCGTTTAAAGGGTATGGTCATAGAAAGGATTGAGTCATATTAAACAGAAAAACAGGAAGGACGTGATGGCCTGATGACTTACGTTTTATTATTGGTTGGCTTCGCTCTGTTAATCAAAGGCGCCGACTTTTTTGTAGAAGGAGCGTCAAAAATAGCGCAAAGTTTGAGGGTTTCGCCGCTATTGATCGGCTTGACGGTTGTCGCGTTCGGTACCAGCGCGCCGGAAGCTTCCGTCAGCTTTATTGCCGCCTTGGAAGGAAGCAGTGAAGTCGCGATTGGGAACGTCGTCGGCAGCAATATCTTCAACATCACGCTCATCTTAGGAGCCACTGCGCTCGTTTTCCCGTTGATGGTCCAGAGCGACACGATCCGTAAAGAAATACCATTCGCCTTGCTCAGCGCCGTGGCATTGCTCGTGTTGATCAGCGACCAGCAGCTCCAATCTTTGGACAGCAACCTCATCACCAGAACAGAAGGCATTGTACTGTTGCTGTTCTTCGCCATCTTTCTTTATTATATCTTCGAAGTGGCGCGGAAAGACCGCCGGAGTAATGAAGACACGCACGCTGACACCGCGAACAAATCCAGGCTGAAAAATTCGCTGTTAACCATCGGCGGGCTGGCCGGCATCATCTTCGGCGGCAGCCTCGTCGTCGATAACAGCGTCCAAATTGCCCTTTCACTTGGAATGAGCGAAACCTTGGTCGGCTTGACGATCGTCGCGGTCGGCACCTCGCTCCCCGAACTGGTTACTTCAATAACGGCCGCGCTGAAAAGACAAGTCGACATCGCGTTAGGGAATATCATCGGCAGCAATATCTTCAACATCTTCTTTGTATTGGGCACTTCGGCCGTGATTCATCCGTTAACCGTCGACTCGAAAATCTTTACGGACATCTTTCTGATGATCGCCGTGACTATTTTGTTGATGATTCTCTCCAGAACCAAGTACACGGTTTCGAGGATCGAAGGTGGGCTCTTGGCCGCCATCTATATCGTTTATTTAGTCTTTATCATTTTGAGGAATTAACCAGACCAAACAACTGTGAGCAGCGCCTTTTTTTCGGCGCTGCTCTTTCTTCTGCGACTTTATCAATCAGGAATACAGAAAGCTCCGCCCTGAATCCTTCATATATAAACGATAAATTGTAGCGTATTGTCAGAATCGTTTAGAATTGTGTCGTACACAGGGACATTTTCTCACCCGATTATCAAAAGCTACATTAGGGTACATTTTAAGTAGAATCTATCACACTAGGAGCTGAGCTTGTGGAATTTAATACAATGACAGGAAAAACGGCCATTATTACAGGGGCCAATAGCGGACTCGGACTGGAAACAGCTAAAACCTTCGTCCGATTAGGGGCACGTGTTATCTTGGCTGTCCGTGATCTCGACAAAGGACAAGCAGCTGAACAAGAAATTAGAGAAGAATTTCCCAAAGCACCTATTGAAGTAATGAAACTCGACTTGTCCGATTTGGAGAGCGTACAGGCTTTTGCCGAAACCTTCAGCAGCCGCTTCAATTCACTCGATTTGCTGATCAACAATGCGGGCGTCATGACGCCTCCTTATGCAAAGACGAAAGACGGCTTTGAGCTGCAGTTCGGCAGCAACCATCTTGGGCATTTTGCTTTGACCGGCTTGCTCTTGCCGTTGCTGATCCACACCGAGAATTCGCGGGTGGTGACACTCAGCAGTCTGGCACACCGCAATGCTGCCATTGACTTTGATAACCTGGACGGCTCAAAAGGCTATAAAGCGATGAAGTTTTACGGCCAAAGCAAGTTGGCGAATTTAATGTTTGCCACTGAACTCGACAAGCGGCTCAAGCAACATGGCTTATCGACGCTGAGCATTGCTTGCCACCCCGGGATTTCTTCGACCAATCTGTTTAAAATCGGCGGCCGGGAAATGCCTCGCATCTTCAAAGGCCTTATGAACCGCTATTTGCAGCCTGCCACGATGGGCGCGCTCCCAACCGTCTACGCCGCTACGGCCTCTAGCCTAACTGGCGGCGAATACATCGGGCCGGATGGCAAAGGCCAACGCAGAGGCTATCCGACGTTAGAAAAACCGGATCCGGCAGTGAATGATGAGGCAGTCCGCCAGAAACTCTGGGAAGTGTCAGAAAAGCTGACCGGCGTCACGTTTGATTTCAATAAATAACATTTCTGAACAGAACCTATTCAAGGCACGAAAAACGAGCGTATGCGGTCTCCTTCCAAGGAAACCGTATACGCTTTTCTAGTATTTATCTGCTGTAACCTTTATCCCTCCTTACATAAAGCAACAGGAAGAACCATTTCTCGGTTCAACCCATTCCGCATGCTTTATAGGAATGAAAAACATCCCCGCCATGTTCACACAGTGGAAATAGCAATGGATAGACAATAAATGGACTTGTTTAAAACCGTTTCTTGCAAAAGGACATGCTTGAAACCCCTCAATTAAGGATATAGTAGCTGTACAAGGTTTTTTTGTTCGGTATCACGTGCTTCAACTTTTTTATACGCGAATTTATTGCTTTACCCGATACTTGAAACCAAATCAATCCACAGGCGTGATACTCATTAGGAGGTCTATATCATGAACCCACAAATCTTAATCGTTGGAGCGGGCCCCACTGGCCTGGCTCTGGCCTATAGCCTGGCGCGTCAAGGCGTGCCGTTTCGCATCATTGATCGAAATTCAGGAACTGGCACCGCATCCCGTGCACTCGCCGTGCACGCGCGCATCTTGGAGCATTACGAGCAATTCGGCCTCGCTGAACGCAACATCAAACGCGGGCATCCGATTTTATCGCTCGATGTCAGCGACGGCAAAAAAGTGCGGGCCCAAGTGAAATTCCATGAGCTCGGCAAAGGGCAGAGCCCGTTTCCGTTTATCTTGAGCTTGCCGCAAGACGATCACGAAGAAATTCTCGTCGACGAATTAAGCAAGATCGGCGTTGAAGTGGAATGGAACACTGAGTTGATTTCATTTGAAAACACAGAAGATGGCGTGAACACCGTCATGCAACAACTTGGAGAGCCAGTGGAAATAGCGGAATTCGCCTATGTATGCGGCTGCGACGGCGCCGGCAGCATGGTCCGAAAAGGGCTGGATCTCGACTTTCCGGGCGGCACGTACAAGCAATTGTTCTTCGTCGCCGATATCGAAACCGAGAAGCCGGTCGATGACATGGAAAAGATGGACATGTATATGGACAATGACGGCTTTATGCTCTATATGAACGTCCGCAATGCCCACACGAAACGCATACTCGGCATCGTGCCAGAGGAATTCAACGATCGCACCGATGTTGAATACAGCGAAATCACCGACTATGTGGAAAATAAAATCGGCGTGCGCGCGGCCAAGGTCAATTGGTTTTCGACTTACCGCGTCCACAACCGCGTCAGCGAAAAATTCACCAAAGGGCGCATCTTCATCCTGGGTGACGCCGGCCACTTGCACAGCCCGACCGGCGGACAAGGCATGAACACCGGCATCGGCGACGCCATCAACCTCGGCTGGAAACTCGCAGCGGTCGTTCAAGGGAAAGCGAATCCCATCATATTGGGCACTTACGAACAAGAGCGCATCGCCTTTGCGCGCCGCTTGATCGCGACGACCGACAAAGCATTCCAGACAATCGTCAACCAAAAACTGCCCGGGACCTTACTCCGGGAGTACGCCGTCCCTTACGTCTTGCCGTCGGTCTTCACATTTCCGTTCGCTTCCAAAAATGCATTTCGGATTTTGTCTCAAATCCACATCAATTACCGCCACAGCCTGTTAAGTAAAGGCAAAGCCGGCAAAGTATACGCCGGCATGCGCTTACCATGGATCGAAACCGCAAACGGCGATAATTTCGCGCCGCTGCGTTCAGTCGATTGGCAAATCCATATCTACGGAAAAGCGACTCCTGAACTCATCGACTTTGCCCGCTCGCAGTCGCTGGCGCTTCATGAGTTTGCCTGGGAATCCAAAATGAAAAACGCGGGATTTAAGCGAGATGCGCTCTACCTGATCCGGCCGGATGGCCACGTGGCGCTTGCGACTGATAAGCAATGGCTGCGTGTGTTAAACATGTACCTGGAGTCTTTTGAAATTGTGGCGTTTGGAGCGAAATGAGATTGAGACAGCAATGAAAACAAAAAAAGCCGTATCCATGAACCCTTGAGGTTTCTGGATACGGCTTATTTTGCATGCAAATGCAGCTCACACCCTGAATCGGTTTTAACACAGAGCGATGATTTATGTGAATCAAGCATTTAACTTAAAGCGTTTTGCCTTGCCATACATGCTTTTTCTAGCTGATAGGTCCTTCAAGTCGGCAATAATGACCTTCGGGCTTGAAGGACCCAGTATGGTCGATATATAACTGACTTTAAATGTATAAGTAGCTTTTAACCGGAAGTTTCGATACTCAGGTGAATCTTCCGTCGTCGTCCAGTAAAAAACATTGCCATCTGTATCTATTAAAGAGACGACCCGATGTTCGTCGTTTGTAAAGCATGACAAAAACTCAAGATCCCTCGTGTATTCAATCCCTTTTTCGAATCCGTTCACTTCTTTAATCGCTAGCACCATCGAAACGCACCTCATTCCATAGTGGTATGCTTTTAATATACCAGAACAAGTGTTTGATTACTAGTAAAAAGCTCAAAAAAATAGAATATTTAGTTAAAAAATGATAAAAGAATAAATTAAAGTAGTTCACTTACTTTACTTCACATTAAAACAAGCTCTTGCGTGAGCTACAGGAAAAGCGCATACTTAAGAGTCGAAAAAATGATTAGGAGTACGATACATATGGAAAACCAGGCAACAACACTTAAAAAGATCACCCCTCAATACGATCCATGGGAAGCGTATATGGATATCGAAGACCACGGGAAACTGACCCTATCCAGCATCGAATTCACCACGACTTATTTATGCAATATGCGCTGTGAACATTGTGCGGTCGGCTATATGCTTGAGCACAAAGATCCGGACGCACTGCCGATCGAGCTGCTGTTTTCGCGCCTCGATGAGATCCCTCATTTGCGGACCATCAGTTTGACTGGCGGAGAGCCGATGTTTTCGAAAAAATCGGTCGCCAATTATGTCTTGCCCCTCCTGAAATACGCCCATGCACGCGGTGTCCGCACCCAGATGAACTCGAACCTGACGATGCCGCTGGGCCGTTATATGGAAATCGCCCCTTATTTGGATGTCCTTCACATTTCCCATAACTGGGGCACCATCGATGATTTTGTCGATGGCGGATTTGCCAATATGGAACGCAAGCCTTCCCGTGAGCGCCGGGCCGAACAGTTCCAGCGCATGATCGACAACAGTCGCGCGCTCGCAGAAGCAGGCGTTATGGTCTCGGCAGAAACGATGCTGAACAAGCGGACATTGCCTCACCTGAAGAACATACATAAGCAAATCATCGAAGAAATGAAATGCGCACGCCACGAAGTGCATCCGATGTACCCAAGCGATTTCGCCAGCCAATTGGAAGTGCTGTCGCTCGATGAAACGAGAACAGCGATCCACGAATTACTCGATGCCCGCGATGAAAATGTCTGGATGCTCTTCGGTACATTGCCGTTTTACCCGTGCAGCCAAAACGACGAAGACATTCAACTCCTAAACCGCATTCACGCAAGCAAAAACGTCACCGTTCGCAATGATCCGGACGGACGCTCACGGCTCAATGTGAATATCTTCACCGGCGAAGTCATCGTCACCGATTTCGGCGACACACCCGCGATGGGCAACATCCAGCGCGATTCACTGCCGGCTATGCTTGACCGCTGGCTGGAGCGGCCATTAGCCAAAACGATCGCCTGCCACTGCCCAGCCGCCAAATGCCTCGGACCGAATTTATTAGTGAAAGATGCCTATTACCCGGACATCGATTTCACCGCCCAAAAATCAAAAATTACCGTTTAAATGAAAAGCCCGATTCGGTGTGGACACTTCCCCCCCCCCCCCCCGGATCGGACTTTTGTTTTTAAAGAAATGCATTTAAAGCGTGCTCTCAAATCCAAATCAATTACTGCAGCTGCCTCTTGAGCAAAGGCAAAGTCGGAAAAGTCTACAGTGGCATGCGCTTATCGTGGATCAAAACCGCAAATGGCAATAACTTCTCGCCGCTGCGCTCAGTCGGTTGGCAACTTCATGTATATATGGCAAAGTCCAGCCTAAGCTCATCGACTTTGCCCACGCGCAGTCGCTTGAACTCCATGAGTTTCCTTGGAAAGCTAGAATGAAAGACGCAGGATTTAAGCAAGAAGCGCTTTACCTAATCCGTCCGGATGACCATGTGACGCTGCGACTGACAAGCAATGGCTGGGTGTGTTGAAAATGTATTTGGAGGTTTTTGGGATTGTGGCTTTTGGAGCGAAGTAAAGTAGAAACGAAGTCTAAAACACCCTCTGCTAAGCGTTCGGCATTTGCATGCTGACGTTTTAGTAAAGGGTGTTTTTTGATATAATTTCAATTTTTCATCTTTTCTTGGTATATACACAAATTCACTGTTATATTCCGTCACTTCCAACAACCCTCAGTTAGAACTTCTTACTCTGCCAGGTGCTGCTGGCTAATTTTCCTCTGGGCCAAGTCTTTCATACTTTTCAAATGGTAGTATTTCAAGGCCTAGATGCCGAAACTGACCTTCACTTGATAGTTCTTCTCGGTACTTCTCACTTTCTTTCAATAACCCCAATCAAGGTACGGTTCTCCACAATTTCACATCGGCTTCGTCATAATTCGGGATTGCCCAAAGATATGGCTAGCAGTAGTAGTCCTCGATAAATTGTGCATTGAGAAGCAAGAGCTTTTGCTAGGTATTGCACTGGGAGGTAAGCCGCTCATACTTTTTTAGGGGGACATCTTCTCATTTGCGCCGCATCTCGTGTTCTTTCAAGCTTTCAATATTTCAAACGCTTGTCTTCAAGATCTTCGTAAGCACTTAAAATCCTTCAAAGTTTTTTATAATTTGAGATTCACTTTTTCGGTCTATATTATTTTAATAAAAATACTAATAATTCTATAATTTAGCAGTCAGTATGATAACTTTTTCTAGCTTTAGTTTTTGTCTACTAAAATTCAATTAAATAATTTTGAACAATTTTAGCAAACAGGCGTTTTATGCCTGTAGTTATTCATTAATTTAATCTAGTATTGTATAACGTTTAGAATACTCAATTTGTTCCGTACAGTACGTTTGTAAATCAATTACGATTTGATGAATTAAATCAGAAAACAATTTTCTATTCTCTCTAGACTCGTCGTTTAGTTCCTTTTCCAGATCTTTGATAATTTTAACTTCTTCTAAAAAGTTGTGTTCACTTAGTACTACATTTAAATCGTTAATCCACTTGTAAATATTATATCTCATATCTCCATCAATTCTCATATTATAGAAAGGAATGATATATCCTTCAATTTCATGTGTAAAGGTTTTAAATCTTTGTAAATCTTGAGAAGTAAGACCGGTATCATTATACATAATTAATTGATTAACTATGTGATGATATTTATTATTTTCAAAACTCTCTAAGTCCTTTACTACAACTTCAATAATTTCAAGAGTATCTTCAAGTATCTCCTCAAAACTATTAAAGATATTAGTTAAAATGTTTTCACAATACTTTACTACCTTGTCTGAATTTAAAGGTGGCATTTTCTCACCTTTAGTGATTAATAACCGCATTAACATGATTATATGATATTTGTACTTTTTAAATTTATGATCAATACTATCATTTGTAAAACAATCTTCTAACCGATAACTTAAATAAGCAGCTGTAAAATATGTGATTGGTTCATGTCCTTTAAGAAAAACCTTTTTTTCAATCTCTTCTAAAATAGTTTTATAAAATCTACTAGACCTATGAGGAATGTTTAAAAAAACAGCAGAGAAAGATTTGATTTGCTCCTCAAAAGAAATAACTCTTGAATGTTCAATATCTGCCCTTGAATTGTATTGCCCCAGTCTCCGCTCATAAAATAATTTTTCTTCTTCAAAAGAATATGTATTATAAAAACTTTCTAGTAGATATTGATACTCTGTCATAGCTTGTAATTGTATTTCTTCTACTTCTGTCTGATTATTCGTAGCCTTAACTATATTATTAATTATTTCATCATTTTCTGTAATTACTATTTTCACGCTAACCCACATATCACTGTTTAATTTTTCTCTATTTGCAAAAAGCACATTACTTGTTTGGCAACCATTCACTACTTGGAAATTTTTTATCGTGTACTTTCCTTGACCTCTGTTTAAAGACTTACCCACAATAGTTACCCCATTGTTTAGTAAACCAAAACGATTATTATCTACTGAATTAATAGTTCCATTAATTTCTTGATTTACTCTATTGTCACTTAAGCCTTGAAAATCTCTAACATTAGAGTCGAAAATACCTTTTTTTAGAGTGTCTTCATCAGAAATAAGGTTGACTAAATCTCTAACAGGCATTAAAGCTAAGTAACCTTCATTTATTCCTTCTATATAGGGTATCTCTAATTTACTTTGCAAAGTAAATTCTGCAAAATTTTGCTGTTTAGAAGACTCATAAAGTTTCCTGATTTCTTGCTTGCCGTAAGGAAAAAAATCAATACTTTTGAATAATTCTAGATTCTGCAAATCACTAATTATTTTTGTACTGTTAGCAACTAAGTTCTGATCATTTTCCCATTTTCCAGTCGTAACAAAATATAAAAAACATTTCGGTTGCTCTTTTAACGCTTCAAAGTTATCTAGTATACTCTCAATCATCTTGCTTTTTTCTTTAATTTGCTCATTCCTTCTTAAGAGGTTTTTCCCTTCAGGTTTAAAGATATCAATAACTCCATTACCAAAGTTAAGAATCTCACTCCCATCAAAACTCGAAGACATCTTAGTTTGTATGAAGAAGAATTTAACTTCGATTTCCATATTATAGTTAATAATATCTGTAACTTCATTAAGGTTTGAAACGAAACGATTATTTATTGAGATTGCAATTCCGTCAGTCGAACAATCATCTCCTTCTCCAGTGTCGACAGCTGATAACTCTAGATTAGAAATATTTTGGGTAGAAAGTACACAGTGATTTATAAACTTTTCAAATTTCTTACTTTCATTTCTTCCTGTTATTTGGTGTTCTCTTAAAAACTTGTCGAAATATCTTTGCACAATAATATCCATTATTAAGTTGCTCCTCTGCGTTTAAATAAAAACCTTGGGCTCTATAAAAATATGTTTCCCCATCCTTGTTCCATAATCCTTTAATCCTTTTTCCTTATTGGTTCACGCGCTCCTCTTAATTACATCTTCTATTAATGCAACCCTTGCAATTTATTCCCTACTTGTTTTACATATGCTTTAGACTACATTACAGTCAACATGGTATTTTTCAAGAACACTTTTACTCCATAACTTTGTATGAACATTTTTCTATTCAGTATATTTGAAGTTCATCCTGTGCTGTAATTGATTGAGATATGATGGATAAATTTTTAAATATAATTATTTCCCCACTCTCGATTTATCTGTTCCCTATTTCTTATAATCTTTTCTGTCGTTTTATCACGGGTGCTTATTACAGACATTTGTATACTTTGTTTGGTAAATGCGATTAATTGCGGGTAGTTGAAAGCAAGAGGATTCCCTTGATTCATTACTATCTTCAATGCATTCCCACCCGTAGCAGTGGTATGTGCAGTGAACAAGAGTTTTTGCAAACGGATTTTATTGTGGATTTCTTTTAGATCTTTTGAATAAGTAAGTGTAAATGGATCGCTTTTTTCCAAAGTGAGCTTGTAGTATATCCTTGTGCACAACTCAACAATTCCAGGCACGGTCCCCATCGAAATGAAGTGCCTTAAGTCATAGCCTTCTAAGTACATATAGCGTGCTAAGTCTGCTACTGTTCTGTCTTTTTCACCGAATTCACCGAACTGAAGAAGTTGAGTCAATCCCCACCCCGGAGCTGGGACTCCCATTTTGGTACACACATCCGATAGAATATGGCTTATCCATAGAAACGGGGCGAATATCATATTTTCAAAAGTCGGATTTTGGTATTTTTCAATAGGAATAAGATGGATCGCTCCTTTGGAATCGATAAGAGAGATCCGTCCGTTGACTATATCTAAAACTCCGAATAATAAACCGAATAAAGGGTCATGGCCTAGTGACATGAAGCGGTGTGTTTTAGGGGAAAAGCCCGAAACTTCTCTATCGTATTCAGTAAAAGCATTCTTTGTGCTTGCATCAAAACTGACTTTGCTATTCTTTTCGAGGTTCGATAGAAAACCATTTAATTTCCCATCTTCATTAACTCCTAGTGTTCGTAACCAAGTCGTCAAACTACCGCCTTCTTGTGTGTACTTTCCTAAGTAGGTCACGTCTTTGGGGATTTTGACTAATAAAATATCCACCAATGCTGCAATAGCTCCTATGATTGTTGCTACTATGTAATCTAGTTTGGTCATTGGAGGCAGCAGTTGAAAGTTGCTATGTACTTCCTGCGTAATTCTTTCCTCAATCTCTTCTGACTGTTCAAGGAAATATTGACTGGAATAAACTTTGAAAGGATGTTCGCTAAATTTAGCAGGTTCAGCAATAAAAGAAGGATCTATATCGGAAAGTCTTCGTTCTAATTCCTTTAATAGGTCGGATTGTTCTTCTGCATTATTATCAAGCCTCTCCATCGTGCTCGATAAATCACTAATGGAGGTCTGCATATCATTTAGTTCTTCACTGAAATCGATGATTCTTTTCTTTGGCATTATCATCACTTCCTTAATTTAAACAGCTTTGCTTTGACTAGTATAAGCAGCTTGAGAATGCTTCAAAGACCTTTCCAGATACATAATAGATTTTGTTAATTGTTTAATACGTTCCATGTTATCGCCTTCTTTTAACTGCAACTCTGTTAATTGCTCTCCTAATTTCCCGATCACTTGTTTTTGGGCTTTAATCATTTCTTGGGCAAAGCGCATGTCCTTTTGGCTTGAAAGGATAATCTCTTTCATAATGACTTCCAACTTGGCCCCTTCACGAAGGGCATAGTCAGCCGATTTTGTTAGCATAGAAGCCAATGTACCTCCACTCAATGCCCCGAAAATACCGCCGCCTCCGACCACAACAGCAATTCCGCCGGCCATACCCATCCCACCAGCAGCAACAGCGCCTCCACCGATAGCTGCCAGACCTGCATTAGTTGCAGCGGCACCAAATAAACCAGCTGGCGCAGCAAGTCCACCAATCAATGGCGTCGCCAATCCTGCTGTGATTATCATTAGTAATGCTCCTAATCCTGCGCCGACGGCAAATTTTTTCTGCACTCCAGATAATATCCTAATAGATTTTTTGAATGTTTTTTGATATTTAGATACAAAGTCTTCATCAATATCCAATAAGTTTGAAAAATATCTTATATGCTTTTCTTGCTCTTTAAAATTCATTAACTTTCTTTCTAAGAAATTAAATTTCATTTGTTGTTCCTCTTTTTTATCACCAGAAGCTTGCTCGACTAAAGGGAAATATGGAGAGAATAAGGATAATTCGAGCACGATTAAGTACAGAGGTGTCCTCAATTGCCCTGCTTCTTTTGATATATCCAGACATTTCTCTGTTAATGAGGCTTTATCCTTCAGGAGTTTTGTTTCCCCTATAGACTTAGTGAGTAAATCATGTATCCCTTGCTCCCATAATTCGAGCCATTTCTTTTTCTTTTCTGCTGTAGTAACATTTTTTTCACTCTCAATATCTTTAGCGACCAAGTATCTTTGTAAACTAAAGAGCAAAAGCGTCTGCTCTGAATCCAAACCGAATTTATCCATCATGTCCATAGTATTGCTCCTTTGATTTACATAATCATTTACTCACTTATAGGTGGGGATATTTCCCTTTAATTTTACCACTTGAGTAGTTGTAACAGCAGATCATTTAGAAAACTATCTATAAATTGAAGAGAAATAATTCATAGTAATGAGTTTCTGAAGGAGAAGCAAACTATTTATTAAATCAAAGATAAAAAGCTCGCAGAATTATCCGCGAACTCTCATTTCACTAGTAATGGCATTTACTTCTACAATTCAATCAATCATGTTAATCCATATATCTTTAGTTGTTTCAAAATCAATACCTTCCATAGAAATATGTATTACTAGAAAGGCAATTTCATTGATCTTACTAACATACTTATCAATTATTAAAATCTTTTATAATTCATCAAATCACGTCACCTTAAATAAAATTCACTCATAGCTGGAAGGGTTCAGAATTTCTTTCAACTCGTTTTCTCCAATTATAAAGGGGCCATTTTCTCCGACTTCTGGATGGAATCTTAAATACGTGATTGATTCATGAATCTGCTGAACATTTCTATTTCCTTCTCCAGCATATAGACATATTACACGTTCCACGCATGGTCTATGTCCCGCCTCTGAAAGAACACAGAAATAGTGATAATAGCCAACTAATTGTTCGGTGACTCTATTTCTATATTGACCATTGTAAATTGATTTTAACTGGCTAAATTTTGCATCCAATACTATTGATGTTAAAAATTTCTCACCTTCAATTGTCTTTCTAAAGTAATCAACTTTAAGGTCAGGTCTTTTCTTAGGATTTGGAGTATAGAAAAGCTCTTCTTTCTCCCTTGCCTCTTTTTCAGAATGTGAATGGTAATGGTCATACCAAACATGTATCACATAATCATCGTTTTCTAAAATGAATTTTGTACCTTCTTGAATATAATCTTCAAAATAAACATTTCCTATATTTTCTTCTATTCCACTAATTAACAAATATCCTAAGTCTGTAAATGTTTTGATAACCTTAAACAAACAAAAGTATTCATATATTTGCCAAGTAGGCTTTAATGCCGAAGTTAAATGCTTCTCGGTGCCTTTATTTTCTCTGATCTTAGAAAGTTCTTCAAATATTGAATCCACAAGATAGTACTGGGAATTTTTTAAAATAGGTTTTAATTTAGCTCTTGATACCTTATCTAGAAAAGTATTTGAGATATAATATGATAATCTGCTTTCCATCCTATTTAAGTTAGTTAATTTATTTGATAAAATGCTCACTTTACCATTAGTATTTTTTATATCATTATCGAGCATATACAACTGACTGCTAATATTTCTTATTGTATTTTCTCCACTATCCCTTTTATTTTTTAAATAATCTCTGTCTTTTAGTGCTTTATTGTACGCTTCTTTTTGACTATATAATTTATCTTTATATATATTTAGATCTTTAATTATATGTTTAGATACAGTGTGAACATCCCTTTTCAAAAGGAGCAATATATTTTTTATCCACTGATTTTGCCGAGACTCAAAGTCTTCCGTTTTTCTCTTATTCAATTGAAATGCACTTCGATTAATTCCAGCATTTTTTGACAAGCCTTTGTTTGACAATGCCCACACGATACTTTTTTTATCTGTTATTCCAGGATGGATTGATGGTTTATAAACAGTTGTAATCTGGTTAGAAGGGTTTTTATTAATTGCTGCCATAGAATATGTAAATTCCCCCAATCTATCCGCCACTTTACGCGCATAATCATAGTACCAATATTTAGGCAACAAGATATCACTCTCATGTGAAGACGATTTATTACTATAAACGAAATCATAAATAATATCTTGGACCTGTTCATTAAGATAGTTGTGAATAGTTAATACTTGCTCTTCATCTAAGTGATTAGGAAGTACGTTTATACCGCCTATATACTTAACTCCTCGATAATATATTTCAAAAAAGTAAATTCCCATTCTCCATGGGAATTCTTCATTATCTTTACCTTGATACAACCATTGTTTTTCTGAGACACCTAAACTTAATTTATATCTCAACATTTTTCTCTCATCTTGTTCATATAAATTCGTTTGAATATTGAAGTTTGCAGAATCATCGTACTGGTGTTCTTCATCAACAAAAAATTGCAAACCAATTATAGAGTTTTCTCTTACTATGGGAAAATCAGATATTTCCATTTCTTCTTCATTTTTCCAAACCTTTACAATATCTAGAGTTTTTTGGAATCTATTTTCAAAATATCCCGTTATATGCAGAGGTTGTTGTTTATAATGTATAACCATTCCTCATCAACTCTTTCGCTTTTTGTTCTAAATATGCTATAGATTTTTCACAATTGTGCCTTTCTCCGCTTGTTAATACAATGCTTAGTCTACCTCCCGAATATCCATTTTCTTCATCAAAACGACCAACTAACTTCTCTATTTGTTCTCTATGACCACGTATTTTCGATAATATTCTTTGTTTAATTTGATAATCAAATGCAGTTTTTCTTGTTAGAAATGGAACTCCTTTTTCATCATTAGGTATATTATCTAAATAATGTCCTATTTGTTCAGCAATTCTAAAAGAGACGCCTGTCTGCGAATCGAAACTACTCATTTCTTCATGTAACTTATCTAGAATTGACAATTCTTTTTCTTCTAAAGAACCTAATCTTTTTCCGCTCTGTATGATCCAACTATTGTAGTTATCTGAACTAATTGCAGTATCAGGATTTTTTATTTCATTCTTCTCTTGATTCTCATAATCCTTTGGATTTTCAATATTTTCGTTTACCTCATGTTTGTAAGCATCAGTAAATGTTGTTTTTTCAAGTATTATAACGTTACTGCGGTCCAACATACGATTTGAAAAATCTCTTGTAGTTTCATCAAAGTTTGCTGTTCCTACAAATAAAATATTATCACCGATATGAATTCCAGATCTAAAATGCTCTTGAACACAAATTGCTTTTTTACTAAATAAGCGCAATTTTTTTTGATCACCTTCAAGTTCTAAAATAGATAGGAAATCACTAAAATAATGTTCAACTTGACCCAAATTCATTTCATCAAACACAACCATATGCATTTTCTCAGGGTTTTGACTTGCGTTATATATGAAGGATACTAATCCAACGTCACTTTCTGTATAAACACCCGTTATAGGATTTAAAAACCCTAACAAATCACTTGGTTCAGTATATGAAGGTTTTACAGGGATAAACAGCAAATTATCTCCTTCCTCGATTTTTAATGCCTCTGCATACAGCATAGCTAGTTGAGTTTTCCCAGTCCCACTCATCCCCCCTAATATAGTGAAGTTAGATGTCTTCAATGAGGTATGAAAATTATAAAGGTCATCAGCAGAGTACCTTAGTTTCTTTTTTCGAGCTAAGTAATCTAGACGAAATATAAAATCCCCCTCACTTACCTTTTCTTCAACACTCATTTCTACTGATCCAGCTTGTGAAACTGAACTCTCTACTTTTAATTGTGTTCTTTCTTCGTTTTCCACTTTCTTGTTATCTTCTATTTCTTGAACAGAAATACCCTCTTCATTAAATAAATCTATCCAACTTAATCGATTATTATTTGAGGTGAAAGCTATTTCTTTGTGCACCATTTTCATGTTTCTTTCGTAATCTTCAGGTATTTCAATACGCATAACCTGCTCGGGCTTTCGACAAATATACATATTAGAGTTAATGTTATATTTTTCAAATACAGTTTCGTCAGGAATTTGATAAATGTATCCATCACAAATAATAAATTCCGGAACATCAAATGCATGATTATAATCATTTAATTCTATAGGCTTACCATCTAATAACTTTCTTTCAAATCGAGTTGCAGGGATAGAGTGACTCAGAATCGGAACTGGTAAAAAGGTTTCGATTCTTTCCTCGTCAGTATCCATTTTTTCTACTAGAAGAATTTCAAAATTAAAGTGATAACGTCCTTTTTTTGTTTCATAATTTAAAATCGGCTTAAATAAGATTAATTTCTCGTTAAAATGTTCACGTAAAAAATCTACTCTATTCTCTTCGTCGTAATAACCTATTCTTTCTAAATATCTTTTATTTTTGTTGTCAAATGAAATATACACTTCATTGCTATTTTTCCCTAACAAGCGTTTCAGTAATTCTGGTTCCCTTGATAAAGCTGTAAGGTAAAATACAACTCGATCATCTCCATCTTTATGGTACGTTATTGCCTTGTCTAATTCGGCTCCAAGTCTTGGCAAATGACCTCCGTCATTATCATCTGCTAACCTTCCTAAAATGTAACATTCTTCAATTAATTGTCGATTTTCTTTGCTTATTTCCTGATTCATGTATCCGTTAATCAACGTTCCCTCATCCTTTCATTCTGTAATACTTTCAAAATTTGTTTTAAATAATCTTCAATTTCATATCCTAATATCTCATGAAAAAGGAAGTCATTTTTTTCTAAATATCTTTTAGAGACCAACCATTCGTTAGTGGATATGAAAGAAGTCCTGGATATGAGAATAGTTTTGTTCAATAAGAATGTTGCATTCTTTTCTTTTCTCATTTGATGAAAATGTTCTATGCTCAGTACATAGTCATTTAATTGAGTTCCTTCAAACAATCGGATATCACTCGTTATAATAATTGCCCTGTGTTTTTTCAGTAAAAAATCATAGTATTGCAGAAAAGGTTCCTCTCTGTTTCTTTGTTCTGTTAATTTCGTTAAAGTAATTTTTAAGTTTTGATTTTCCTCCATTAGTTCATTATGAGATTTTGATACATTTTCAAATTCTTGTACAATGTTTTCTAATTTTTTATTTTCCTCATATGCTGCACTTAACTTATTACTCTTGTGCGTATTCTCTTCTACTAGCTTAGTGATTCTTTTTATCTGACTATTTGAAATTTTCTCTTCCATACAACTAATGACGTATTGAAGAAGAAAACTATACTTACTTTCTAAGTATCTTTCTTTCTCACTTAAGAAAGCTAAAATATGGATATACCAATCTTCTTTTGGTGTTTTTAATAGTTCCTTTGTAAAGCTATCAGCCCCTTTATTATTGACTTTAAAGAAGATTTCTTCGTAAAAATTTATACTATATATACTCTTTATTTCGGTAATATATGAATTTATTTTAATGTCTAAGGCATTTTCGGAAAGAAGAACCTTTTTTATATTTTCAATTTTTTCATCGGTAGTACTTGATCTAATTATATTTTTTAGTATAGGCTCGCTTTGTATTACATTATTAATAAGTAAATCTTTGTTTTTTTCATAAACTTCGGGGAAATTAGTGTTAATTAAAGATAGAACAATACCTGTTGAATAATTTACATCTACACCTATTTTAAAACTAAGTTCTTCTAATGTTAGATTGGGAACTTCAGAGTTATTTTTAGCAAATGTAAAGCTTATGAACTCATAAACTTCCGAAATTGTGGTATGTTTTCTACCTTTTCTTTTTTGAGTTAAACTAGCTTTCAATTCTTTTGCTAGGTATGAGCGTAGCATCTCTATAGGTACTCTTTCGAAACTTCTTTGGAAACCAGGTATTTTGATATTAAAATTTTCAACAATTCTCACTATCTCTTCTTTTGTAAATACATTTGTTATCATTTTTATTTCTTCCATAGAGCATATAGCTCCCCTCACATTGTTATAAATAATTTTCTAATTTTAGTGGCTTTTATCTTTATTATTACCTCCCATATAAGTATTTTTAAGATCTTTATCCACTAAATAAACATAGCACCCCTTCATCCCTCGAGTCATCAAGGTCTTATACGTATTCCTCACCAATTGATCAAGCGGATCGACTGCATATTTCCCCTTCGGTTTTGCCGGTCTTGCCCCTTTGTCTTTAAAATTCTCCCGCTTCACTTCCAGCGATTGTGTTTCCGGATTATAGGTCAAGTCGTTGCCTATAATGACACCTACATATTCCATCTCGAGTCCTTGAACGGTATGGATGCAGCCGATCTGTTCAGAGCCTTCAGGGTGGATCGCCCAGTCGATGCGGTTCGGGTCGTTCCATGGCATGGCGAAGTCATGTTCTTCTACGACAACGTCTTTTGGCAACTTTCCGTTTATAGGGTTCTTATTCCAATCCCAGGCGTAGCCGGCAAGTAGCCGGCCGCCTTTTTCTTTGACGATTTTGTCGTACAGTTCCTGCGGGGAATCGACGACTTGGAAGTCGAAGTCGCCGTCGAGCGGGATGTCCTGTTTCTTGTCGTATAGCAAATTATCGAGCCATTCTAGATAATTGCCTGAGCCTGCGCAGCGGAACTGTGAGTCGAGTTCGACGACATGGACGTTGGCATTTTGTTTTTCAGCTTCTTCTTTTAACAGCTCGAAGCGTCCAATATCTTTATTAGAGATGACTTGTTCGTCGTCGATAAAGAAGACACTGAGTCTGCTGGAGCGGATGATTTGTGTCGCTTGGTTTTCACCTTCGATTTTCGGTTTCATGTGGCCTTGGTTTTTCAGGCGGTGAGCTTCATCGCAGACGAGGACGTCGTAATAGTTGTTTGGTGTATCCACATATGCTGCGGATCCTTTGAACAAGCTACGGATTTCCACGAAGCCGCTCCGGCCAATCAGTTTCTTGCGCAGGATTTCACGGAACGATTGATTCGGCGTGATGTATTCAATTGTTGCTTCCTCACCTAACAGGAAATTCATCAGGTTCAAGCCGATGACAGATTTACCGGTGCCTGGTCCGCCCTTGATGAGGATTGTGTGCTTTTGGTCGGTTTCGAGATCTAAGCCATTGTAAATGGATAGCACTTTTTCGTAGGCGACTTTCTGTTCGTCGAGCAGGATGAATTCCTCGTTGCCTTCGAACAATGAATTAACGGCTTCGACCAGTTTTTTTGAGGGTCGGATACGTCCTTCTTCAATTCTCCGTGCGATTTCGTCGCCTTTTCCTTCCGAGACCGCGTCATTAATACGTTTTCGCAACAACAGGTCATCAAATTGGAAATAGACCGGAGACTGTTCGATATAGCTTTGGTAGCGTTCGTCGAGCAAGGGCTCTGATTCACGGTTGGGTATGTAATTATGCAAATACGCACAAGAGCTTAAATTGATTGAAGTGCCTTCATATAAGGACTCGTTGAAGTTCTCGAGAAAGCGCTTATAGGATAAGGACTGGTAGGAAGGATGCACCGTTTCACGATTGCGCCCGCCGAGATAGGTTTTGACGATGCCATCGCCTTCTGCCAGCTGGGATTTCTGCCATTGCTTTAGCTCCACAATGACCGCGTTTTGCTTACCAGTCTTGTCTTCGCCGGTGATGAGAAAATCAATCCGCTTTTCAGTTGATGGTAATTTGTATTCGAGCAAGACATGCGTGCCATCTTTCAAATCAGCATCCCTCAAAATTTTTGCCATTTGAGGCAAGGAGTTGGTCCACGAACGAATTTCACTCGGAGAAACCGAATGGTTCATCTTCTCCTGCACTCGATCCAGAAGAACAGATTCAATGCGCTGCTCGAGCACATGGCTGATGAATTTGGAAGAGCTTTCGTTATAGATAATCATGCGGTTGCCCCCTGTCTACTCTAGTTGTAAAATCCTGTATCTTACTTATTTTCAGTTTAGCATTATTTAACTAATCTGAGGATGCTTTTTGCAATATTGCTACGATTATTGACAGATTATTAGCTTGAGAGCATATTTAGACAAAGAGCTGATAAGGAGATGATTCGAGTGCTTCTTAAATCGGGACCCAAACCTTCTATTACTTCCGACCAAATCGTACCTGTCTCTAAGGCTGCGAAGAACTTTTCTTATTTGCGTAAGGCAGCTAAAGAAAAACCACAATACCTATCTTTTCATGGCCGAATCGATTCCGTGATGCTGGATTACAGAGAATTTGAGAGATTGTATCAGGAGCTCGAGTATTATAAGGAGCTGTTTTGGAAGTTTGAAATCAGCAATCGCGTTTCGGAGCTAAATGCCGCTCCTGAAAAACTGGTGCCGTTGAGAGAAGTTGTTGGAGAACAGGCTTATGCGCAGATTTTAGCTATGGATCCAGATGAGATGGATGATGATGGTTTGTTCGATGATGAATAGTTTGTTACTTTGAACGATAAAAAGCTCGCAATGGCTGCGAGCTTCTTTGAATACCTTTTATTCTATTACTCACTCATCTATTCCAAGGTTTTGGGATAAGTGAGTGTGTAAAACACTTTCACCTTAAAGACCCTTAAATTAACGCTGATATCATATCAATCCTCTTCTTCCTCTTCACCATCATCCGTATCAGTCATCGTATCATCAGCGCCGTCGTTTTCTTCGAGCGGTTCTGTTTCCGGTTCACTGTCGCCTGAGCATGCAGACAATGCCAGTCCGCTCGCGAAGATGATTGCTGCGAATTTTTTCATTTCAACCATTCCTCTCTAGTAAGGATTTTGAGGCTTCTTCCTCCGTGCTAACTATCCGGGACATTTGCTGCCATTCACCAAGCTGTTCCTAGTTGCCAAATAAATGTGTGTTACTCCCTGCCTACCCGCCTATCGCAATCACATAACATATTCAGCCAAAATTCCAGTAACTTTTGTTGGCTCAATTCCGTCTATCTGTCAAAGGGGTGAAGCCATGAAACGCTTGAGTTTGCTCGTATTGTTCTTAAGCCCTCTATTATTCGGCTGCATGCAAGAACCGCAGATTACTGAATCCGAGGCCATCGCGATCATCGAAGAGCTTAATACCAATTCATTCGGGACAGCCGAAGTGATTTCGATCGAATACAGCTGGGGTCGTTATGAGCTGGAGTGGGAAAACGAAGGGAATTGCGAATGGGGCATCGATCATGTCGATGGGGATGATGGCAGCGTAAAAATGAAACAAGCGTCGATCTGTTAGCGATCGACGCTTGTTTTTTTGATATCTATTAATAGCCTTGTTCCAGCATTTCCATGAATTCTTCTTCGGAGCTCGCGCCGATTTCATCCATGGCGCTTAGGCCATCGGGTCCTTCGAGTGCTGGGTCGGCGCCGTTTGCGACGAGAATTTTAGCGCTTTCGTAATCTCCGTAAGCCACGGCTGTCGCGAGAACCGTTCCAAAGTCATCTGTTGTGTTCGGGTCCGCTCCTGCTTCGAGCAGCGTGGTGACAACGTCCGTATCGCCTGAATACATCGCATACATCAAGGCGTCTTCATTCCCGCCATTGCGGGCATCGATGTCGGCGCCGTTTGCGAGTTGGGCTTCCACTTCAGCAACATCACCCTCTGAGGCCGCGACCATGAGCGGCGTTTCACCGTCGACTGAAAACCCGTCGGCGAAGCTCGCTTCTGAAAATTGCATGAAGCTTGCAAAGGCTATGGTGCCGGCTGTCGTTAATGCGATGAGGCCGATATAGCCTGCGGTGACTCCCGCAATGAGCAATGTCGCACCCAGAGCAATTTTGCCGTTGTTCGGCTCGTAGTATCTTACATCGCCATCATGGAAGCGCTCGATGGACTGGATACGCTTCGGCAGACGCGGATGCGTCGACAATACCTCGGCAAGCCAAACGAATGCATTCGACTCGGTGTGGATCTGTTCGCGGTACGCGTCTTCGTTCACTTCTGCGTAGGTTTTCTTGCCGATGCCAAGAAGCGTCAATGCGCGTTTTGCGGCTGCCGCGTTTTGAATAGCGTACGCGGCGTGGCGGTCGCACGTGTATTCACATGAACGGCTGTACGCCGTACTGAGGAATGGAATGAACCCGGCCGGCAGGATCAATAAGTTTTTCCAGACGTGGCGGCGTTTTACGTGAGCCAGTTCGTGGGCGATGATAAAATCCAGTTCGTCTTGGCCTTGCTCGCGCGCCAGTTCAAATACTTCTGAATACAACACGACCATGTCGCGCCCGAAAAAGCGTGTCGCAAACGCGTTGAGCGCGCCTTCGGATTGGATGACGAAAACGTCCGGGACTTTCTTTAATTCCATTTGCGCAGCTAAAGTCTGCACGCGTTCATAGACATCCGGGAATTGGCGCTCGTGGATGCGCACGCCGTTGCCGCGGATGGTCCCGAGCATGACGACATTGGCGAACAAAAGAATCGCAAACACCGTCAAGGCGATGCCGATCCCGATAATGGAGACAGCTGCCAAAATATAAATAAGAATGCTGAAGATCAGGCTAATTACAAAATACACGGTCTCTCTGCTGGATTGAATATTCGTCTTGCTCATCATTTTCTCCCTCTCGATTTGGAATATCTTACATATAATAGCACTTACTACTCATTTGGAGAATAGGTTTTTGGCTTATGGGATAAATTAATTTAATCAAGGAGATAAGCTTCTTTACACCAATTAAGAGCATGAGAAAACGCCGATCTATTGAAGATCAGCGTTTCTTGAATGATTTATTTTTTGTATTTCGCTCGTCTTTTTTTAAGCCAGACGACCAATAAAATATACAAGATAGAAACAACGATGGCTACTGGAATCATCCATAGTATGTATTCAAGGTATGAGATGCCGCTGCTTTGATAGACAGCTGTCCCGACCCAGGTAGCGAGGAACACTAAAGGGAAAAATATCAGTGGATCTTTTTCCTTTGAAATAATCGGTTCTGTGAGATGTTTCTTCACCTCCGGCCAGTTCATATACGCTCACCTGCCCGCTGCTGTTTCTTGCGGCGCTTGTTCAGGACGATGGGCCGCAGCACACCGGCTATTATGAATCCGGCAATCAACGACCCGAAAAAGAAGACCCATCCCGGTTCGCTGCCGAATATGTAACTCGTCAAAAACGCGATGGCCGCGTATGCCACTGCCCATGAAATGGCCTTTACTGCATAGTTAGTCATTACCGTTTTCCTCCAAGCTAGCTTTTGTTTTCTTCTCTTTTTCTAGCCGCTTCTTCTCCATGCGCGGCAAAATGAATACAACAAGAAGAAATCCAGCAATGACGGAACTAATGACCAGATTCCAAACCGGTTTTCCTTCTATGATATAACCCATAATAAAGGCGGCTGCGCCATAAATGGGTATCACCAAT
Organism: Planococcus rifietoensis; assembly: GCF_001465795.2. Taxonomy (NCBI): domain Bacteria; kingdom Bacillati; phylum Bacillota; class Bacilli; order Caryophanales; family Caryophanaceae; genus Planococcus; species Planococcus rifietoensis. Next base: position 323,964 of record NZ_CP013659.2, on the reverse strand, counting down.
AACGCATTTTTCCATCGGTTATTCATTTTTTCTCCTCCTAGCTATACTCCCCTGTTACCCTCAGGGAATACCGGGAAACCTTTCCAGCAAGATAGCTGAACGCTATTCAAGCAAACCTTCAAAAATTGGTAATTTGTGTTAAACTGAAACCAACTAAACAGACGCTCATCTTAGATTGGCATCCATCACAAGGAGGCTATCCGACATGGAATACGCTGCAGCCGGTGGCATTTTGCTCGTCTCGCTGCTTCTCGCCTATCAATTTGGTAAAGGCTATTCGCGCAAAGGCAAATATATCATTTGGGGCGTTACGACAATGTTTGTTATCTGCCCGTTGTTCTCCTGGCTCGTCAGTATGGGCTATGCTCATTACGAACGAAACGGTTGGGCTGCAGTGGCGATGCTTGCTATCCTGTACCCCAGCACGTTCATCATCGGCTTGGTGTTATTGCTAATGGGAATCTTCCGCAAGAAAGACACCGTTCGCAGAATTTAACTCTCTATACAAAAAACGCGCTCCGCCAACCGGCAGAGCGCGTTTCCTTTATGCATTTTCCTGTTTCAAACTCTCAATGATGTTGTCGTTCTTAATTTTCGCTATCGAGTAAAGCATCGCTGCGCCGACGATCAAGAAGATGACGACGATGACAAAGGCGACGCTGCCCCACGGGACGATGAATCCGTAATCGAAGGTCTGGCCGAGTGCGAAATGCATCGCCACCATTGCCGCGAAACTGATCGGCAAGCCGTATGCGAGGGCTTTGACGCCGTAGAACAGGCTTTCGTAGCGGATCATTTTATTGAAGCCTTTTGGTGTCATGCCGACCGAGCGCAACATGGCGAATTCGCGTTTTCTGAGTTGAACGCTCGTCGAGATGGTGTTGAAAATGTTCGCGATGGAAATAAGCGAAATCAAGGTGATGAACCCATATGTGAATATCTGCATAAGCAAGACAAGCTGTTCTTCTTGCTGGCGCCGCTGGAAGACATTCGAGATGTCGATGCCAGCTTCGTTGATTTCCAGAATCTCGGCTTCCGTTTTCATTGGATCGCTCGATGCAAGCGTGATGGACGGATAGGTGTCGCCAGCGATAAAGCCGATTTCATCAAGCGCATCCATTGGCACGATCAAATCCAAATTACCTAGATAGGAAGCGGACACACCCGCTGGCGTTTCGTCCGTCAGCGCAGCGATTTCGACATTGGCGAGCACTTCCGGTTCGATTTCCTCACCCATTTCATTGATGGAGCTGCCGAGAAGTTCTAAACTCTCGCCTTCCTCCACTTTGACAGTCTCCGTTTCTTTCAACGTACCGGACATGCCGTCTTGGTAGACCACTTTGTCGATAAGGATGGCACGCGGCGTTTCCTGTCCGAAATCGGCTGGATCGACGCCGATTTGTTCCGCGTATTGCTCGAAGTTTTCACTGTCCATCGCATAGACCGACACGTAATAACGGTAGCGGTCGTCGATGAGCTCCGTTTCGCCCCGTTCAATTTCTTCGAGCAATGCTTCCGGCAATCGGTCTTGCGGGATATGCGCTTCGCCTCCTGCTTGGCGCATCAAGCCGGCTTCGGTGACGTCCGGCAAGTTTGCGTATTGTGCGAGACTGTCTTCGTTCAGTTCACCCCCATACAATTGGATATCGTATCGCAGCTCGCTTTGCGTCATTTCAAGCGAAGTTTTCAAGTTATTGGTGAAATAGGTCACCGACAAGAACAAGACGATTGAGATGACCAGTGAGAACACCGTGGCCAAATAACGTTTGCGATTGCGCTTCAAGTTTTTCAAGCCGATTTCCGCTTCCAAACCGAATAATTTGCGCACCCATTTCGAGGTCTTCACGGCTTTCCCCGTCAGTTTGATGTCTTGCGTTTGGCGGATGGCGTCAATCGCGGAAATCTTCGACGCTTTTTGCGCCGGGATGTACGTTGAGATCAAAATCGTCAGTGCCGAGACACCAATCGCCACGACGAGCATCATCGGCGTGACAACGACTTCGAGCTCCTGCTCGACATTGAGCGCGCCTTGCAAGAAAGTGTTGACGAACTGAAAGGTTACCCAAATGCCGCCAAGCCCTGCAAGAATGCCGAGCGGGATGCTGATGGCGCCGATGATGGCCCCTTCGAAAAATACCGAGTTGCGTTTCTGGCGCTTGGTCGCCCCGACGCTTGCGAGCATGCCGAGATGACGCGCGCGTTCGGAGACGCTGATGGCGAACGCGTTGTAGATGAGTGCCACCGAACCGATGACGACGATGCCCATCATGATACCGGCGAGCGAGAACAAGGTCGTCCGTAAATTATCGTTTTGCGTGGCGCCGTATAAGCGCAGGAGATCTGAATTGAAATCGACCGATGGGATGCCCTGTTCGTTGGCAAACGCTTTGGCGTCATCGAATAATTCGTTGTTGATTTTCGAAGCGACGACGTAACCGTCAAAAGTGTCACCCGCTGCGGCCGTGTTGGTATCGGTAAACCCGACGACGCTCACTATCGGAAGCCAAGAGACTTCCCAGCCCGGCTGCTCGATGATGCCGACGATGTCGAAGGTTTTCTCTTCTACATCAACCAGTTCTTCATTGAATGTGTCGCCTTCACCGAACTGCATGGCATCGAACTCTGAGAGCTTGCGGTTTTCCAAGCTGTGCATGCGTTCGCCGATGCCGGCGGTCAAGGTGTCGCCGACTTGGTAGGTTTCGTCGGAATTGGTATTCAAAGTTTCCGAGATGACGACTTCATTGGCGTTTTCAGGCAAGCGCCCTTCTGTGAGCGCAAGCGGGAAATGATCCATGCCTTGTGTTTCGAAGTTGCGAAAATAAAGATAACGTTTGTTTTCCGTTTTGGCGCTGTCGAATGCGGCAAAACCATCGCTCGTGACAATAAGCTGTTCGGTGTTATCGTCTTTAGCAACCGCTTCAAGCTGTTCGACATTTGCGTCTTGATACTGCACATGCCATTCGCCGTTTTCTTCGATGTCTCCGCGAATCAACAGATCGAGAAACGACACGCCAAGCGTTGCGACCGCGGTGATCATGGCGACGGAAATGATGGCGCCGATAATGGTGACAAGCGAGCGCCGTTTGTTTTCCTTCAAGTGGCGGACGGTGACTTTATTGACGATGTTCATGAGCGGATGACCTCGTCTTTGGCGATTTTGCCGTCTTCGATCGAGATGACGCGGTCCGCTTGCAAGGCGATGCGCTCATCGTGCGTGATGACGATCAAAGTCTGCTTGAAGGTTTTGTTAAACATCTTCAGAAGCTCCATGATTTCTTCGCTGTTTTTGCTGTCGAGGTTTCCAGTCGGCTCGTCCGCAAGCATGATCGCCGGGTTGCTGACAAGCGCGCGGCCAATCGACACGCGCTGCTGCTGGCCGCCGGATAATTGATTCGGCAAATGGTCCAGCCGTTGGTCGAGCCCGAGCGTGTCGGTGATTTTGCGGAATTGGTGTTTGTCGACACGTTGTTCGTCGAGCAGCATCGGCAAAGTGATGTTTTCTTCGACCGTCAAGATCGGGATCAAGTTATAGAATTGATAGATCAAACCGATTTGGCGGCGGCGGAAAATAGCCAGCTGTGTTTCGTCGAGTTGATAGATGTCGGTGCCGTCGATCGACACATTGCCGCTGGACGGTCGGTCGACGCCGCCGAGCAAGTGGAGCAAAGTTGATTTGCCGGAACCGGATGGCCCGATGATGCAGATGAATTCACCTTTATTGACCGTGAACGACACATCGTCGAGTGCTTTGACCGCCATTTCGTCCTTGCCGTATACTTTTGATAAGTTTTTCACTTCCATGATTGTCATAAGTGTACCCTCCGTTTGGTTACTGTATGATTTTACTATAACGGCGCATGATGACTGCCCGGTGACTCTTAGGTGACAATCTAGTCACTTAACGAAAATTTAGTGAGATCTGTTTTAGTCCACTTGAAAGTGGGAGGCAATTTCCAGATATTGATTTCATGTTACAATTTAATTATAGAACTCCTATTTAGTTCAGTTTGGTTAAACAGGTTTAGCGTGAACAACTCATCCATATAGAGGAGGAGGAAACGTGGATTTATTATTGTGGTTTATGATCGGATTTATTCTCATCGGATTGCTTGTATTCCTTTTCATGAAAAGACGCATGGAGACGAAGCTTGCGCATGTCAAAGCAAATCCGGACAGCGAGTATGTTTCAAAAGATACCAAGCACTTGGTTTGGTGGGTATGGAGCGTTACTACTTGGGGCGTTGCCAGTATTGCACTGGTCTTCTGGTGGTTTAACAGTACATCGGGATAAGCGTTGATTCTAATTAACAATAGTGAACAGAAATTCCGTCGAGGCGGAGTTTCTGTTTTTTCATTCCATGAAAAAAAGCAGGCGCTAGATCACCTGCTTGTAGAATTTGATATGGAAGCGGGTGCCTTCGTTTGGCGTGCTTGCGACTTCGATGTCGCCGCTTTGGCTCGTGATAATGCTATAGGCCATGGCGAGACCGATGCCGACTGAGTCGTCGCCCGCGTTTTCGCCTTTATAGAAACGCTTGAAGATGTAGGGCAAGTCTTTTCTGGAAATGCCGCTGCCGTTGTCTTCGATCCGGATATCCGTGTACAGCGCGTTTTCGCTGTAGCTAATTGTCAGCTTGCCGCCTTCCCCAGTATGTTCGACGCAGTTTTTCAAAATATTGATGAGCGCTTCTGTGGTCCAGTTGAGGTCGCCTGTAAACGCCGCGTTTGGGTCACCTTCGATATGGAGTTCCTGCATTTTGATGTCCATCGGGATCAGCAGCGGTTCGACGGCTTTTTCAATGAGCTTGGATACCGGGATGCGGTCTTGTTTGAAATGAATCGTGCCGGCATCAATTTTCGATAGTTTCAATAGCGACGACACGAGCCAGTCCATGCGCTCGAGCTGGACGTGGAGATTGCGGATGAATTCGGTGCGTTTTGCGTCATCCAACTCGCTGTCGCGTAACAGATCCGCCATGACCATCATCGAGGTGAGCGGCGTTTTTAATTGATGGGAAATGTCCGAAATGGCGTTCGTCAGCTTGCCTTTGTCTTCACTAAGCAGAGCGCCGTGTTCCGACAGCATTTTCGTCACTTTGTAGATTTGCGTTTTGAGCAGGCTCAGCTCGCCTTCGCGGTTGTCGCGCACATCGAGCTGAAAATCGCCTCCGCTGATTTGTTGGAGAAATCCCGATAAGCGCTCGATTTGCCGGTAGCGCCACCAAGTGAAAACGAGTGCCGTTGCGCTCAACAATAGCGAGACGCCGAGCACGAACCAAGCGGCTTTAGAGGAAACGAAGATGGCTGACAGGATTGTGCCAAGTGCGCTGATTGTAACGAGTGCGGCAAATAGCCAGCGGATTTCGCGGTTGCGCAGCATCCTTATTCACCCGCCTTATAGCCCATGCCGCGGACTGTTTTTATGAGTTCCGGTCGCGCCGGATCGTCTTCCAGTTTTTCGCGCAGCCGTTTGATGTAGACCGTTAGCGTATTGTCGTTGACGAAATCGCCGCCGACGTCCCAGATGCGGTCGAGCAATTGCGCCCGCGTCAGCACTTGGCCGAGGTGGTTCGCGAAAATGAGCAGCAAGCGGTATTCCAACGCAGTGAGGAGAACTTCATTGCCCGCTTTATGGACTTTGCCGTCCGACATGTTGATGTGCACATCGCCGAGTTCGACGACCGTTTTCGGCTGCGCATGGCGCTGGTAGCGGCGCAGCACGGAATTGATGCGCGACAACAGCTCACGCACTCGAAACGGTTTGGTGATGTAATCGTCCGCGCCCATATCGAGCCCCATGACGACGTTCACTTCATCGTCGAACGCCGTCAGGAAAATGACCGGGATGTCGCTTTTCTTTTTCACAAGCGCGCATAAGTCATAGCCGCTGCCGTCGGGCAAAGACAAATCGAAGAGGCATAAATCGATTGCGGACAGCTGTTGTTCGATTGTAGCCTTGGCGTCTTTTGACGTGTGGCATAACACGGTGGTGAAGCCTTCTTGCTCAAGAGAATATGTCAGGCCGGAAGCGATCGTCCGATCGTCTTCGACTACGAGTATGTTCATCTGTATTCCCCTATCCTTGTTAAAATGAAAAAAGCCGGTACCGGTAGATTTATTATCATCTACGATACAGGCTTTCGCTGAAAGTGACTAGCTATTGAATGGAAATAGTGGAAAATCTTAAGAATTGCTTTCGTCCTTATCGTCTTGTTCGTCCTCGTCCTCCAAAAAGAAATAGGTAATGCCGACTGATATAAAGATCAGGCCCAGTGCCGGCGACTGGTCGCCCGTGAAGCTGAGGATAGAGAACACGAGGCCTAGCATAAGAAACGTATAGCCAATCGTTTTCATCAACTCATTCCTTTCGCGTGGACCGATTTGGTTGCGGTAGTCTATTCTACGGTCGAACTGGAATTAAGTTTCATTTCTTCAGGAGAGGTCTGACGTCTATTGTATATTTTCTTGCATAAACCCCGTTTATATAGTAAGCTGTTCAAAGTGAATAACCCCCATAATCTATCTGTATAACCTTAAGAATACGGCTTAAGGGTCTCTACCAGGAACCGAAAAATCCTGATTACAGAAAGCGATCACTCGTTTTCTGTAATCAGGATTTTTTTATTTTCTGACGATACTTCTACAAGTTGAACTTACAAAGCCTATAAATGAGAAGAACGCTTAGTTTACAAGCAAAGATATGGAGCAAAACAGCGCAGACTCCTGGGGGACCAGCGAAGTGCTGAAATCCATTCGGGCGCATAGCCCGAATTAGTTCAGCTCGAGCCCCCCGGAAAGCCAGCTGTTTTGCGGAATATCTGATGAATGTACTAGCAATGTAACTTATCCATTAAAAGGCGCTAACCCGTAAAACTTGTATAGACGAAAGGAAGCGTATGTTATGAATTTGAAAGTTTATATTTTAGCCTTGGCCACAGTGGCAGTTGGACTGGTCGAACTGATTGTCGGCGGCATCTTGCCAACCATTGCCGAAGAGTTCGATGTGTCGTTGAGCGCTGCCGGTCAATTGATCACCTTGTTCGCTTTGATTTACGCAATCGCCGGACCGGTATTGCTGATTGCAACCAGCCGTTTTGAGCGCAAGAAAGTGTATTTGATTTCCATGTTCATCTTTTTCCTCGGGAACATCATGACGTTCTTCAGCCCAGACTTTACGTGGATGATCATCGCGCGCGTCATTACCGCGGCGAGTACGGCGCTTATCGTCGTCCTATCTCTCACGATCGCAGCGAAAATCGTTGAGCCGCCTTACCGCGCGAAAGCGATCGGCCTGATCTTTATGGGGATCAGCTCGTCGCTCGTGCTCGGCGTTCCGCTTGGCATTTTGATTGCCGATGCATTCGGCTGGCGCGTCATTTTCCTTGCGATCGCAGCCCTGTCGCTCGGTTCGATGGCGTTGATCGCGCTTTACCTCCAGCCGATTCCTGGAGGCACGGCGATTCCGCTTAAGCAGCAATTAAAAGCGGTCGCAAGTGCGAAAATCGGTACGGCCCACCTCGCGACGCTATTCATGCTTGCTGGGCATTACACAGTTTATGCGTACTTCACGCCGTTTTTGGAAACGACCATGCAACTTAGCCCATTCTGGGTCAGTGCTTGTTATTTGATCTTCGGCATCGCAGCAGTGAGCGGTGGCGCAATCGGCGGCTCTTTGTCCGATTCGATCGGTTCAAAGAAAAGCATTTTGATCGTCATCTCGGCTTTCGCTGTCTCTTTGTTCGTCCTTCCGTTCACGACTTTCTCGCTCGTCATCTTTTTGCCAGTGATGGTCATTTGGGCAGCGCTCAGCTGGGCACTTGCCCCGCCGCAGCAAAGTTATTTGATTGAAACCGACCCGGCCACATCCGACATCCAGCAGAGCTTCAATAACTCCGCACTGCAAGTCGGCATCGCGCTCGGCTCCGCAGTCGGCGGCCTCACCTTGACGCAGACTGGCTCCGTCACCAGCACTGCTTGGGTCGGCGCGGTGATTGTACTGGTTGCGCTTGGCTGTGCGGTGTTCTCGATTACGCGCCCAGCGATTGAACGCAGCATACGTAGCTACCAAAAATCGCAAAGTCTATAATATGCAAAAGGCCTGGTCCGCGGACCAGGCCTTTTCTTATTCACGGAATCCCGCATCTTTCATAATCCACACGTATGGCCTTTCCGGCAAAGCTTCTTCCAAGCTCCGGATCAATTCCAACAGTTCGCGCGTGAACGCTTCATATTCATCAGGCGGTGACACCACTTTCAACAACTTAATTAATGAAGCGGTTGTGCCACGTATGATATAGCCTTTTTCCTGATGCAATTGCGCTTCGAGCTTGCCCAGTTCAAGCGGAGACCTTAAGCGGAACGAATACAGCACTTCTTCGTGCGCCGCCTTGTTGCGAAACGGAAAGACGATTGATAGGATCTCATCAAGCTCCGCTGCACGCAGTGTGATGCCCTGTTCTCTTGCGTCCTCTGCGAAATCCTGCGCGATGCGCGTACGCAAGTCCTGGTCAATGACCGTATAAAAGTTCGTAATCTGGCCGAGCGAAAGGAAATTGACCAGCACCCATAGCGGCAAGTTCTTGTGTTTTTCGTAAAACTCGCGAAGCTCCGGATAGCGCACGCGGTGGCGCTTTCTGTGGCTTTCGATCAAGTTATTGAGCGTTGCGGTGATGCGGTCGCGTTCATGGAAATGAATTTCATCCGGACTGTAATTCGCGCTGTCGAGAAAGCTATCAACTTCTTGGAAGCGTTCGGAAAACCGGTACGCGAGCTTGGATTTGATGCTGCGTTCGAATTTCAACAGTTCCCCGAGCAATAACAAGCGCAATTTGCGGTCGAATTGGTACAGCGCGAGAATATGATTGAACGTCGTGCCGGCTTCGTACAGTTCTTGGCCGTACGGGTTTTTCGTTTCATCGCGCTCAAGGAACGGTTCCTTGTATCCGTCAATCAGTGCATAATAATTGTCGCGCGATAGCACGCGTCTTGCGGCTGCTTCGTCTTCTACAATGAGTCCACGGCTTTTTAAGATCGCGAGCTGTTCGTCGTGCGTCGCAAAGCTTTTCATGTCCACCTCTCCCTGTTTAGTCATCGCTGAACAATGCGCCCGCGATAGCCGCTGCGTCTTTCTCATCTTCCATCATGACCGCTGCACTTAAATTACCGACGTTCGGGTCGTAGCCGGCGAACCAGCCCATATCGCCATCATCGGTTTTGATGACAGCTGTCTTGCCTGCAAGGCCGTGGCCGTCTTCTTCACCGGCTTGGACGAGTGCTGTGCGGACCATTTCCGCTTGTTCGGCGCTGAGGAGCTCTTGTTTCAAATTTTCTTCTTCTGCGTCTCCGAACAAAATCGGCTTTTTCATTTCGCCGTCTGCTAAAAATGTGCCATACATGAGCGCTGCATGGAGAACGTTCATGCGCACTTGACTCTCGCCGGATGCAGAACTCGCGAGCTGGCCTTCTGAGCCGAACGTTCCGCTTTCCGAGATTTGCGAAGCTGCAAGCGGCACCGGATAATCGAAGGTAGTGCCGAAGCCGAATTCATTCAAGCCTTCTAAAAAGCTATCGTCTGGCATATTAGTGGCCTGGATCGCAAAGTAAATGCTGTCGGAATGGACGAGCGCTTTTTCCAAATCAATCGGATTTTTGACGCCCGGATTCGGACGGGTGATGCGGAAATCATTCCATGACGGGAATTTCTGCCACGTCTCCCCGTCGATCTCGATGCCTTCCGCCGGATCCAACGTTCCCTGCTTCATAGCAACGGCCGCAGTAACTGGCTGCATCAAGTAGGACGGCGGATATGCGGCGGCTGCCCGGTTGAAGAAGGGCTGGTCCGGATCATTGGTGAGCTGGCGGAAGCGCGTTTCCTTGATTCCTGGAATGAAATCATTCGGGTCGTAAGCCGGCGAACTGACCAGCACATGCGTCTCGCCCGTGTACGGGTCGATCGCGGCTGCAGCGCCCGGTTCCCCACCCATTTCCTGATAGACGTCCTGCTGCAAATCGGCATCGATTGTCAGTTCCACCGTCTCGCCGGCTGCCGACGAGTTGTCGACGGCGGTGATCGTTTCGTTTTGTGCGGTCTTTTCAATCAAGATCTTGCCGCCTCGTTTTCCGCGCAATGCAGTTTCGAAGATTTCTTCCAAGCCTTCACGGCCGACGATATCGCCTTGGCCATACCCTTGGCCGCTGCGCTCTTCTAACTGTTCAGCGGTGATCGGCGCGATATAGCCAGTCAAGTGTGCCATCGATTTGCCGTACGGATAATGACGCATCGTCACTTTCGTGCGCTTGGTTCCGGGAATCGCAAACAGGCGGTTCAATTTCTCGCGGTCTGGCCCAACAGTTCCAAGCGGCACGTAATGGTGCGGCTGGACCCATGGCTTTTCGAGTTCTGCGTCAATGTCTTCGACGGACAAATCCAAAAGCCCGGCGAGCCGTTCCGTGTAATCATCGCGGTCGAAATTCCCCGGGACGACACCGATTTCGTAGGCATCCGTATTGCCGGCGATGACCTTGCCATTGCGGTCGACGATTTCGCCGCGCTCGGTATCGCTAATTTGCACGAATACGTTATCGTCTTCAGACAGATTTGGCAAAATGAAAGACGGATCCCATTCTGCGAACCATTCGCCTGCTTCAGCTTCTTCCGTCTCCTCGTAGACAAAACTCAGTGTCTTATCGAATTCGATTTCGCCGATGACGCTGTCCATCGAAATCGTCAGAGGAATATCCGCCGGCTCGTTTTTCAGCCACGGCTCTTCGCCCAATTGCCAATCGATTTCGCGCTCCGATAAGGACAATTGCTCTTCAAGTTCCACTTGCCAGTCAATGAACGTCTCTTCGCCGAATGCTTCTTTGGTCCGGTCGGTCAGAAATTCTTCGTACAGCGTATCGTATTCGCCCGCTTGCCACAATTCCATGAATTGCTCTGCACGCGGTTCTGGCGATGCGACCGTCTCCGGTTCCGCTTCTTCCGGCGCCGGCACTTCCGCTTCCTCGTCTGAACACGCCGCAAGCGTCAGCGCAGCGCCCATTCCGATCATCCACAGCTTCACTCTTCCCATTTTTACCCCTCCGTCTCCTTAGCCCTTTTTACCATCTTACCCTGAAACCGCTTGCTTCAATACGGAAATTTTTGGATTAGGGGTTTGAAAGTTCGAAATCGCTCCGGGCAGACGCTTTCCGTTCGTTCAACTCACTTTAGGAAAAATATTGCGAAATACACTTAATAAAACGAAGAATCTCATTCATTATGAAACAAACCGCCCCATCTTCCGTATAATTAAGGAAGAAAAGGAGGCCATTTATGTTCGCTGAAATGAAATCGCGTTATTTGATTCTCTTCACTATCCTCGGCGTCATCGCGACTTTGATCATCTTCATGCTGATCGGCGCGGATCCCGTTACGACTGAAATCGCGGTACAGATTGCCTTTTACATTGTAGTCCCGTACTTTTTCTTTCATTATTATTGGAGCAAAAACCCCGATTTTTCGCTTAGCGAAGTCTTAACGACCAAAGGCGTCAAGCCATGGCTTCCCGGCATTACGGGCATGGTGCTTGTATCGATCGCGTTCTCGCTGACGATGTTCTGGCTGCAGCTCGCGATACTTTATCCGGCGTTTCCGTGGCTTGCGGAATTTTTGCTGACGCCAGTCGAAACCCCGGGCGGTGTCGGGTATGAGTATTTCATGCTGCTGACGCTCGTGATCTTGGCGCCGATCGTGGAAGAATTCGTTTTCCGCGGCGTGTTCTTGACCCGGATTGCGGCGAAAACCTCGATGTGGGGCGGCATTTTGATTTCGAGTTTGATGTTCGGCGTGTTGCATCTCGATTTTGTCGGCTCATTTTTGTTCGGCATCATCGCATCTCTGTTGTATTTGCGCACCGGCAATTTATTGCTGCCGATTTTCTTCCACATGCTTAATAATGCACTCGCGGCTTTATCGATCTATGTGCCAATTCATGAGTTTTTCGCAATCGACTGGTTTATCGTCAACACAGCTGCGGATATTGAAGCGAAAGCGTTCGCCAATATCATCGTCTTGATCATCAGCACGCTGCTCACCGCTTGGATCATCTACCGCCTCACAAAAGGATTGAAGGATACGAAGCAGAAACACGAAATCGCTGAACCCTTGTCCCAAAGCGAAACGCCGTAAAGAAAATTGTCGATGATCTGTCACGCCCCGTTCATATAGCGTTTATATTCGTGCGGTATGATACAGTCATACGAACTCAGGGATGTTGCGGCCCATTTCGCCGCGGCGCCCTAAAGCTATAGGAGGATTTTCATGAACAACACAGCTACACCGCGCAACAATACTTTGGAGAAAAAATGGAGCTTGCGCTTGATCCAGTTTTCGGCCATCTTCGGATTTATCGGAACCTATCTTGGATCGCATATGGCGGGACAGATGGATTATGCGCTGCGCCCAATCCACGCCCACATCCTGCTCGTCGGCTGGCTCTCGGTTTTTGCCTGGGGCGTCTTCTACCGCTTATATACGGTCAAGTACAAAAAGCTCGTCACCATTCACGGCTTTCTCGCGATGATCGGCGCAATCGGCTTGACCGCCGGCATGTGGTTCTATAATTTGAATCCGTTCAATATGAATGAAACCTTCATCTTGATTTTCTTCATCGCAGGCGGCACAATTTTGCTGCTCGCGTTCTTATTGTTTGCGGTTATTACGTTCTTGACCGAAAAAGACTGACGAAAAACGCCCGGGCGCATCCGGGCGTTTTTTATGCAATCGATAAACCTGGTTTTCCGAAGCTTACCGCTCGCTTTCCGTGGGCTCGCGCCCAAGCCTCCTCAGTCGCTTTGCGCCTTGCGGGATCTCAGTCGTCTCGCTGATCCACTGGAGTCGAGCGGACGCTTCTACAAACCACTGCATCCGCCTACTCAGTTTTTATGTAAAACGGTGCCACCATTGATTATTCATAATGAGCCAGCTGGTTTTTCACCGTTCCAGAAAACGTTTGAAACGTTTTGTGTTATTTTTTCATTTCACCCTATCCGGCGAAATACCGTATAATGGAAGCATCGTGAAACGGAAGGGGAAATGGTGAATGACCCTGAATAATTTGATTCAAAAACGCATGCTCGTGCTGCTCGGCCTCGTGCTCGCCGCAGCGTTGATCATCGCGCTCGTGTGGAGTTCGGATACAGTCGATACAGCGGAACAGGCAGTGCGCGATGGTGATGATGACCTTGTATTGACGCCGATCTACGAATTGAACGGCCGCGCATTATTTTTCTTCATCCGCGGCGACGATAATTTCGGGGCGGCGACTGCAACCGAATCGTGGTTTGGCTGGCGACTCGAGACGCGAAGCGAAGCTACCATCCCCTCACTCGACGACCCGGATCGCATCGACAGCTATATGAGCAGCGACGGCTTGGTCTACGGACTGTTTGACCCGGCTGACGGGCGCCACGTGCAGATCGGCGAGGTTCCAGCTGATCAACTATTGCTTGGCGAGCGCTTCCCGGGCGAATTAATGGAAGAAACTGGACTCGCCGGAAAAGCGGTCTGGTTCATCGAAAACGCACCAGAAGAACGCCCGATCCCGCTCCAATTGCTCGATGCAGACGGACAGGAATTGCAGCGTTTGGAAATGTATTAAAACAACCGCCCAGATCCGTCTGGGCGGTTTTGTTGATAGACTTTATACTAAAATTCCTTATAAAATCCCCTCACCTAGAGCTTGTTATTGTTTAAATAATAGTAAATGTTTTCTGAATTTTAAGGTATAATAATGAAGAAGAGGAAATTGATGCCATTAAACAAACATCAAATACTAAATAGGGGGAATATTTGTGAAAAAAATAAGCGGGCTGTTGGTGCTTCTATTCATTTTAAGTGGATGTGTAGATGGCGATAGATACAACTTCTCGGGCAGCAGTGAAAACTGGGATGTGTTTTATGTTGTGGACGTTTCTGATGGGACAAATCAAGTAGAAGACGGCACAGTTAAATTTACCGGCGATGGTCAAGCCCCTGAAACAATAGAGTACAAACTCGAAGCTAATTCAGGAGGTTCAGAAGGTACTGGAATAACTTTATCCGATAACGTTGCTAGCATTGCCAATGGTTCTTGTGGAGGATGTGCGGTTATTCAAGAGGACGAGGAAATTGAAGTAGAAATTACATGGAATGGCCAAACTGAAAATTTACTATTAACGACTGACAACTGACATCGCTTTTAGCGGTGTTTTTTTATGAAAGCTCTCGATTAATATAGAAAGGTTTTATTTATTTTACATTAAAATTCGCCGCCCTGATGATCAGTGGACGGCGAATTTCATTTCATTATAGACGTACTTGATTGAATAACTGTAAGCCCTGTGATTAGGGCAACTTGAGCTGCAAAGCATGATGCTCTTCTACATCTCATATTGAGTATGCTGAAGCAGAGGTCCTATACTCTAAAACTAGAGACGAAGTGGAGGGGGCCGACTCCGGGAGGACCAGCGAGACAATTGAGACCCTGCAGGAGCGCAGCGACGAAGCGGCTCAATGCGAGCCCTCCGGAAAGCGTGCCCCTGGAACGCAGTCGAAAAGCGAAAGCTTTTCCTATCACTTCTTACATGATTCATCTACTTTCAAAATCACAACTTCAAAGCTTTTCCGTCTTCCTCTCAGCTTCCGCTTTCCCGATCGAAAACCCGTCAAATAAGCGGCCACCGTAAGGCTCCAGCACGCTTTCGACGAACTCGATAATATGCGCCGTTTCATCAGTCCGGTAAAAATGCTCGAATGCTTCAACAAACCGGACAGCCAGTTCGTGATCATGCGCTTCAAGTGAACGGATGACCCATTTGGATGAGCCGATCCATTTTTGTTCTGTGCGCAAAATGAATTCACTCACCAAATCTGAAAGCGTATTGACGCAAAACAGCCGTTCTTTCCGGTCGTCACTGCCCCGCAGGTCGTCCAGCACATCGGTGATGAAATAGCGTTTCGTGCGGATTGTATCCGAGCTCCACGCTTCCGGCCCTGCTTCGAGCAATGCTTTCGCTTCTTGCTGGATGCTTTCCATAATGCCGGAATCTTTCAAGACAATGCCTTCGCTGACCATGCGCGGCATGCTCGGTTTCGCGGCTTTTCGGTCTTTTTCAAAAAATTCCTTGTACGAACTTAAATTATAGACAAATACTTCAATCGGCCAGCCATAAAAAATCATCGATTCACGATACGAACTCATCAAAGTTTCATCGAATACGACGATGTCCAGATCCGACGTCGCCGTCTCCTGTCCGCGCACCACACTCCCTGCCAGTAGCGCACCGCGGCAATGGCGGAAATTCGTTTCGACAAATACTTTAGCTGTGTGCATCGGTTCCCAACGTTGTCTCATTACTTTCCCCCACATTCTCTTTCTATCAATCTTTTCCTAGCATACCCTACCTGGTGCACCAGTGCGCATAAAAATACAGACATTCTCTTGAATGTCTGCAAGTCTGTTAATTATTCAAATCAGCCAATGCACTTCCGACACTCGGATAGCGGAATCGGAAGCCTTCCCGCACGAGCCGTTCCGGCACGACCCAGCGGCTTTTCAAAATCAATTCCGTCTCGGTCCGAAGCGCAGCCGCCCCTGTTTCAAGCATCCATTTCGATGCCGGGAGACCGGTCCGGCGGTTCATCGATTGTCTCATCGCCTTCATCCATTCTTTATTCGCCACAGGATTCGGAGCGGAAGCGTTGAAGACGCCCGAGAGTTCATCGCGGTGCTGCATGAAACGCACGGTCCGGTACAGATCTTCAATGTGGATCCAGCTGAACATCTGGCGGCCGCTGCCTTGCTTGCCGCCGAGCCCATATTTCACGAGCTTGCGATACGGCTCCATGACGCCGCCGTCTCCCAGGACAATCGCGATGCGCAAGGCGACTTGGCGCGTATCGGGCAGTTGGAATGAAAAGAAGCTATCTTCCCAAGCTTTTGCGACCTCTACGGAAAATCCGCGCCCGATCTCACCGCCGTCCTCAGTCATCGGGCGGTCTTCTGCATGGCGGTAAATCGTTGCGGTGCTGGCGTTGACCCACAATTCAGGGGCGATGCCGCACGCTTCGATCGCCCGTCCAAGCGATTCGGTCGTCTCGGTGCGTGAATTAAAAATCTCGCGTTTATTCGTTTCCGTGTAACGGCAATTGACTGATTTCCCCGCAAGGTTGATCACCAACTTCGCCCCGTCAAGCGCATCTCTCATGCTGTCTGTGTCGTCCCATTGAATATGCTCCGAGTGCCGTGAAATGATGTAAACGAGATAGCCGAGCCGCTCGTATTTTTCTTTCAAATACGTTCCGATAAACCCTGTACCGCCTGCGATGACTGCTTTCTTGACCATATTTTTACCTCTTTTCGCCGTAATTCTATCATTTTTGACGACAGAGCTATGGTAATAGTTGCAGTTTTTTAGGAAATCGCTTCCCAAGCTATAAGGTCTGTTGAAACTGTTGATTTTGTTCCGCTTCGGTTACACTTGTTTTTATGCGTTTCCTTAAATGAAGAAAGTTGGTGGATGAATTGAAGAAAAAGAGAGGCTTAACATTTAAAGTCATCAGTGCTTTGATCTTAGGTGCGATCACAGGACTGCTTTTAAATCTTTTTGCACCGGAAGTTTTCGCAATACTCAATCCTTACGTCTTCGTGCCGGTCGGGCAGATTTTCCTTGCCCTCATCAGCATGCTCGTCGTACCGCTTGTGTTCTTGTCAATCGTCCTCGGTACCGCTGGGCTTGGCGATCCGTCGAAGCTTGGACGCATCGGCATCAAAACGATCTCGTATTTCCTGGTGACGACCACCATCGCGATTGTCATCGGCCTCGGGCTTGCAACGATCGTCCAGCCAGGCGCAGCAGGTGATTTCGATATCGACGCGGCAACCTACAGCCCGGAAGATGCGCCGTCCATCGCTGACACGCTGCTCAATATCATTCCGAAAAACCCGCTTGAAGCCATGACCGAAGGCAATATGCTTCAGATTATCGTCTTCGCGGTCTTCGTCGGGCTTGCCCTTACAGCGCTTGGCGACAAGACAAAAGGCATTTTGAGCCTCGTCGAACAAGGCAATGATGTGATGATGTATCTCGTCGGAATCGTCATGCGTTTTGCCCCGTACGGTACCTTCGGCTTGATTGCCACAGCGATCGGTTCGCAAGGCCTCGCCGCTATTCAAGCGATGGGTTCGTATATGCTCGTCGTTATCGGTGCTTTGTTAATTCACGCAGCCTTTACATACGGCGGCACTGTCTATTTCCTGGCAAAGAAAAGCCCAATCTGGTTTTTCAAAACCTTTATGCCAGCCATGACGGTCGCCTTCAGTACATCAAGCAGCACGGGCACGCTTCCGGTTTCGATGGAAGTGGCGCAGCGTGACTTGAAAGTTCCGAAGTCGATCAGTTCATTTGTCCAGCCGCTCGGCGCGACAATCAACATGGACGGTACGGCGATCATGCAAGGTGCCGCGACGATGTTCATCGCGCAAGCCTTCATGGTCGACTTGACGCTCGGCCAATTATTAACGGTCGTCTTGACGGCAGTACTTGCCAGTATCGGGACTGCCGGAGTTCCAGGCGTCGGCTTGATCATGCTCGCGATGGTCTTATCGAGTGTCGGGCTTCCAGTCGAAGGCATCGGCCTTGTACTCGGAATCGACCGCTTGCTTGATATGTCCCGCACAGCAATCAACATCTCCGGTGACGCGGCTTGCGCATTAATGGTCGCAGAATCCGAGAAAAAGCATGGCTTGGAAACAGAAGAAGCCTTGAACCCACAAGAAGCATAATTAACAAAAGCCTCCCGGCGATGTCGGGAGGCTTTTTCTGTGGAGATATGATAGATCATCAGACTCTGCAACACTATGCAGGCATGTGAAATGAAGTGATAGGAAAAGCTTCCGCTTTTCGACTGCGTTACAGGGGGCTGCTTGGGGCTCGCAGGATGCGAGTCATGCAGCTGATGCGACAGGACGTCGCGCTTTCAGCTGCCCGGGGGCGGGTGTTGAGCCAACGTGCCGCGAAGAGCGCGCCACGTTTGTCTCGCCAGCCCGCGCGGTCCCACAGGCGTCAGCCCCCTTCCACTCCGTCTCTAGCTTTAGAGATGAAGAAAATTTCTTCTGTCCACTCGATAGAAAGTGTGAAATCGCCTTACATTCTATAGTTCAAGTCATCTTTGGTATATAGAGGATACTTAGTTATGATCCATCACCAAAATTCTCAACTCAAGCATCAACGTGCCGGTCGCTACATCCCAGGAAGCGATTTCCCCGCTAGCCGGCAACTGACTACAGAAGCAGAATAATTTAAACAGCCTCATGCAATGAAATGTCTCAGCTGCCGAGCGTCAAGGGTGAAGCGAAGCCGTAAGACAAGTGTTCTTCTTGGCTTACGGCGGGAGCTCAACCCAAAGCAAGGCAGCGACAACCCACATGACACCCAAATCGAATGCCAAAGCAGTTTGACATGCAAACTCTCACTATCTACTTCAAGCCTGTCCCGGGAAGCGATTCCCCCGCTAGCCGGCAACTGATTAGAGAAGCACAACAATCTAAACAGCCTGCCTGCAATGAAATCTCTCAGCTACCGAGCGTCAAGGGTGAAGCGAAGCAGTAAGACAAGTGTCCTTCTTGGCTTACTGCGGGAGCTCAACCCAAAGCAAGGCAGCGACTACCAATAGCATGCACAATTAGCACATCGTAATTTCTTCACACCCAAACCCTAGCTACCTTCATCTACATGCCACCCAAGAAGTATAAAACCACTCTTCTTAAATCGCTGTCCAGCCACCGTCGACTTTGATCGTCTCGCCAGTTACGAAGTTCGATAGATTAGACGCCAAATACAACACCGCGCCGGATGTATCTTTCGGCTGCGACAGGCCGTCGAACAGGATGCGGCGGTTGACGTCTTCTTTGAATGCGGCGTCCTCGAATTGCTTCTCCGTAAACTCCGTCTCAACAAATGTCGGTGCAACGGCGTTGACGCGGATGCCGTGCTTAGCCCATTCGACCGCAAGCGCTTTGGTCATCTGCACCATGCCGCCCTTGCTCGAGCAATAAGCGGCGCGCTTGATGTAGCCGACAAACGCCATTTGCGACGCGATGTTGATGATGCGGCCGCTGTTTTGTGCAAGCATGTATTTCGCTGCCGCCTGGCTCGCAAAAAAGGCGGATTTCAAGTTCAAGTCGAGCACCGTATCCCAATCTTCTTCCGTTACTTCCATCGCAGGCTTCGCAATATTGACACCGGCGTTATTGACGAGCACATCGATTGTGCCGAACTCAGTTGCAGCGGTGTCGATCAATTTTCTCACTTCACTAATATCGCTCAAATCCCCTGCGACCGCGAGGCAGTTTGGGTTATGGGCGCGCAGTTCTTCGAGCGTGGCATCGAGCGCTTCTTGGTTTCTTCCGGAAATCGCGACGTTTGCGCCGAGTTCAACGAACGTCAGCGCAATGTCTTTTCCGAGGCCTTTGCTGCCGCCGGTGACGACGACCGTCTGCCCTTTCAGTTCCGAGAAATAGCTATTCATCTTAGCCCTCCTGTTCCAAATCGTTTTTCAAAAACTGGATTAAGGTTTGTTCGCGTTTGCGGTTGATTTCTTCGGACACTTCTGGCTCCCAGTTGTAGAAGCCTTCGCCGGTTTTATCGCCGAGCTTTCGCTGTTCGACTAACTGCGACAAGATTTCCCCAGAGCGCTGATCGTCCGATAACTCTTCGAATAAATAATTCGAGATGGCCGAGAACACGTCGAGTCCTCCCATGTCTGCTGTCATTAAAGGCCCTGTCACCGGAAGCCGCCGCCCAATGCTGTATGTTACCGCGGCATCGATGTCTTCCTTGCTCGCAGCGCCCGCGTCCAACAGCGCCTGTGCTTCACGAAACAGTGCGTATTGCAGGCGGTTGCCGATGAATCCCGGCAGTTCTTTGTTCAACAAAATCGGCTTTTTATTCATCAACTTTAATAAAGCCATCGTGCGCTTGGTCGTCTCCACTTCGGTCTGTTCGCCATTAACAACTTCGACAAGCGGAATCAAATGTCCTGGATTCCAGAAATGGGCGACGATGAAGCGCCCTGGATGTGCCATCTCCTCAGCGAGCAGCGAAGGCTTAAAGCCGGACGTATTGCTCGCGATAATGGCCGACGGATCGACCAAACCTTCCAGTTGCTTGTACAACTCGCGTTTCAATTGCAGTTTTTCAGGGACGACTTCCAGAATGAATGTTGCATGCTGTATCGCTTCTTCGAGAGATGTCGTAAAGCGGATTCGGCTGCGGATTTCCTGTGCTTCATTTTTATCAAATAACCCATTGTCGGCCATGACGGCAAGTTTCTGCGCCAAGCCTTTGTCCGCGTTCGCCACGTCTTGTTCGTTTATGCCGTAAACGGTCGGCGTCTGGCCGGACCAAGCGGCGGACAGGGCAATCGAATGCCCCATCGTCCCCGCTCCGAGTATTGTCAATTTCTCCATATGAGTTCACCTCTTGTTAGAATGAATGATATAAGGAAACCCAACAACTTCCGGTTGGGACAGCTGTTGGGCATATAAATCTTATAGACCGATTGAGAACAAAATCACAGCAAGTACAGCCCCGAGCAGCGGCACGACGACAGACAATGCGCCGAATGCCGGATAAGCGTCGCGGTGGGTTTCCCCTGCGATCGAGCGGATCGTCGTGACGACATAGCCGCCCTGAGGCAAGGAATCAAGCGAGCCGGATGAAATCGACACGGTCCGGTGCAAAGCTTCCGGATCGACGCCCATATCAAGGTAATGAGGCGCGAGCAAAGGAAGCGCAATCGCCTGCCCGCCGGAAGACGATCCGGTGAGTCCGGCGATAACTGCGACGGCCAGTGCCCCACCGATCAATGGGCTGCCTGGGATGCCGGTCATGACATCGACGGCTGCTTCAAAAGATGGCGTCGCTTTGACAACTCCGCCGAAACCGACCACCGCAGCGGTGTTGGCGATCGCAATGACCGCCCCCATCGCGCCGTCGCCGAGTGCTTTACTCAAATTGCGGATGAATTTGATGTTGATCAAGCACGTCGAAATGATTCCGCCGGTCAAGGCGATGATCAACGCAGAAGTGCCGAGCGAATCATGGAAAATATACGAGAAGCCAAGGACGATCAGGAGTGGAAGCATGCTAAGGAGCGGGTTTGGCAACTCCTTACGTGATTCGTTGTTCGGGTCGGTCGAGCGCGACTCGAACTCTTCACCTTTTGATTTCGCTTTATTGATCATTTTCGTCAGCCACCAATAACCGAAGACCATCATGAAGACCGCGACGATCGCACTGACTTCCCAGCCGGCATATGGCGAAGTGCCAAGAAATTCAATTGGGATCCAGTTTTGGATTTCCGGAGATCCGGCAGACGTCATAGTGAATGTCGTCGAGCCAAAAGCGAGTGCCGCTGGAATAAAGCGGCGCGGCAAATTCGCTTGCTTAAAGAGGCTGAGTGCCATCGGATATACCGAGAAGGCAACGACGAACAAGCTGACGCCGCCATATGTAAGGACGGCACAGGCGAGAACGACCGCAAGCGCTGCGCGTTTCATGCCCATTTTGCCGACGATCCAACGCGATACGCTGTCGGCAGCGCCCGTGTCTTCCATCACTTTCCCGAAAATTGCCCCGGTCAGGAACATCAAATACCAAGACGCGATAAAGCCGGTGAAGCCATCCATGTAATTCGTCAAATAATTGGCCGCCCCTTCTCCCGCCAGCTGCGGGAATAAAGGCAAACCGTTCAATACTGCCACAAACAATGCCGTGAGCGGCGCTGCAATCAGCAAGTTCATACCGCGCATCGTCAGGACAATGAGTAAAATCAATCCACCAAACATGCCGATTAAACCGAGCATCTATTATTCCTCCCATACCACCTAAATAGAATTAGTTCTTGCCG
Organism: Planococcus rifietoensis; assembly: GCF_001465795.2. Lineage (NCBI taxonomy): Bacteria > Bacillati > Bacillota > Bacilli > Caryophanales > Caryophanaceae > Planococcus > Planococcus rifietoensis. The sequence continues at coordinate 302,033 of NZ_CP013659.2, read as the reverse complement.
TATCTTCTGACGCGGAGGAGTGCCTGCTCGGCATGCCCTGCGAAATTCTCCAATTGGCACAAGCGCGCGGCATATTCCCCGATATAGGCGCTCGCTTCCGGTGTCGTTACTTTCTGGTATGTGACGGTCTTGATGAACTTCCCGACCCATAGCCCGCCGGTGTAGCGTGCTGCGCCTTTTGTCGGCAAGGTATGGTTCGTGCCGATGACTTTGTCGCCATATGCCACATTCGTTTCCGGCCCGAGGAACAAGCAGCCGTAATTGGTCATATGCTCTAGGAAATAATCCGGGTCTTCCGTCAGGATCTCAACGTGCTCAAACGCCAAACGGTCCGCTTCGATGCGTGCTTCTTCGATGGAATCGACAAGCAGGATCTGGCCGTAATCGTCCCATGACACGCGCGCGACGTCTGCTGTCGGCAAAGTCTCTAATTGGCGTTCAATTTCTTTGACGGTTTCATTTGCGAGTTGTTCTGAAGTCGTGATTAATGCGCCTGGTGAAGTCGGCCCATGTTCGCCTTGTCCGAGAATGTCCGTTGCGACCATTTCCGCATCCGCCGTATGATCGGCAACGACCAAAGTTTCGGTCGGCCCTGCGAACAAGTCGATGCCAACGCGGCCGTAAAGCTGGCGCTTCGCTTCCGCAACAAACGCGTTGCCTGGCCCGACGATCATATCGACCGCTTCGATCGTTTCCGTGCCGATCGCCATCGCGCCCATTGCCTGAATGCCGCCAAGTAGGTAAATTTCATCCGCTCCGGCAAGGGACATAGCTGCGATAGTCGCATGTGGAATCTCGCCGTTAATAGGCGGTGTGCACGCGATGACGCGTTTGACGCCTGCCACTTTAGCCGTCAAAACGCTCATATGAGCGGAAGCGACCATTGGATAGCGCCCTCCTGGAATGTAGCAGCCGACGCTGTTGACCGGAATGTTTTTATGTCCCAAAATGACGCCTGGAATTTGTTCCACTTCCACATCATTCAAGGAATCGAGCTGCGCTTCGGCGAACGCTTTGATGTTCTTTTGTGCGAACTTGATGTCTTCGATGACGCTCTCTGGAACTTTGGAAACGATTTCATTTATTTCCGCATCCGACAAGCGGAATGATTCAGGTGCCCATTTATCGAATTTCTCGGACAGTTCACGAACCGCCGCATCGCCGCGCGTTTCCACATCTTTTAACGCCTCTGAAACGATCTGCGAAACTTTTGAATCGTTTGCACTCACTTCTTCTGCTGATTTGCCTGCTTTCAATACTTTGACCATTATGAAAACCTCCATCTTCATTTTCTTGCATACGTATTCAAAATAGAATAAAGCGCTTACTTGAATACGTATGCAAATATGTTATTAAGAACAAGAATATTTTAATTATTTCAGAAAGTCAACCACTGTTTACGTAGTTTTCCTTTCCACAAAGCTTCCTTCGACCTCGACAGACTGCGCCTGGCCTGTATATTCACTGATTTCCCCTAACAAATAATTTACCGTTTCATCGACCATCTTTTCGATCGGCTGCTCCCACGTCGTCAGTTCATACGCTGGCCAAGAAGCCATTTCGATATTGTCGAACCCGATCACTTTTGCCTGTTCCGGAATCTTGACTCCCTGCTTGCGGAAAGCATCCATGACGCCGAGTGCCATGATATCGTTCGCCGCAAAAACAGCAGTCGGAACCATCCCTTCCGACAGGATGTTCTGAGCGGTTTCGTAGCCTCCGTTATAGCTGAAATCCGAGCTGTACTTTTTGTAGGCGATGCCTCGTTGCGCCAACACTTCCGCAAAGCCTTGTTCACGTTCTCGGCTTGTCGAAGTGTCTTCATTTCCGGAAATATACACCATCGGCCCCGTTCCACTTTCCACCAGGTACTCTGCGATTTTCCGGCTGGCGTTCAAGTTATTGCAGCACACCGAGTGGAATTGGCTGCTCGTCAGTTTACGATTGAAAAAGACCAGCGGGATATGGTTCGCCTGGAATGCTTCTGCGACGTTCATCGACATCGACGCATCAGTGATGATGACTCCTGCCAC